>NZ_FNKP01000003.1:714455-1071682 GCF_900099835.1 Paraburkholderia fungorum
CGCGTCGCGAACCGGGCCGCCGTTTTCGGTCCCCACAGCGAGCCATAACAACTGGTGTTTCGTCTGCTTGGCGATGCGCAAAAATGCGTCGGTGCCGCTCTCGTCGAAGCCGTCGCTCACGAACACAATGGTTCCCGCCGCCTGTTCCTTTTGCAGCATCTGCTCGGCAATCGCGAGGCCGGCTGCCGCATTCCTGCCGTCGCGAGGCATCAACTCGGGCGCGAGCGCGGGGACGTATAGCTCAAGCATCGCGGGATCTTCAGTCGGCGGCACTACCAGATGCGCGCTCGACGCGAACACCACCAGCCCGGTGCGCGCGCCCTTGCGCGCGGCAGCGAGATCGAGCACCTTCTGCTTCGCGCGTTCGATGCGGCTCGGCGCGACATCACTTGCATCCATCGACCGCGCGAGTTCCAACACAACGACCAGCGGCGCCTTGTCCTGATCGAACGGAGGCCGCTCCTCCTGCCACGTCGGCCCGGCAGCCGCAACCGCGCCGAGCGCGATCAGCGCGGCGAGCGTATGCACAGGTCGCACGCCGCGCTGCGCTTTCTCGCCGACAATCAGATGTTCGAGCAGAGGCGGCGCGATGATGGCGCGCCATCGCGCGCGCACATCGTTGCGCCGCAACCACGCGAACGGCAGCAGCACAGCCGGGATCAGCAGCAACAGCCAGAGCGGTCGCAAAAAATGGAATGCAGTGAGATCGATCGTCATCTCACGCCTCCTTCCGTTCGACCAGCACGCGACGCGGCGCGCGCAGCCACGCAATCAGATACGCCAGCACGTGATACAGCGTGAGCAGCGACACAGCGAGCGCGAGCGGCACCCAATAAAACTCGCGCTGCGGCCGGTACACCTCGCGTTTGATCTTCTCCGGCGTCATTCTGTCGATCGTGGAATAGACCGCTGCGAGGTCCTCTTCGCGGCCTAGCGCATGAAACGCACTGCCGCCCGTGATCTGCGCAATGCGGGCAAGCGCGTCGAGATCGACCTTGTCTTCGCCTTCGGTTTGCGGATCACCGATGCCGATCGTATGTACGACGATACCGTGCCGTTTCGCAATCCGCGCCGCCTGCTCGGGGGGAATCGCGCTCGCGGTGTCGTTGCCGTCGGTCAGCAGGATCAGCACTTTCTCCTGCGCGGGCGTGTTCTCCATCAGCCTGACCGCGAGGCCGATTGCGTCGCCAATCGCCGTACGCGGACCCGCCATGCCGATCCGCATCGCGTCGAGCAGGGTGAGCACGCTGTCGTGATCGAGCGTCAGTGGCGCCTGGGGATACGCGCCGTCGCCGAACACCACGAGGCCGATGCGGTCGCCTTTGCGCCGCGCGATGAAATCCGCGACGACGTGCTTCACCGCGGTGAGCCGGTCCATGTGCTCGCCGGTTGCACCCTCGACAAAATCACGCTCGCTCATCGATTGCGACAGGTCGATGGCGAGCAGCAGGTCGCGCGCGGGCAGGTCGCGCGTGACGGGCGCTTCGACGAACACCGGACGCGCCGCCGCGATCGATAGCAACAGCCATAGAAACGGCATCAGCAGACGTTGCAGCCAGTTGCTGCGCAGACGCACGCCGCCTGGCGCGGGCCGTTCGCCCGTCACGTCGGCCATTTCCTGAAAGAACGGCATGCGCACCGCCGACGCCGTCGTGCGATACGCGGGCGCGAGCCACCACACCAGCGCGGGCAGCGGCAGCAGCACGAACATCCACGGGAATTCAAATTTCCACATGATGACTTTCGATCCAGCCGCGCGCCGTTTGCGCAAGACGCTGCGCCTGTTGGGGCGAGATTGTCGCGACGCGCGCCGCCGGTGCGTAGCTCGCGGTGTACAGAAGCGCGCCGCTTTCGTCATCGAATGCGCCGTGCTGACGCAGATAATCGAGCCACGCCGCGCCGCTCAGCGACGCCACCTGCGCGCGCGGCGCGGCAGCGAGCGCCGTACGTTTGATGAGCGGACCGATCCCGGCGAGCGCGGCGACACGCGTGGTGTCGTCATTCAGATTCGCTTCGATGCGCGCAAGCTCCGCCAACGCTTCACGCCTGTAGCGTGCGCGCTCGTAACGGCGCCTCGCGCGCCATGCGAACGCGGCAAGCACCGCGATCAGCAACACTGCGACGAACAGCCAGCCGATGGTCTGCGGCGTGTAAGACACCGTGTCGGGCAACGGCAATTCGCGCAGCGGCTGCAACGCGGCTGGCGTATCGCGTGGCACCAGGGTGCTCAAGGGCGGCCCACTCATATCCCGCTCCCCGGTACATGACGCGGCCGCTCGCCGAACAACCGGCGCACCTGATCGACGACAGGCTCCGCCGTCGAGAGCGCCATCAACGGAACGCCGCTCGCGCGTAGCAATTCAGCAATCTCGGCAGCACGTCCGCTAAAAAGACTCGCAAGCGGCGCACGCACACGTTCGTGTTCGATGCGCAGTTCAACCTGCAAGCGCC
The DNA here is from genome assembly GCF_900099835.1 of Paraburkholderia fungorum. Taxonomy (NCBI): domain Bacteria; kingdom Pseudomonadati; phylum Pseudomonadota; class Betaproteobacteria; order Burkholderiales; family Burkholderiaceae; genus Paraburkholderia; species Paraburkholderia fungorum. Next base: position 716,907 of record NZ_FNKP01000003.1, read on the forward strand.
CCTCGCTGACAACCAGCGCGCGATGTTCGGGCATCCGCTGCCACAAGGGGTCGTAGACCAGCGTCGCGACCACATCGTTGTGTGTGGATAGCTGGCGCAAAAGCCCGCGTGTGCGCTCGTTCGCGCCCGCGAAATCGCTGATGATGCAGACCAGAAAATCGTGACTCGCGATCTGCAACACGCCTTCGAGCGCGGCGTTCAGTTGCAGGTAGTTGGTGCGCGCCGGACTCTCGGCAGCGAGCGACGCGTTCATTCTCGCGATGGCGTTGAACAGCATGTCGATGCGGCTGCGGCTGCGCAATGGCCGCACGCGCACGATTTCATCGTCGCCGAAGACCACGCCGCCCACCCGGTCGCCTGCGGCAAACCCCATCCATACCGCGAGTGCGGCAGCTTCGGCGGCGACCACCGACTTGAACGCGCGGCTCGATCCGAAGAACATGCTCATCCGCTGATCGACGACGACGAGCAGCGGCCGGTCGCGTTCTTCGGTATAGACACGTACGTGCGGCTTGCCCGTTCGCAAACTGACGCGCCAGTCGAGATGACGGATATCGTCGCCGGGAAGATAGCCGCGCAGTTCCTCGAAGTTCAGGCCGCGCCCGCGCATACGCGACGCCTGACGCCCCGACAGAATGCTCGATACCGGCGCGGGCGCGACGAAGCTCAAGCCGCGCGCGCGCCATTCCAGCTGCACGAGATGCGCGGCATCGACATACACGCTTCCAATCGATCCTTCCACGCTCGGCATCATGGCCTCCGTGCTACGCGGGCACCGCGACCTTTTCCACCAGCCGGTCGATCACCTGGTCGGCGCTCACGTGGTCCGCGTTCGCGTCGTAAGACAGCAGCAGCCGATGCCGCAGCACCGGATGAATCACCGCGCGCACGTCGTCGGGCGTGACGAAATCGCGCGCGTCGAGCCACGCATGCACACGGCTCGCGCGATCCAGTCCAATCGCGCCGCGCGGGCTCGCGCCCACTTCGATCCACTTGCCGAGATCCGCGTCGAGCGTGGCGCCGTGGCGTGTCGCGTTGACGAGCGACACGATGTATTCGTCGATAGCGGGCGCCACCGCAACGCGCCGTGCCTGCTCGCGCGCGGCGATCACCGTTTCCTGCGACAGCGTGTCGAATTGCGTGACCGTGCCTTCGCTCTCGCGCCGCAACAGGCGCAGCATGTCAGCCTCGTTTTGCGGCGACGGATAACCGATCAATACCTTGAGAAGGAACCGGTCCATCTGCGCCTCGGGCAGTGGATACGTGCCCTCCTGCTCGATGGGATTCTGCGTTGCCATCACGAGGAATAAGCCAGGCATCAGGTGAGTTTCGCCCGCTACGGAGATTTGCCGTTCCTCCATCGCTTCGAGCAGCGCGGACTGCACCTTCGCCGGCGCGCGGTTGATTTCGTCCGCGAGAATCAGGTTGCCGAAGATCGGACCCGGCTGAAATCGCAGCGTGCGTTCGCTGCCCGATTGCAGCAGCGTCTCGCCGCCGGTGATGTCGGACGGCAGCAGGTCGGGTGTGAACTGGATGCGCTTCATCGTCACGGCGAGGCGCGCGGCGATGGCCTTCACGGTTCGCGTTTTCGCGAGACCCGGCAGACTTTCGAGCAACACGTGACCGTCGGCGAGCAACGCGATCAGAATTTGCCGCACGACCGCCTCCTGACCGATGACCGCTTCCCCGATACTCGCTTCGAAACGAAGAATGGTGTCGCGCATGGCTCGCTCTCTGTCGATGGTTCGCTCGATGATTCGCTTCTACCCTGCCCGCCGGGTGCCGCCACGGCCGAATGTGAAGCACAAGTTACTGGAGTAAAGCGCTTTCGTCAAAGCATCGTGGAAACTCCTTTATCGACGAAAAGAAGCGGTACGTCATGCGATTTTCGGGCAGTTTTCGCTCAAGAAAAAATGATTGCATTCGCTGGGGAGTTCGTATATTTGTGGATAGGTTGCACAAAGATGCGTTCTCATTTCGGCTCTATCGAGGGGGCGGAATTGACGGAGAAATCGAGGAAGCGGCAACCGGCGCAATCGCGTGCGGACGTCCCTGCGTCTGACGCGTCGTCGCGTGCACGGCGCAACGGGCTCGGTTCGCGCATTCAACGCATTGGGCTGTGGGCCGTTCTGCTTCTGCTTTGTCCGGCGCTCGTGGGCTACGCGGTAAGCCGCGCCATGAGCGAACGCGCCGCGCAGCCGATTCACCCCGTACTCGGTGACGGCACAAAAGGGCCCGCCGGCATGGCGTGGGTGCCCGGCGGCGACTTCATGATGGGCAGCGACAGCAAGCTCGCGCAGCCCAACGAGCGACCCGCCCACGAGGTCCGCGTGCATGGGTTCTGGATGGACGAGCATCACGTGACCAACGCAGAATTCCGCAAGTTCATCGAGGCGACCGGCTACGTCACTACGGCCGAGAAAAAGCCCGACTGGAAGACGCTCGAAGTGCAGTTGCCGCCAGGCACGCCACGGCCGCCCGACAGTGCGCTTCAGGCCGGCGCGATGGTGTTTGTCGGCACGAAGGAACAGGTGTCGCTGCAGGACTATTCGCGCTGGTGGCGCTTCGTGCCGGGCGCAAACTGGCGGCATCCGCTGGGTCCGGCAAGCAATATCGACGGCAAGGACGATCACCCTGTCGTGCAGGTATCCTACGAAGATGCCGAGGCTTACGCGAAGTGGGTGGGCAAGCGCTTGCCGACCGAAGCCGAATGGGAATTCGCCGCGCGCGGCGGACTCGACCAGGCAACCTACGCGTGGGGCAATCAGTTCGCCCCGGACGGCAAGCAGATGGCGAACGTCTGGCAGGGCCAGGAAGCGCAGCCGTTTCCGGTCGTCAATGCAAAGGCGGGCGGCGCGGCCGGCACGAGTCCGGTCGGTAGCTTTCCGGCGAATGCGTATGGTCTCTCCGATATGACCGGTAACGCGTGGCAATGGGTGGCGGACTGGTATCGCGCGGATCAGTTCCGGCGCGAGGCGGCGACCGACGGCGTGGTGAACGAGCCGATCGGACCTGTCAGTTCGTGGGACCCCGCCGATCCCGGCGTGCCGGTCGAAGCGCCCAAGCGCGTCACGCGCGGCGGCTCGTTCCTCTGCAACGAGGCTTACTGCCTCAGCTATCGCCCGAGCGCACGGCGCGGCACCGATCCCTACAACAGCATGTCGCATCTCGGCTTCCGGCTTGTGATGGACAAGGACATCTGGGACAAGACACACGGCAACGCAGTCACAACCGCCGCGCGTTAAGGGCTCGCTTTGAGTCAATGCAAATCGCGCTTTTCACGACGACGACGGGGACTCAAGGCCGCAAACAGATCCGGTTTCAGAATCACGCACGGCGCACGCACAACACCGCAACACGATTGATCCGGCGAACGCATGTCGATGAGAGACGACGTGCGTTCGCACGAACGGGCAACCGTTCACATCGGGAACACTCCCCGGGAGAACAACGATGACGACAGCCAAACTTCGACGCGTCCGTTACATCACGGGAGCCCTCGTTGCGATCGCGGCGGTCTGCGTGCTGATCGTTCCGCCGGTAGTTTCCACGGCCCAGACGCCCGCCAAACCCGCCGCCCCCGCGAAGCCGGCCGCGCCTGCACCCGCTGCCGCGCCGCAGAACAACGCCAAGGCATCCGGAAAACCGAACATTCTCGTGATCTTCGGCGACGACATCGGGCAAACCAACATCAGCGCGTATAGCAAGGGCGTGGTGGGTTACGAGACGCCGAACATCGATCGCATCGCCAATGAAGGGATGATTTTCACCGATTACTACGCTGAAAATAGCTGCACGGCAGGACGCTCGACGTTTATTACGGGCGAAGTGCCGTTGCGAACCGGCTTGTCGAAGGTGGGTTTGCCTGGGGCAACAGTGGGCCTCCAGGCGTCGAATATCACGATCGCCCAGGCGTTGAAGCCACTCGGCTATGCGACAGGCCAGTTCGGCAAGAATCATTTGGGCGACCGCAACGAGTATCTGCCTACCGCTCATGGCTTCGACGAGTTCTTCGGCAATCTCTACCATCTGAATGCCGAGGAAGAGCCTGAACGCCCCTACTATCCGAAAGACGACAAGGCGTGGGTAAAAGCCAATGCGCCGCGCGGCGTCATTCACTCGTTCGCCGATGGCAAGATCCAGGACACCGGTCCGCTCAACACCAAGCGCATGGAGACGATCGACGACGAAACCACGCAAGCCGCGATCGATTTCATCCAGAGACAGGCGAAAGCCAACAAGCCGTTCTTCGTGTGGATGAATACCACGCGCATGCACCTTTTCACGCACGTGCGCCCTTCGATGCAGGGACAGAGCGGGATGCCCGGCAACGAATACGCGGACGGCATGATCGAGCATGATGGCGACGTGGGCAAACTGTTGAAGGCCCTGGACGACCTCAAGCTCAATGACAACACGATTGTCATCTATACGACCGATAACGGGCCGAATCAATTCTCATGGCCCGACGCTGCAACAACCCCGTTCCGCAGCGAGAAAGACACCAATTGGGAAGGCGCTTTCCGCGTGCCCGCGATGATCCGGTGGCCGGGGCACATCAAGCCGGCAAGCGTATCGCGGCAAATGATGTCGGGACTCGACTGGTTTCCCACGCTGCTGGCCGCCGCCGGGGACACCAACATCTCAGATCGCCTGCTCAAGGGTGTATCGATAAGCGGCAAGAATTTCAAGAATCATCTGGATGGCTACAACTTTCTGCCCTATCTGACGGGGCAAGCGAAGCAGGGGCCGCGTCACGAGTTCTATTACTTCAACGACGACGGCGTCCTCGTCGCCATGCGCAGCGACGACTGGAAGTTCGTTTTCTGCGAGCAGCGGGAGCCTGGCGGCATGCAGGTCTGGGCGAATCCGTTCACCTGCCTGCGCGTGCCGAAGATATTCAATCTCCGTATGGACCCGTACGAACGCGCCGATATCGTGTCCGATCAGTACTATGACTGGACCGCGAAGAACGCTTACCTTGCGTCCTATGCGGTATCCAAGGTCGGGCCGTTCCTCGCGACGTTCAAGCAATATCCGCCGAGCCAGCGGCCTGCAAGCTTCAGCATCGACCAGATGACCGAGGCGCTGACGAAGAGCATGGAAACCCCAGGCAAATAATCAGGGAGCGCGATTCACACGATGATCGACCTCGGCGCTGCTATCAAGGCTGAACGAAGCACGAGCAGGCGCGGCGCGCGGGCACACAGCGAAGCGCTGCCCGCGCCCGCACTAAAGCTCGCATGGCCCGCGCTACTGCTGTTCGCATCCGGCAGCGCGGCGTTGATCTATCAGGTGCTGTGGGTGCGGCTGCTGACGCTCGTGGTGGGCATCGAAGTACAAGCGGTCACCACCGGCATCAGCGCGTTCTTTGCGGGCCTCGCACTCGGCGGGTGGATCTTCGGCAGGCTCGCGGACCGGAGCGCGCGTCCACTGCTGCTTTACGCGGCGCTCGAATTCGGCGTGCTGGTGCTCGGAATCGGCGCGACTCACGCGCTGGGGCATTCGGCATGGGTGTTCGCCAGATTGCAGAACAGTGTCGGCGCATTCGCGTGGCTGTTGCCCTTCGCGCTGGTCGGCGTGCCCGCGATTGCGATGGGCGGAACCCTGCCTGTGCTGTTGCGCGCCCTCGGACCATCGCAGCGGGAACTCGGCGGCGCAGGTGGACGACTCTACGCGGCCAACACGGCTGGCGCGATCATCGGCGCGCTGCTTCCCGCGTTCCTGCTGATCCCGCTCGTCGGCGTTAAGGCCAGCGCATATACCGCAGCGGGTCTCAACGCGCTTGCGGCGCTCGGCGCGATATGGCTGGCGCGTCGCGCTTATGCATCGTCGACGGCATCGGTGCCGTCCGTCGCGCGTGATGAACCCGCTGCGCGCACCCTCGCCGACATTGGACGCGCGCGCGTCGCCATCGCGCTGTATGCCGTCGCGGGCGGCATCGCGCTCGGCTATGAAGTGATCTGGTCGCAGGCGATCGGGCAGTTCATCAGCACGCGCAGCTTCGCATTTTCCATCGTGCTCGCGACTTACCTGCTGGGGCTGGCGCTCGGCAGTGCTGTCGCGGCGCGTTATGTGAGTCGTGTGCGCGATCCGTCCAGCGTGTTCGGCGTGCTGATCGCACTCGCCGGACTCACGGCGTTCGCGGGCCTCGCGTGCGCAGGCGACTCGCTGATGCTCGCGCAGCGCCACACCGCCGACTTCGTTCTGAGCCTGACCGGCAACCTGCTCGCTTCGATGTGCGCGGGCTTCGCGGTCGCCGCGTGCGCGATCGTGCTCGTGCCGACGCTTCTGCTCGGCGCGGCGTTTCCGTTCGCGCTCGCAATGATGACCGGCGGCGACCGGCAAAAACCGGCGCCCGCATTGGCAACCCATGTGGGACGGCTCGTCGCGATGAATACCGTAGGCGGTATCGCCGGAACATTGTTCGCGGGCTTCGTGCTGATACCGTCGCTCGGGCTGATCCGGTCGATCGGCGTGCTGGCGATCGCGGCGAGTCTGATCGGCTTGTCAGCGACATTGAGCGCGCAGATCGTGCAGAAAGCCGCCGTGGCCGCAGGCGTCTGCATTGCCGCGCTGGCGGTCGTGGCCGTCGTCGCCGTGCCGTCGAACCGGCTCGGCCTCCTGCTCGCCGATGCGCATCGCGGCGATCTCGTCTATTACGAGGAAAGCACGGGCGGCACGGTCGCGGTACTCGAACAGGGTCCCGCAGCGCAACGCTTCCGGCGCCTCTATATTCAAGGCGTTTCGAATTCCGGCGACGCGATGACTTCGCTGCGATACATGCGTCTGCAGGCACTGCTGCCGCTGATCGTCCACGACGGCACGCCGCACTCCGCGCTCGTCATCGGACTGGGCACCGGAATTACCGGCGGCGCGCTGCTCGCGTGGCCGGATCTCCAGAAGCGCGTGATCGCGGAACTGCTGCCTGCGGTCGTGCGTGCTTCGCCGGCTTTCGCAGGCAATCTGAATGTGAGCGCCGATCCGCGTGCCGACATCCGTATCGCGGACGGGCGGCGTGAGTTGCTTTCGCGCACCGATCGCTACGATCTCATGACGCTGGAGCCGCCGCCGCCATCGGCAGCGGGCGTCGTCAATCTCTACTCGACCGACTTCTACCGGCTCGCTGCAACGCGATTGAATCAGCGCGGAATCGTCGCGCAATGGCTGCCGCTCGCGACGCAAAATGAACAGGAGACGCGCTCGCTGATTCAGAGCTTCCTGCAGGTGTTTCCGTATGCGGCGCTATGGACCACGGAGTTCCACGAAATGATGCTGGTCGGCTCGCTACAACCGTTGACGCTCGACGTGCCGCTCATCCGCGCGCGGTTTGCGCAACCTGAGGTGGCCCGCGCGCTGAACGAAGTCGGCATTGCTTCGCCTGAAGCGCTTTTGTCGACGTGGATCGCGGACCGTCCGGCGCTCGCCTACTACGCCGCCGACGCGCGCCCTGTCACCGACGATGATCCGCGAATCGAATACGCGCCGTGGGTGAATCCCGCCGAGTTTCCTTCGACCCTCGCGCGACTTCTCGCCTTGCAGATGGAGCCGCCGCTCTTGAACGCGGACACCGCGTTCACGTCCGCGTTGCGCCATGAACGGGACACGTTGCATGCGTTCTACCGCGCGGGACTCGACGCGTATCGCGGCGACCGTAATGCGTGGGCGCAGGAAATCCGCACGGTGTTAGGTGCCGATGATTCGAACCCGTATTACCGGTCGGTTTTCGGTTCGGCAAACTGATCGACCCGGTTTCGAAGGCCGGATCTGAAGAACGCCGCTTACCTCAATGGACTTTGGGAAATCCGTGCCGCTCTGCGAGTAGTGCAAGAATGCGCGCACTGTCGGTGACAAAATACTTGTCCCCCAGTTTTTGCGCATCGTCCGGTGCAGGACGCTCGTCGCCGAGAATCAGAACCGGCAGTCCCTGATGCGCGTCGTCGAGTGCTTCGATAACGTCGGCACGCGGACGCAAAAACGCTACCCGGTGAATGTCGAGTCTGTCGTTACGCGCGGGATCGCTCGCGAGCAATCCTTCAATCGGCGCGCCGTGCGGACAGATAAATCGCTCACCGGGATGAGCGGGATCGGTAAAACCTGGTTCCAGCAGAAAGAGAATATCGCGGCTCATAAATGGCACTCGCAGGTTGATGTCGACCGGCCTATGGCCGATCCGAAAAAATCATACGGGCAAAACGAAACTCGATGCATGCAGCTTCTAGCGCCTATCGGCAGACGGCTTCGAATTCACACGTCGCAGCAATCAGAATGTCGGCAGTCCGGGTGGATTCGTTTCCGACTGACTGACGGCTTCTCTTTGCAGACCCCAACGTGCCAGCGCCTGTGCATACTTACCGTCTTTAATGAGGTCGTTGGTGGCAATGGTCAATGCGTCGGCGAGGCCGCTGTCCTTTCTCGTCGCGATGGCGACATCCGCTTTGAGCGGCCATCCCGCATTGACGGTCCCCACCAAACGGATTTGCCCGGTCCGCGCCGCTTCGAATGCGAGCGGCGCGTTGGGATCGAAGTGAACATCGGCATGGCCGGACAATAGCGCAATGCGCGCAGCAGCGTCGTCGTCGAAGTACTGGATTTGCACGGGCTTCAATCCATGCGCGACGTCTTCCTTGCTCCACTCCAGAACGATCTTCTCCTGAATCGTTCCCGATCCCGTAATGACGCGCAGGCCCGCGATATCTTTGGGCTCTTTGATTTCCTTGATCGGACTGGATGTTTTCACGTAGAACCCGTGAAGACCCAGCCGGTAAGTCGTAAAATCGAACCTCTGCTTGCGCTGTTCAGTGACGCCGACATTGGAGATAACCGCGTCGTATTTCCCCGACGTCAACCCCAACGGCCAATCCGCCCAGGCTATCGGCACGATGTTCAGTTTGAGACCGAGTTCGTCGGCAATCAATTGAGCGTAGTCGGCGTCGGAGCCCACCACGGTTTTCGCGTCGGTGGCATAGCTGGCAATGGGCGGCCCATAGGGTGCGATCGCCACTGTCAGAAAGCCCTCTTTCGCAAACCTGAAATTCTTCCTGATGGCGTTGACAGCGAGCGGGTCTTTTTCCGCGCGAATGCGGCCGGTTTGCTGGGGACCGAAGTCGAATTTCTCGACGGGCTCGGCCGCAACGGACGACAACCCGATCGCGCTCAGCGAAAGTACGGTGAGCGCAAGCAACTTGCGGTGAAGGTTCATCATCGGCTTTAGCTCCGCGTCACAACACTTTGGACAAAAACTCACGCGTACGCGAATGGTCCGGCGCATTGAACACTTTGTCAGGGCTGCCGGTCTCCAGAATGCGTCCCTGCTCCATAAAAACAATGGTGTCGGCGACTTCGCGCGCGAACCCGATTTCATGCGTGACGACGATCAGCGTGGTTCCTGATTGCGCCAACTCCTTGATCACATCGAGCACCTCATTGACAAGCTCGGGGTCGAGCGCCGAAGTCGGCTCATCGAACAGGAGAACTTTGGGCTTCAACGCAAGCGCGCGCGCAATCGCCACGCGTTGTTGCTGGCCACCAGATAACTGCCGCGGATAGACGTCTTCCTTGCCGGCGAGCCCAACGCGCGCCAACAACTCGCGTGCCAGTTTTTCAGCCTCCGGCCTGCCGATTTCACTCAGCGCCAGCGGCGCTTCGATAATGTTCTCCAGCACGGTCAGATGCGCGAACAGGTTGAAGTTCTGGAACACCATCCCGACATCGATCCGACGCCGCAAGATCTCGCGTTCCTTCAATTCGTAGAGCGTGTTGCCGTCGCGCCGGTAGCCAATCAGTTCGCCGTCGATATCGATGAATCCGTCGTCGACACGCTCAAGATGATTGATCGTCCGCAGCAGTGTCGATTTACCCGATCCCGAGCGCCCGAGAATGACCGTGACGCTGCCGGCGCGCACGGTGAGCGATACGTTGTCGAGAACCTTCAACGTTCCGAAACTCTTCGAGACGCCGTGAATCGCTACTTCGCCGCCCCGGCTCTCACTACGCTTCCATCCGCAGATCGTTGCCGCACCCGTAGCAGCATTAGCGACGCTGGAAACATTTTCCGCCGCGCCAGATTGCTCACGCCGACGCCAGCGCGTCAGCAACGACATAACGAACGACGGCTTCGGATTACGCAAAGCACCGCGCGAGTAGTAGCGTTCGATATGCACCTGGATGGCGGACAGAACGGTCAGGATAATCAGATACCAGACCGTCGCGACCATCAGCAGCGGAATGACTTCGAGATTGCGCCGGTAGATCACCTGGATCGTATAGAACAGTTCCGGCATGGCCAGGACATATACGACCGAGGTTCCCTGAGCAAGACCGATCAGGTTGTTGAACGCGGTCGGCAGGATGGAACGCATGGCTTGCGGCAACACGATTCGCCACGCCTGATGGATTCGTGGCAATCCGAGCGCAGCAGCGGCCTCGAGTTGCCCCTGATCGACCGACAGAATGCCGCCGCGGATTGCCTCGGATGCATACGCGGCATGATTGAGCGTGAGCCCCAGTACTGCCGCAAAGAACGGGCTGATCAGTTCGGTAGTTTGAAGATTGGCAAAAGTGATGCTGGTAAAGGGCACGCCAATCCAGATCGTTTCGTACAGGTAGCCGAGGTTGTTCAGCAGCAATAGCAGAACCAGCAACGGGACAGAGCGAAAAACCCACACGAAAGCCCAGGCGCTGGCGGCGAGCAACGGGGAGCGCGACACTCTCGCGAGTGCGATCGGCGTTCCGAGCATAAATCCGAATAACGCACCCAATGCGGTCAGCAGCAGGGTCTTCCCCAAGCCCGCGAGAACCGGCCCGGAAAAGAACCACTCGGCGAATACGCTCCATCCCCAATGCTGATTGCCCAGAACCGAGTTCAGCAACAAAACGATCAGCACGACAGCGAGAATGGTCCCTGCTGTCCGGGCCCGGTAGCGAGCCGGAACGATGCGCAAGCGCGAATAGTCGGTCGGCGTCGTGGCGAGACCAGGAGAAAGTGCCTGGCTCATGAGCTCGGTGGACTTGTTCATGATTCTCTGTCCTTTATTGCATGGGGGATACCATGGCGGCCCGGACGCACCCGCGCATCTGACGTGGCTGGCGAATCCGCGACCGCCTATTTTTTAGACTTTTTCGGCCAGCGCGTAGCGACTTTCCTTACGCGGCAAACCGAGATGGTCACGCAAGGTTTTGCCTTGCAGCGTGCGTTGATAACGACCGCGTGCTTCGAGAACCGGAATCACGTACTGGATAAAATCGTCGAGGCCTTGCGCCTGAACCGCGAAACCAAGAATAAAGCCGTCGGCCGCGCCTGCATCGATCCAGCGAATGATCTCGTCCGCGACCTGTTCGCCGGTGCCGATGAATTGCGGCTTTGGCGTAGCGGTTTCCAGCGCGACCTGGCGCAACGTGAGACCCTTCCGGCGAGCCTCCGACTTGATGCGGTCGGTGGTCGAACGAAAACTGTTCCTGCCGATATCGCCGAGTTCGGGAAACGGTTCGTCGAGCGGATAAGCGCTGAAGTCATGGTGATCGAAGTAGCGGCCGAGATAGGCGAGCGCTTCGTCGATACTCAGCAGGTCTCGTATCGCGCGATACTTCGCTTCCGCCTCTTCGGCCGTCGCCCCTACAACCGGACCGATGCCGGGGTAGATCTTCACATCGTCGCGACTGCGCCCATGTTCTACCGCACTATTCTTGACCTGCTCCGAAAAGACCCGCGTTTCTTCGAGCGAAGGCGAATGGGTGAACACGGCATCGGCGTATTTACCGGCGAGCGCAACGCCCGGCTCAGACGACCCCGCCTGAAAAATGACCGGCTGCCCTTGCGGAGATCGGCCAATATTCAGAGGTCCAGCGACCTGAAAGAACTTGCCTTTGTGGTCCAGCGTATGCAGCTTGTCCTTGTCGAAAAAGACGCCTGTTTCTCGGTTCCGGATAACTGCATCGTCATCCCAACTATCCCACAACCCTTGCGTTACGCTCAGGTACTCGTCGGCAATCTGATAGCGTAAAGCGTGCTCGGGATGAGTCGCGCTGTAGTTCTTCGCGGTGCCTTCGAGCGGTGTAGTCACGACATTCCATCCGGCACGTCCGCCACTGATCAGATCGAGCGATGCAAACTGCCTCGCCACCGTGAACGGCTCGCTATACGAAGTCGAAATCGTTCCGGCGAGTCCAATCTTCGAAGTCACCGAGGCCAGCGCGGAAAGAATCGAAATCGGCTCAAAACGGTTGAGAAAATGAGGAATCGATTTCTCGTTGATATACAACCCGTCCGCGACAAAAGCGAAGGCAATGCCGTTGTCTTCAGCCTTTTTTGTCGTGCGAATAATGAAGTCGAGATTGACACTGGCATCGGCTGGCCCCGCCGGATGTTTCCATGAATTCATGTGGCCGCCGGCTCCGTGCAACATGATGCCGAAATTGATGTTTCGCGTTGTCATGGTGATTGTCGCTATTCAGAATGTTGGGAACAGGATCAAACGCTGGCGACTTCGCAAGCTGCGGCGAGAAGCTCGACCGATGCAAGGCGCTCGGCGTAACTGGAGACAGGCGAATCGATCACGAACTCCTCGATACCGAAGCGCTCGCTGAGCCGGTCGAGTTCGCGATGAACGTCTTCGGGGGTGCCCGCGATGACGTAAGGACGCTGTTCGTCGATGCGATAACCGGATGCGCCGGTCTGACGCGCAAACTCTTCTGCGGCTTGTGCGCTGCCCAGATTGAAGCTCTGTCCATTCGACAGTTGCAGCTTGAAGATGCGCAGCGGACCTACCAGTTGCGCGGCCTGCTCTTTCGTCTCTGCAGCGAATGCAAACAGGGCGAGTAGCGGCGCGCGCCCGCTTGCGTCGCGATAGGTTTGAATGGAGCGTTCGATGTTCGCATCGTCGCCATTGAAATGCCCAGCGTAGCAGAACGACCACCCATAACGCGCCGCCAGCGCAGCGCTCTCGGCGCTTCCACCCAGCAGAATCCGTTCTGGCGATTCTGGCGGCACAGGCATAGCCTGCGCGCCGGCTAACGGATGATCGTCCGCAACACCAGCACCGAGGAATGCATCGAGTTCCGCGAGTTGACCCGCAAAATCGGGCTTCTTCGATTTGTCGTGAAACCACTGCAATGCACGCGTAGTCGACGGCAATCCGCCGGGCGCTTTACCGACGCCGAGATCGACGCGCCCGGGCGCAAGCGAAGCGAGCAGCCGGAAGTTCTCCGCCACTTTGAACGGGCTGTAATGCTGAAGCATCACGCCACCCGAACCAATGCGAATCTTCGAGGTATGAGCCAGCAGATGTGAAACGACAATCTCCGGCGCGGAGCTGGCGAGACCCGGCGCGCCGTGATGCTCCGCGACCCAGAAGCGATGGTAACCGAGCCGCTCCGCCGCCTGCGCCAATGCGATGGTGAATTTGAGTGCATCGGCTGCGGTTGCACCGTCGGCAATGGGACTTTTGTCGAGCAGGGAAATTGAATAGGACATGATTTGTGACGACTCGTCTCGGGCAATTGTCGTTAGCACTTGCTGGGTGCGCGTACTTTGACGTAAAGGCAAACTGCTCTGATTAATTATCACCGAACCCCACTCCAGTACTTTCACTAAATAGAGCTATCCATATGAAGGTTTCAGGGTGGAGATTCGGCTGCTAAAACAGATATTTCTCTCAGTGGTAATAGGACTCGCCGTTCACGCCGGTCTGAGATGAAGCCGTTTCATATTGAATACCGGGCAACCGGTTATCGGCGGGCAAAGTCTTCGGGTAAACGTTGAACAGATTGTTGGCGCGAACCGCCAACATGAGGGTGAGTTTCGGCAGCGGATTGAGCGCCAGTCCGAGATCGAAATTCGTGGATTTTTCAGGCTTCAGCGGAGCCGCGCCGGTCGGTTCCACCCTGTGAATATTTTGTTCATCGATGCCCTGAATATGAATCGCTTTTTCTGGTGTTCACGCAATCTCGCGGACGTGCGCAATCACCCTGCGGTTGTGCAGGTGAGAACACCTTTGGCTAAAGAGAAGTTCTTAAACACCGAGGAGCGGTCTACATTTGCGCGGACGCATGCGGGCGGATAGCAATGGCCGCTTCTTGATGTTTTGCATGGCAGAAAAATCATCGCCGCCGTCATCCCGGCGTTGGCATCGACCGGGATGACGGCTTTGCTTTATCAGAGTTTTGGCAAGCCCGGCGGATTGGTCGCGGCCTTGTTGATAGCCTCGGAATCCAGATTCCATTTATCCAGAATCTGATGGTACTTCCCGTCCGCGATCAGATCGTTCAGCGACGTGGTGAGCGGATCGGCGAGACCGCTGCCCCGGCGGGTCGTGATCGCCACTTCGGCGGTACGCGGCCAGCCGCCGCTGACAGTACCGACCTGGTGCAGTTTCCCTTGCCGCGCCGCGACATAAGCCAGCATCGCATTGACACTAAAAATCGCGTCGGCGCGTCCGGCCTGCAGCGCGACTTCCCGCACCGCCTCGTCATCGTAGTATTGAATGCTGAGTGGCTTCAGACCGTGCGCCACGTTTTCCTTGTCCCATTCCAGCAGAATCTTTTCCTGATTCGTGCCGGCATCGGTGATGATTCGCAGACCCGCGACATCCTTCGGTTCCTTGATCGACATAATCTTGCTATCGACCTTCGTATAGAAACCGAGTTGGTCCCTTCGATACGTCGAGAAATCGAATTTCTCCTTGCGCTCCTCGGTCACGGTCACGTTCGAAATCACTGCGTCGACCTTGCCCGACGCGAGCGCCAGCGGCCAGTCCGCCCATGCAACCGGAACCAGCTTCAGCTTCTTTCCAATGCTGTCGGCGACGAGTTGCGCGAGGTCCGGGTCGAAGCCGACCACTGTCTTCTCGTCGGTCGCGTAGGTGCTAAGCGGCGGCAACGCCACCGCAATGCCCACTGTCAACGAGTCGTTCTGCACAAACCTGAAGCTCGTGGGCAGGGACTTGATCGCGTCCTTGTCCTGATCCGCGCGAATGTGGATACGTTGCTCGGGCGTCAGATCCAGCGTATTGGCCGCGAAGGCTGTTGAACCGAGGCCGAAGACCACAACTGCAATCGCGCTCAGCACGAGCGACTTGCGAATGTTTCCACTCGTCATGATTGGGGTTTCCTTAGGTTATCTACGAAGCGGTTTGCCAGCGCGGATTTACTTGCGCCACTCGGCGGGTACCGCGAGTTCGGCTTTTCTCAGATCGTCGAGGCTGCTGGTTCGCGCGGGCTCCAGCAGATCTTTGCCGAAGGGCAAATGAAGAATCACCTGAGGATCGAGCGAGGTATCGAATAACGGCGCGTAGCCGGAATCGACATATAAACCCCACGCTTCCGGTTGCCGGAAACCTGTCGTGAGATAAACACGGCTGTAGCCTTGCCGGATAGCGCGCGCTTCGAGTTGCTGAAGCACCTGCCTCGCCAGTCCCTGCCGGCGGAAATCACCGTGCGTCCATACACGCTTCAATTCGGCGGTACGTTCGTCGTAAAGTTTGAATGCGCCGCCGCCTATCGTCTGTCCATCGCGGAGCAGCAACACGAATGCACCATGCGGTGGCGCGAATAATTCGGCGGGATAGCGGGCAAGTTCCTGTGCAGCGGTCACGCCCTTGGCCCTGAAGTCCTGGTATCGGGTGTCGTACTCGATGGTCAGAGCGTCGATGAGGGGTTTGGCGCGCGGATCTAGCGGCGTGGTATCGAGGAAGCTGTCGCTCATTGTTGTGAAGGGCTGAGGTTATGCGTGCGCTTTGGTACGCACTGCACGGGCTATCGCCATCTTTATGACGCTGTAGCGGCTTTCATTGAAAGCCAGTACTGCATCACTTCTTGATTGAGATGGCTACGATAGCGCTCAGGCAACTTCCACCAAACCAACTAATTGGTATAAACAAATCAACGGCCGATACTGGATGAATTGCTATTTAAGAGCAATTATTCATTTCGAATTTAATTCCAATCGAGCGTATTTAATGCTGTTGAACTGGATTGAGATCGGTATGACGGGATTAATTGCGATGGCTTGCAGCCTGAGTTTTTATAGGCCGGGCCATCGCAATGGGTGCAACAGGTTCTTCGTTAGAGCAAGGGCGTATTCAGAGCACCGCCAACCATCCGCCGTCGACATAAATAATCTGCCCGTTCACATAGCTCGAAGCCTGGGTCATGCGGTTTCCTTTTGAAATTGGCGAGACTCGCCCGCAATCGCGCTGCCATTCACGCGGATTGCGAGCGTGCCGACGCGGTCTTCGAATCTTAGCTTGAACCGCAATCAGGCAGCCGTCACTTCGGATAGAGAAGCGAGCGCACTTCAGTCAGGTCGTTCTGCAGCGTTTGCGCGAGGTCTGTCATACCGAAGAACTTCAGGTATTCGGGAATCTGTTGCACCAGCATTTCAAATCCGGCGTGAGCCGCAATGCCGCGTTGCGCACACGCCTTCAGCAACGGCGTAGGTTCGCGGGTCATGATGATGTCCACCACCGACGCGCCCTCGTCCACCCGAAGCACGTCGACCGGCAGTGGATCGTCCGCCTTCAGTCCTTGCGACGTGCAATTGACGATCAGGTCATAGCCCGCCGGATCGGCGCTTTCAGCGACCGACACGATGTTGCCGAACACCGGCGCCAAACGCGCGACCAGTTCGGCAGCACGCGCCGCCGTGCGGTTGTAGATAGCCAGATGGCCCACGCCTCGCTGTGCCAGCGCGGCGGCCACGGCCTGGCCGCCTCCGCCCGCACCGACCACGAGCACACGTCGGCCGGCAAGCGGAATGCCGAAATAATCCAGCCCGTTGACGAAGCCAAGACCGTCGAACAGCGCGCCTTCAATCGCGCCGTCGTCGCCGCGTCGCACGGCATTCACCGCGCCCGCGATCTGTGCAAGCGGATCGCATCGATCCATCAGGTTCTGCATCGCGGCCTTGTGCGGAATCGTCACCCACATGCCGCCGACATTCCCCGCTGCCATCGTATGACGCACGAAACCGGCGAGGCTCGCGGGGGGCACTTTCATGGGCACCAGCACGGCGTCCACGTTGTGCCGCTGGAAAAGATGGTTGTAGATCTCGGGGGCGCGCACTTGAGCGACAGGGTCGCCGACGATCATGAATACTTGGGTATTGCCGGTAATGGTCATCAAAATCGAGGTCTGAGGTGGTAACCGAAACATGCCTGCAAGAGGGTCGGCTTCAAAAGCCGAACAGGCTGCGCGGAGTGTCCCACAAGACGCGCCGGCGTGCGTTGGAGTCGGGAATCAGGCGCTGGATCAGCGTCAACAGCGGCGCGTAATCCATCCGTACCGGCGAGCGCAGGAACGGCCAGTCCGAACCCCACACACAACGATCCGGCCCGAACGTGCGAAGCAGTTGCAACGCGAACGGCTGCGCATCTTCGTACGGGTAATCGAGTTGCGAAATCTTTTGCAGCCCCGAAAGCTTGACCACGGTTCGGCCCGCGTCGGCGAGACGAAGCAGTGCCTGAAAGCCCGGCTGGTTCAAACCCGCAGCCGCTTCGGGACGGCCGCAATGGTCGATCAGCACTCGCGTCGACGTGCGCGCGATCAACGGTTCCAATGCAATCAGCTGATCGCCGATGACCTGTATTTGCGCGAACATATCGAGGTCGGCAAGCGTGTCGAAGAGAGAGTCGGCATCGCTCATCGCTTCGACACCTTCCATCGCCGGGTTGAACGCGACGCCCACGACGCCCGCACGCTTCATCTCCACGAGCGTCGCGCGGCTCACGTCGTTGTCCACCACGGCGATACCCTTGAAGCGATTGCCGCCCTGCCCGATCGCGTCAAGCATGCAGCGGTTGTCGGTGCGATAGCCGCTCGTTGGACCGACCAGCAGCGCGTGCTGTACGCCGCACGCGTCCATTACGCGAGCGAATTGCGCAGCGGTGCCGATCTCCTGCATCGACGGACGATACGCGGTGTCGTCGCGATACGGAAAGCGCACCGGATCGAAAATATGATTATGACAGTCGATTTTTTCTTCGTCGAAAATGGTCATTGACGAGATGCTCCAGACAGTTCGTAACGGTAGTGCGAAGACGCCAGCATATCGCGCGTGCTGCGATAGGCGAGTTCGAGCCGCTCATCGGCGGGCAGTGACGGCAATGGCATTTCGACGCCGAGCGTCGTTCCCGCAGGCAAAGCGTTCAGCAATTCGCCCAAAGGCAACGCACCTTGCCCAGGCGGCAAGCGGCCGGCGCGTGCTTCGAGAATCGTCGCGTCGTCGCCGATTGGGTCGATGGACGATGCATCGCAAAGCTGAACCGCACGCACCATGTGCTCGGGCAGCGCGCGGACATCGGCGGGAGATCCGCCCGAGCGCGTGAGATGCAATGCATCGACGAGAATCGCGAGGTTGGCGCTGCCCGCGCGTTCGACCATCGCGCGCGCCTGGTGCAGCGTGCCGACATGACGCCAGCGCATGAATTCCAGATCGACGCGTAAGCCGGACCGCGCCGCGAGTTCGCACAACGCGGCAAGGTTCGCCGCGAGTCGCGCGGCATCGGGGTCGTCGCCGGAAACCGTCACGCAACGCGCGCCGAGATCGGCGGCGGCATCGAACATCGGCGCAAACGAGGCGACGTCGATGTCGGGCATGACCGGAATGAACTCGACGTCATGCACCGAGACGCCTTCGTCTGCGAGAACACGCCGCAATTCGCGATGCGCGCTGCTTCCCACGAGAGAGGGATACGCAACCGCGCCAGGGGCGGTCGGGTTCAGCCTCAGGCCGACCGCGCCGAAGCCCGCGCGCGCGGCGTGCCGCACCAGTTCGCACGGCGTCAGTTCCAGCGCGGTGAGATGCGCGACCGCCAGCTTCGGCGCTACGGTCAGCGGGTTCAATAGGTGGCCCTCCCGCCGGTCAGATCGAACGTGAAGCCGCTGGTAAAGCTGCATTCGGGACTTGCGATCCAGCTCACCATCGCGCCGACTTCGTCGATCTGAAGGAAGCGGCCCATCGGGATTTTCGCCTTGCTCGCTTCGATGTGCGCGTCGGACATCTCGCTGAACAGTTCGGTCTCGACCATCGCGGGCGCGACGCAGTTGATCAGCACGTTGTCTTTCGCCAACTCTTTCGCGGCCGCTTTCGTGAACGCGATCACACCCGCTTTCGCCGCCGAGTACCCTGAAATGAACTGCACGCCCTCCTTGCCCGCAATCGACGCCACATTGACGATGCGGCCGCCGCCCCGCGCGCGCATGTGCGGAATCGCGACGCGGCAGCAGTAAAACACGCTGTTCAGATCGACGGCGATCACGCGTTGCCATGCATCGACCGGATACTCCCAGCACGGCGCGACCGGCCCGTTGATGCCCGCGTTATTGACGAGGATATCGACATGCCGCACTTTATCGAGCGTGACCGCAAAAGCCTGTTCAACCGATTCGATCGATGCAACGTCCACCTGCTGCACATGATCCGGCTCGAAGCCCAACTGCTCCGCGCCGCACTCGCCGACATTCAGATCCCACACCACGACACGCGCGCCGTCCGCTTTCAGTTTCTTCGCGATGCCCAGACCGATGCCGCGCGCGGCGCCCGTGACGATAGCCACTTTTCCTTCGTGATAGCGAGTCATATCCAGCTTGTTCCTTTAAATGAGGTTGTTCGGTAGTTCGATGCGCTTGATATCGCCGACCACGAAAATGTACGAAAGCGCGCCAACCAGCGTGACCGCCGAGATAAAAGCCAGCGCATAGACGAACGATCCGGTCGCATTGACGATCAGGCCGATGACCAGCGGCGTGACGATTCCCGCCGCGTTGGCGAACAGATTGAAGAGACCGCCGCTCAAGCCGAGCAAACCCTTCGGCGCGATGTCGGAGACGATCATCCATGCAAGCGCCGACATGCCTTGCGCAAAGTACGCGACGCACAGAATCGCGATCACCATTGGCGTGGATTCGACATAGTTGGCGAGAACGATGCTCGACGCGGCCAGCAGTCCCGCGATCACCGGCAGCTTGCGCGACCAGTTCAGCGAGATGCCCCGGCGCAGCATCGCGTCGGAAATCCAGCCACCGGCGAGCGTACCGACCGACGCGGCGATAAACGGCAGCACGGCGATCAGCCCGACTCGCAGCCACGGCATATGACGCTCGGTCACGAGGTAAGTCGGGAACCACGTCAGGAAAAACACGTTGGTCGAATTGCACGCGAACTGGCCGATGCAGATGCCGAGCATGCTGCGGCGTTTCAACAGTGCGCCGATATCGGACCAGCGGAAGTGCGTCGCCTTCTGGCTTCCGTCGACCACACCGCCGCCATTCGCGATGTAATCGAGTTCCGCGCGATTCGCGCTTTTCGATTGATGCGGCTCGTGAAAACGCATCAGCCAGATACCGCCGAACACGACACCGACCGTGCCGACAATGCCGAACAGCGTGCGCCATCCATAGCGCTGTTCGAGCCAGAACAGCAGCGGACTCAGAAAGGCGAGGCCGACGTACTCGGCGAAGGTATAGATGCCGGTTGCGCGGGCGCGCTCGCTCTGCGGAAACCAGATCGCCACCACGCGGCTATTGGTCGGAAAACACGGCGCCTCGGCGATGCCGATCAGCAGACGCATGATCAGCAGCGACACGAAGCCGGTTGCGAGTCCCTGCAATCCGGTGAAAAGCGACCACAGCGTGAGCGCGAAGAAATAGGTCCAGCGGGTGCCGACGCGGTCCAGCATCACGCCGCCGGGAATCTGCGAGGCGGTGTAGGTCCACGAGAAGGCAGAGAAGATCACGCCCATCAGCGCCGGATTGAGGCCGAGTTCGTGGCTCATGCTCGGCGCGGCAATGCCGGCGACGCTGCGATCGAGATAGTTGATCATCGTGCCGACCGCCAGCAGCGCGAGGATGCCGAAGCGGGCGCGGGTGCGCCGCGCGGTTGTCGCCATGTCGAGTGACGCGACGCCGGACTGGGTTGCGTGATTCATCGTGTCTCCTTCCTGTCTGCTTTTTTAGCGCGTCCCGCGAGCCGGTCCGCGGATCGTTCGGGCCGCCGCTTTCACCGGTGCAGCGCCACTTTCGCGGTGCCGGGGACGCCATGCGGAAGCCGGGGCTTCCGTTGAGCAGATACTAGATAGTTGTCGTCAGCTTGTCGTATGCCGAGATTCAGCTACCCTATAACTTTTGGTTAAGATCCCCGGATTACATCTTCTGGAGGACGCATGCGGTTCAAGCTCAGGCAGATGGAAGTGTTTCGCGCGGTCATGCTGACGGGGTCGATCAACGCGGCGGCGAAGATGCTGTACGTGTCGCAACCCGCCGTCAGCAAGCTCGTTTCGCATACGGAGACCACCCTGGGCCTGCGGCTGTTCGAACGCACAAAGGGTCGGCTGATTCCTACGGCGGAAGCGCAGGCGCTATTCCGTGAGGTCGAGCAGGTCTATCAGGCGGCGTTGAGTGTCGATGAATTTGCGCGCGCGCTGTCGCTGGGACCGGCCAGTTTGCTGCGGGTGTCGTGCAGCCCGTCACTGGCGACGTCGATCGTCGCGCCCGCGATTGTCGAGTTGAAACGGCAATTGCCCGGCTTGAGCGTCGACTGGCATACCACGCTGATGGCCGATATGCCGATGGAAGTGCTGAGCAAAGCCGTCGATGTCGCCATCACGTCGATGCCGATCGAACACGAGCATCTCGACGTCGTGCCGTTCATGCGCGGCAGGATGGTGTGTGTCGTGCCGTCCGGCCATCGCCTCGCGGCGACCGGGCCGATTGCGCTCGCCGATCTGATCGGCGAGCCGATGATCCTGTTCCGGCGCGACATTCCGTTCGGCACGATGATCGCGCGCGCGTGTCAGCAGGCTAATGTCGATCTGCAATCGGTGGTGGACGTCACGCGCGCGGACCAGGCGTTGGCGCTGGTCAAGGGCGGCCTCGGGCTCGCTATCGTCGACGAATTCGCTGCGGACGGCCAGGGCTTCCTCATCCGTCCGCTGGTGGAGGAACTTGAACTCGTGTCGACCTTCGTCTATTCGAAGTTCTCGCCGCCATCGCGCAACACGGCTCTGTTGATGCATGAGGTCTACAGGCAGGCGCAGCGGATCAACCGGCAGATTCCCGGCGCGTCGCTGCCGGTTTGATTGTGCGGCTGGAAAGGCAAACCGTAAGGCTCGATGGAAATGGAAATAATCGAACAGACACGCTAAAGTCTGAACAGGCTAACCGGCTGACCCGGCGCAGTCCATACCGTGACTGCACAGCCCAGCCCACGCAATGCGCAAAACCGGTTGATGAGCTTCAGCGACATTCACCCTGGCACGGTCCAGGCGTCGCGTTAGAAACGAATTCAATAACACCGCATTCCCAAGGGGCTCACGATGACGCCGTCTGACTCGCTCGAGGAACGCCGCGCAATCGGCCGTAGCGCACGCAAGAACACGCCGCGCAGCGCACACGCGAAGATCGGCAACACCGACCGCGATCCGGTCCAGCTACTGCGCGAAAACAGCCAGGGGCGCGTCGAAGCACTCATCCCCTTGCGCTATGGACGCATGCTTGCGTCGCCATTCACGTTCTATCGCGGCAGCGCGATCATCCAGGCGCACGATCTCGCGACCACGGCCAATAGCGGCTTCCACTTTCAGATTTGCGGCGATTGCCACCTGATGAACTTCGGCGGCTTCGCAACGCCGGAGCGCGCACTGGCGTTCGACATCAACGATTTCGACGAAACCGCCGTCGGTCCGTGGGAGTGGGACCTCAAGCGGCTCGCGGCGAGTCTTTACATTGCAGTGCGGCATCTCGGCCACGGCGACAAACTGGCCGACGAAGTCGTCTCGATCGTCGCACAAAGCTATCAGCGGTGGACCTCGACCTATTCGGCGCTGAGCCCGCTCGAACTCTGGTACGAACTCATCACGTTCGATCGCCTCGAACAGACTTCGACTTCGGAAGATGCGCGCGTTCATATCCGCAGCGGCATCGAAAGAGCGTCGCGCCGCACGCACGAGACGATGCTGCCGAAGCTTGCCAGTCACCGAAACGGGGTTTGGCAGATTCGCGATACGCCACCAGGCGTGTTTCACGTCCACGGAAAAAACACCCTCTTCACGCACGACGACGACTGGCTGGGTCTCGGCGAATGGCCCAAGCTGATGGCGCCAATCTACCGTCATTATCTGAAGTCACTCGGACCGGTGCGCTGCAATCTGCTCGCGCATTTCTCGATGCAGGACGTTGCGTTCAAGGTTGTCGGCGTCGGCAGCGTGGGAACGCGGTGCCTGATCCTGTTGATGGTCGATCCTCATGAGAAGCCATTGTTCATCCAGTTCAAGGAAGCGTCGACCTCAGTCGTATCACGGTATTTCGAAGCGCCTGTGTCGAAACATCAGGGCCAGCGTGTGGTGCATGGCCAGCGTCTGATGCAGGGCGCGAGCGATCCGTTCCTCGGCTGGACTACCGGTCCGTTCGGACGGCACATTTACGGGCGTCAACTGCGCGACATGAAAGTCTCGGCCACGCTCGAACTCTTTTCGAAAGAGACGTTCCGCGAATATGCGGGCCTGTGCGGCTGGGTACTCGCGCGGGCGCACGCCAAAGCAGGCGGACAGGCCACCGAGGTGGCCGCCTATCTCGGCAACGGCGACCAGATGACGGAAGCGCTGGTCGGCTATTCGCGCGCGTACGCCGACCAGGTGGAGCGGGACTACGAGGTATTCCGCGACGCCTGCCGTAGCGGACGACTCGAAGCGCGCACCGACGCCGACATGGCCGCCGATTTCGTCGCATAACCGCGTGTAGTACGGAGTGTTGCCATGACAAAGTTTCGCGCCGCGTTCGCGGTCCTGCTGGTGGTCCTGTTGTCGGCTTGCGCGAGCCTGCCGCCGCAGGCAGGGCGAACCGAAACCCACGCCGTCGCGCCGTCGGACAGCACGCGTCTCGGCGCGGCCTTCACGCCGCAGGAGCGCAAGCATCCGGGTCAGACCGCGTTTTACCTGCTGCCCGATGGCGTCGACGCCTTGCTCGGCCGAATCGCACTCACCGATGCCGCGGATCGCACGCTCGATCTCCAGTACTACATCTGGCATGACGACCTGACGGGCCGGCACCTGGCGAACGCGGTGCTGCGCGCGGCGGATCGCGGCGTGAGAGTACGCGTGCTGCTCGACGACCTCGGCACCAACGGAGACGACCAGGTACTGCTGGCACTCGCGTCGCATCCGAACATTCAGTTGCGGCTGTTCAATCCGGTTGCGAGCCGGAGCTTCAAGAAAGTGGGCGCGGCGCTGGAGTTCAGCCGCGTGAACCGGCGCATGCACAACAAGTCGATCATCGCCGACAACGAAGCGGCCATCGTCGGCGGCCGCAATATCGGCGATGAGTATTTCGGCGCGTCTAACGACGTGTCGTTCGGCGATCTCGACGTGCTGACGCATGGCGCCGTAGTCAGCAAAATCTCCGTCGCGTTCGACGAGTTCTGGAATTCCGACGCGGCGTATCCGATCGAAAACCTGACGGGTCATCCGGCGGAACCTGGCGCGCTCGACGCTTATCGCAAGCGTCTGGATGCGTTCGTTGCATCACAACGCGATACACCCTACGTCGCCCGGGCCACGCAGCGCTACGCGGAGCTGATGCAGATGCGCGACATCGATTTTGCGTGGGGGAAAGCGACCCTGCTCTATGACGACCCCGCAAAAATCACGCGTGCCCCGGACGATTCAACCGGCCATCTGCTGACGCAGTTCAATTCGTTGAGCGTCGAACCCAGTCAGCAGATGCTGATCGTTTCGCCCTACTTCGTGCCCGGCAAAAAGGGCGTCGAATGGCTGAGCAAAGAAACCGCGCGCGGTGTTCGCGTCACCATTCTCACCAACTCGCTCGCAGCCACCGACGTGGCGGCCGTGCATGCCGGATATCAGCGCTATCGCAAGGATCTGCTCGATGCGGGCGTTCATCTGTACGAGTTGAAACCGGCGGCTTCTTCCGGCGATTCGAAGGAGAAGAAGTCGCTGCTGGGTTCGTCGAAGGCGTCGCTGCATGCGAAGACTTACGTGTTCGACAAGTCCAGCATCTTCATCGGCTCGATGAATCTCGATCCTCGTTCGATCACGCTGAATACGGAAATCGGCGTGTATTGCGAAAGCGGTGCGCTCGCGGCACAGGTCGTCGACGGCCTGGAGCCGAAACTGGATCAGATAGCGTGGCGACTCGAAGAACGGACCGACGCGAACGGTACAAAGCGGATCGTCTGGATCGACACCGACGCCAATGGAAAAGAAACAGAACTCGACGAGCCGGACGTGTCGGGACTCAAGCGCGTCGGAATCTGGTTCCTCAGCCTGCTGCCGATCGAATCGGAGCTATGACGGTGTGTCTCTTCCCAATCGCAGCGGAAAAATGAACCGTGAAGCCGCGAGGCCGAGCGCGCCGCCGAGCAGCGTCTCCCAGGCGCGCGCAGCGAGCAGCGGCACCGAATGGACGCCGCCGATCGCCAGCGTCACGATCAGCGTGAAAGCGAACGCTCCGCAGGCGATGTCGTAGCGGTTGGGCAACGCCATCGCGTAGACGATCATCGCCATCGCCGCCGCGACCCAGGCCAGCAGCGGCGCGTGAACGACCAGCGGCAGGCACACAAGACCCAGCGGCACGCCCACCAGCGTGCCGATAATCCGCCGCCGTACACGCTCCGCCGTGCCGCTCGCGGACCCCGCGACGACATACGTGCACGCCGTAATCGCCCACGCCGATTCCTTGAGCCCGACCACCTCGTTCAACGCGACGACGACGAGTGCGCCGCTGGCCGCCTGCAAGCCCATGATGAGTTCGGGAGAAAGCGTCCACCTGTCGGGTATATCGACCGGAGAAAGCAGCGTCGTGGCGGGATGTTCGGCGGGGCCGCTGAGCATGCGCGGCACGATCGACGCGAGCATCGCGATCAGGCTGGCGACGGCGACCGCAGGCAACTCCACCATCGTGAGATGGGCACCGTATGCGAGCAACTGCCCGATATAGATTTGCGAGCCCGTGCCACCGCCGAGAATGCCGAAGCGCTTCAGATAGCCGACCAGAAATGCGCCGGTTACGAGCGTCAGTTCCGGGCCTGCCGTGGCGATTGCCCGCAATGGCAGCGAGAGAACGATGAACATCGCCGCGCCGAAAGCGGCGGCGGCGCACAGCACCACCAGGTCCCGGCTGGATTCCGTCCGTTCGATACGTGCTTCCGACACGCTTGCCCAAAGCGCGAAGCTCGCGGCCAGCGAACCGACCGAGGTCGCGCCGGGCAGGTTGTGCATGATGTCCTGCAACGTGCCCAACGCGGCGGCGATGCCATAGGCGGTGACGAGCCGCAGTCCCTTGATTCGCCGATGCGTGCCGGGATCGACCCGCTCCAGCCATGCAACCGCCGACCCGATGACGCCACGTGCGCCATCGCCATTGGGTTCAGGTCGAATGAGAACCTGGGACGCGGGTTTTTGTCCGTCGGCGCCGAAGTTCTCGTTGCTGTCCTTGGGAATCATCTTTCGCAGCACGGCTCGCGGCGCGTGCGGGAAACGGGGTACATCCCAGTCTAGGCGATAACGCAGCTTGCCCGGAAATGCAGTCTTTGCAGGCCGCTATCGGGCCATGAGAAGACCGCGCCTACCGACGCGCCGACGCCGCCTGCGCGCGTTGCAGCCACTCCCGGTTATGTTCCTTCGCGTGACGCGGCCAGTGTCTCGCATCCTGAACGATTTCCGCGTACAGGCTGTCGGCGCGACGGCGGTCGGCATCGTCCGGTTGCTTTGCCAGCCAGTCGGCGAACAGGCAGCGCGGCGCGACATCGCCGGCGCACGTCAACGCCTGCTCGAACGCCGCACGCGTGCCGGGCGCTCCAAGCGCGGCGAGGACGCGCGCGTATAGCAGCGCCGGCTCGCCCTGATTACGGGCTTGCGGATTCGCGTCGAACAGACGCAACAGGGTTGCGTCGGCGGCTGTGGGGTTGTTCACGGCAAACTGCGCTTTGGCGAGGCCGAGCAGCAACGCGGGATCGTTTGCAAAGGGCCCGTTCGCGGCCGCCTGAAAATGCTCCAGCGCTTCGCCTGCGTTACCGGCGGCCAACAATGCATCGCCCAGACGAAGTCGATGCTGAACCGTCGGCGAGCGGTCGAAATCGGCGCGTGCCTCGCGCACCGCGCGATTCGGATCGACGAATTGCGTGATCGCCTGGGTGGCCGCGCGCGCGCCGCGCGATTGACGCAGGCTCGGCAGATAGACGGCGAACAGGTACACCACGCTTCCCAGCATCGGGAAGACGAAGAGAATGAAAAGCCAGTAGATGCTCTGCTGATTCCGCACGGCATGCACCGCAAAATAAATCGCGATGATGACGTGAAGACCGATTCCGAAAAAATATGGCATGTGCGTTTAACTCTCGACCTAGGGAAGCGCCCGCCGGTGACGGTCGCGCCGACTTGAAGCTGACAATTTTATTACAGCAGGTGCCTTGTGCCGAGGTTCTGCACGCCCCGCAGGGTGTTTTAACCTGACTACACGCTGCCGTTTTCAACCACCCGCCCTTCGGCTCGCCAACGCAGCATGCCGCCCGCGAGATTCGCCACCGCGTCAAATCCAGCCTGCCGGAGTATGACCGTGGCGTGCGCCGAACGTCCTCCCGCGCGGCAAACTGTCACGATTGGCTGCGCTTTCTCAAGCTCGCCGGTGCGGTTCGCAAGATCGCCGAGCGAAACCAGTTGCGCATTGGGGATACGCCCG
Organism: Paraburkholderia fungorum; assembly: GCF_900099835.1. NCBI lineage: Bacteria > Pseudomonadati > Pseudomonadota > Betaproteobacteria > Burkholderiales > Burkholderiaceae > Paraburkholderia > Paraburkholderia fungorum. Next base: position 744,591 of record NZ_FNKP01000003.1, read on the forward strand.
AGCGGTCCGTCGAATTCGTCGGGTTCGCGCACGTCGACGATCTGCACCGAATGCAGATTTTCCTCCAGCCATTCAGGATTGATTTCCCAGATGCCCGCAAACGTGTAGGTCAATGGCGCCCAAACAGGTTGACCCAGTTGCGTCGGGTCGTTTGCCGCGACGCCGCATTTCAGATTCGCGGGCACGGCCACGTCGATCTGTTTGGGATGCGGCAAGCGCAGATTCGACATATACCCCGCGAAATCGTCTGCGCACAACTCTCCGCCGAGCCGTGGATTGAATCGCCGCTCCTCGCCGACGCTCGTCACCGTCAATCCACGGTAATCGTGAGCGGGATACAGCAGGCACTCGGCGGGCAGAGAAAAGATCTTGCCGTGGATTGCCTCGAACATCGCACGCGCGTCGCCATTCTGGAAATCCGTGCGACCTGTACCCCGGATCAGCAGACAGTCGCCGGTAAAAGCCATGCTCCGGTCGTCGAGTACCAGGCTGATGCAGCCGCTCGTATGACCCGGCGTAGCGCGAACCAGCAGATGCCGTGAACCGAATTCGACCCGCTCGCTCTCACTCAGATAGCGGTCGCCGCCTTCGGCCCCGCTCGCGGCGGAGATCGCAATCTGGCTACCTGTACCGCGTTTTAGCAACCACGCACCGGTGACGTGATCGGCATGGACGTGCGTGTCGATCGTATAAAGAAGACGCAAGCCAAGTTCTTCGATCAATGCCGCATCGCGGCGTGCCTGCTCGAATACCGGATCGATCAACACAGCTTCTGCCGTCGAGCTATCGGCAAGCAGATACGTGTAGGTCGACGATTGCTGATCGAAGAGTTGCCGGAAGATCAACACAATTTGGCTCCTTACAAAGTACCTTTAAAAAAAGCGCCGAAAAGCATCCCGCTCGAACGGCGACCGCTCCAAAAACGAAATATCGTCTACCGCAAGTTCTTCCTTTCGCGGTATGCGCGCAAGCGCACAGAGCCGTTCCGGTTGGGGCCATACTCTGCTGGACGGCGCAATGACATCCTGGTCCGATGTCCAGAGGCGGCAATTCTGCATATCCTTCATTTGCTCCGCTTCGCGAGCAGCCTCACGAACTTCAATTACAACACGACGCCGACCTCGGGGATGTCCCGCTACCGCAAAGCGTAGCGTTTACACCATCAGGTGCCAGCGATGCGTCTCCCGCCCTTCGAATGCGTACTGATCCTGATCTGCGGATGCGTGGCCAGCGTCAATGCCGTCGCCGACGACGCGGCCGGCGTCGTTAAAACCGTCAAGGGCAACGTGCAGATCGAGCACGCCGGAGCGAGCCTGGGCGCCGCCATCGGCAGCGATGTTTATAGCAGCGATCGCGTCGTGACCGGCCCCGAGTCGTCGGTCGGCATCACGTTGCGCGATACGACCCAACTGTCTGCTGGTGCCAATACGATTCTCGAACTCAACAAGTTCGCGTTCGATGCCACGACTCACGACGGCGTGCTCGACGCCACCGTCAAACATGGCTCGCTAGCGGTGATTTCCGGAAAACTGGCCAAGGCGAGACCCGACGCCGTTCGTTTCAGTACGCCGACCACCACGCTCGGCGTACGTGGCACCGAGTTCATTATCGAAGTCGGCGATAGCAAGGAGAGCGCGCGATGAGAGGCAAGCTTCGACGTGTCCCGCCGATCACCGCTGCGGCATTCGCCGCGCTCGCGTTACTGGGTGGATGCAGCACGCCGCCGGACAGAATCATCCTGCTGCCCGACCCGGAAGGCAAGGTCGGCGCCGTCGTTGTGCACAGCGCCAACGGCGAGCAAACAATCGACAAGGCGTACGCGGGCGTCGATGTCGCCAGCAACGGCTCGATGGAAAAGACCATGGATAGCTCGTCGAACGTGCAGACGCGATACAGCGCGCTACTTGCCGCACGCCCGCCTCGCCCGATGACCTTCACGTTATTTTTCCTGTTCGACTCCGCGACGGAACTCGCGCCCGAGTCGCCTGCCACGGTCGAAAAAATGAAGGCGGTTCTGGCGCACTGGCCCGCGCCTCAGGTTGTCGTGATCGGCCACACCGATCTGGCCGGCTCGCAGGAATTCAACGACAGGCTGTCGATGCGGCGAGCCCAGAGCGCTGCATCGTTTCTGGTGAAGGAAGGCATTCCTGTTCAGCAGATCGAGACTGCGGGACGAGGCAAGCGTGAGCCGCTGGTTCCAACGGCGGACGGCGTTCCGAACAAGATGAATCGCCGGGTTGTCATCACGATTCAATGATCCGCGCCGACAAAATCTCCCGTTGATGAAACGCGTCTACGACCCATGGTTTCCGCGGATCAGGCGTTGGCTGAAGATGATCCAGGGGCGTCCCGTCGCGCTCATCATGCTGCTCGCGCTGAGCCTGCTCAACCTGTCGAGCGAATGGCCGAGCAACCTTCCGCGTCCCGCTTTTGTGAACACGCTCGACGAAACTTTGCCGGACTCGTTCAAAACCGCGCGGCAATTGCTATTCGACCAGTTTCAACGTCACTATCCGCGAATTCCGACGACTCAGCCGGTCACCATCGTCGAGATCGATGAAGAGACACTCGCGAGCGTCGGCCAGTGGCCGTGGCCGCGCAACCGGCTCGCCGGGCTGATCGACGCGATTGCGGCACAAAAACCGCTGGCTATCGGACTCGATATTTACATGCCGGAGCCGGACCAGACCTCGCCCGACAAGGTGGCCGACAACTTGCCTAAATCGGCGGCGTCGCTCGCTGCCGAATTGCGCACGCTTCCGAGCCACGACGCGATCCTCGCGCGATCGCTGCGGGCCGCGCCAACCATTCTCGGTGCCGCCGCGCTCGATCACGCCGCCTTCACGACACGCACCGATTTACGCAGCGCGCCGATTCTCGTGCACGGCACCGACCCGCTGAACAGCGTGCCGCGCTATGAATTCGTGCTCGCCAGTTTGCCGGAGCTGCAGGCTGCCGCTCACGGCCAGGCCATGTTGAGCGTCGCGCTCGAACAAGGCGTGGTCCGTCATATTCCGCTCGTCATGGGCCTCGGCGAAAAGTTGGTCCCCAGTCTGCCGATGGAAATGCTCCGCCTTGCCACTGACTCGCCAGCAGTAGAAGTGTTTGCAAACTCATCGGGCGTGCAGGCAATGGGCGTCGCGGATGTGCTGGTGCCCACGCAACCCGGCGGCGACATCTGGCTGCACTTCGCATCGATTCGCTCGACGCTGAGCCGCTACATCTCCGCGCGCGACGTTTTGCAGCGCAAGGTCGATCCCGAGCGGATCCGCAACAAGCTCGTGCTGATCGGACTCACCGGTGCCGGTGTGACGGACATGCGCACTACACCGCTCGGAGAACTGGTGCCTGGCATCGAGATTCAGGCGCAGGTCATCGAGACGATTTTCGAGGGACGTTTTTTGCGTCGCCCCACATGGCTGAAGTGGGCCGAAAGCGCATTTATCATGATCTTCGGCTTGTTGATCGTCTGGTACGTGCCGCGCAAGGATTCACGATTTGCTGCGTTCATCAGGGCGGTGCCGAAAGGAACCGCTTTTGTCGGCCTACTGCTGCATTTTGCGAATCTTCTCTGTTGCTACTACATCTTCATTCGATTCGGTTTGCTGGTCGATGCCGCGGCTATTTTTATTATTCTGTCTGCGGTTATGGGATGTTTCTTTTCATCTTCGCTGCTTCACGCGCAGGAACAGGTGAAGGCCGAAGCAGCGCAAGCAGCGGAACGTGAAGCTGATTCGGACAGGAAGCATGGCAGAGGTAACGCACCGCTGCCTTGACGGATCGACATCGATAAAGTGGCTTTAATAAAGGCTTATTTTGTTTGCGCCGCCCTGTTCATGTGCACGATTTATTGCACCTGATAGGTGCCTTATCCCTACGCCGTGCACTGCAATTCGCGTTGCCTGGTCTTTCCTCATTCGAGTTCATTGACTCACGCCGAGCAACAACGTTCATTAACGTTCAATACGAATTAACAGCTGTTTTCCCCTTTGAACGCTACTGCGTCTCATCACATTCAGCGCTCGACTCGCTTATGTGTGCTATCGCACACATGCCTTCCGGTTAAGGCTTTTTACATCTTCCCGACAGCCTATTGTCGTCTAGGAAGATCAACGTCAAACCGATTGATTGTCGAGGAGCCTCCGATGCGATTCCATCTCATCACTCTCGTCGCAGCGGCTTTTGTTGCTGTGTCCATTGCACCGGCTCATGCACAAAGTACGACCACGTTGCGATCCTTCTCCGATTTGAGCGATACAGCCGCTGCGGTTTCCGACAACTCATCGACCGCTACGACTAGTGGACTCGCATCGATTCTTGCGCGTCTGCAATGTCTTGCCGGACTCAATCCACTGGGCAATTCAGCATCGGTGACATTGACGGCGAAGATGGGTCAGTACAGCATCTACAACCCCGACACGAATTCGTTTGATAACGTGCTGATGCGCTCGTATAACGGCTGCCCGACAGGACCGACCATCACGATCAAACCGGGTGCGACGCTCAATCTGACTTTAAATAACAATCTGCCGACCACTGATCCGCTGGACGTGTGTCCGGGCGCTCCGAACGACCATACGACGCCGCACTGTTTCAACTACACCAATATTCACACGCACGGGCTGCATGTGTCGCCGTCAGGCACATCTGACAACGTGCTGCTGTCAGTATTGCCGACCAAGTCACAACGCTACACGTACAACATTCCGGCCAATCACCCTTCCGGCACATTCTGGTATCACGCGCATCTACATGGATCGACCGCTATCGACGTGGCGAGCGGAATGGCAGGCGTACTGATCGTGCGGGGTTCGCGCGCGGCTCGCGCGGGTGTCTCGGACGGCACCGCCGATATCGACACGATCCTGCATTACAAATTGTTCAACCTGCCGCTGCGCGAACACGTGATGCTGTTCCAGCAGATCGAATACGGCTGCTTCAGTAGCGACACATCCGACGTACCGCTCGCCGACCCCACCACGTTCGAATGGATCTGTCCAAAGGGCAGCAGTGCTGGAGCAATACGCGGCTACACGAATCAGCTCTCGTTTGTGACCGATCCGCGCCCGGGTCATGCCGGTCAATTGAATTCGACATGGGAAATCTCGGGCCGCTATACGCAGATCAACGGCGTCGTGCAACCCGTATTTCCAAACGCACTTTCGCTCGTTCCTGCCGGCGATATCCGCCGCCTGCGCATGGTTCACGGCGGCAATCGCGACACGATCAACGTGAAGATCGTGCGTGCGAATCTGTCGGCGCTGGGTCTCGCGGATTCGCAATCGCTAAGCGCCGCGCAGGTCAGTACGGCGACAACCACAGCGGCAACGAAACTGGCTAACGCGACCTCGAAAGCAACACAAGCGACCACACTCGATGCGCTGTGCAGCGGCGAAACCGTCAATCAACTGGAGTTCGCCGAAGACGGCATTACGATGCCCGCGATGGTCGAGAAAACCGTCAATTCGATGAACCCCGGTTATCGCAGCGACGTGCTGGTTGCATTTCCATCACCGGGTCTTTATTGCATTCTCGACGAAGCCGCCGACAGTTCCGCGACGATCAATTTCCGGCCCAACGCCGAGAAGGTCAAAGACCGTCGGTTGCTCTCGCTTGCACGCGTCGGTCCTGGCGTGAACATTCCCAATACCACCGTCGGCTCGCATTCGAAGTACTGGCAGTACATTCGCGATCAACTGGTAGCCGCCAATCCTTCACTCGCGACGCCTGCAAAGAACGATCTTGCTTCGCTGACTCTCACCGCGTTCGCGCCCGTCGCGCCGGTGGATGGTCAGATCGACAAGGTCGTACCGGCTATCTTCGATATCAATGTATTCGTCAATCCGGCGAAGTTCCTGATTAATGGATTGCCATACGATCCGGGCGTAATCGCCTATACAGGTACGCTGGGCCACATCGACGAGTGGGATGTGCAGGCCACTCCGCTAGCCACGCACGTCTTTCACATTCACACCAACAAGTTCAAGATCATGGACATCAAGAACGCGGCGAATGTATCGATATTCGATCCCGTCAATGGTGGATGCACCGCAGCGGAAATCGCGACGGGCGATCAGGAGTATTGCAATCTGCGTGGCGTAGTGCGCGATACGTTGTTCATCAAGGCGGGTTATACGCTTGTCATGCGCACCAAGTATGAAGACTTCACCGGCGAATTCGTCATGCACTGCCATATTCTCGATCACGAAGATCGCGGCATGATGGAGAACGTCAGCATCGTGTCGCCGACCACGGCCATGTTGCAACGGATTGCAAAGCCGGTCAGGCTCGCATCGGATAAAGCCGGAGAGTGGTACAACAGAATTACAGGCAGAACGCCCGACCCGACGCAACTGGCGCTGACAGCGTCGATGTGTTCGGCGAAATATTTCGCAGAGAAATGACATAAAGCGCGGTACGGGTTCTCGCGCCATCATCCAAGTTCAAACTGCGGCCGCACTCTTCTTCGTGAGAGTGCGGCCGTTTCATTTGCGCGCCGTCTACAGATGCGAATCGCCGCATTGCGATCCATCACGTTCAGTTAGAGAGAAGCCTCAGCGCCCCCATGCAGCCTCATCACGACCGTGTCATATGACATTGGGATGATCGCGGCACCAACGGGCCCACAGCGTCATGCGGCCTCTCAGGGTAGAAAAAATACGACATCAGCAAGATCACCCACACGACTGAGCCACCACAAACATGAGAATACGTGCATCGAGACTCGCCTGCCTGGGCGCCATACTTTCGCTCGCCGCCTGCGGCCACGACGACATCACCTCGCCGAACGCCAGCATCGACGCAACCGGGGTTGTGGCGGCAGGCGCGCCGATTGTCGGCGTGAGCATCACAGTGACCGACAGCAACGGCAAGAGCACGCAATCGGGCGTCACCGATTCGACCGGCAAATTCACCGTGTCGATGACCGGCCAGCCGCCATTCATCCTCACCGCGCCGTTCAACGATATCGACGGCACGCCCGCCACGCTCTCGGCCGTGATCGATCCCGCGCCCACATCGACGAACAATCCCGCGGCTGTGACAGCCAATCTGAATCCGTTCACGTCGCTGATCACGCAACGCGTACTCGGCATCGTGCCGGGCGGCGCACCGACCAGCGCGCAAATCACGTCGGCGAAAATTTCGACGAAGACCATCGCGCAAGCGGACGCGGACGTCGCCGCTGCATTGCAGCCGTTGTTCTCCGCGTTCAACGTGCCGGCCGCCACGGTTGCCGATCCGATCGGCTCGACGTATCAGGCGAATTCGGCCAACGCGCTCGATAACCTGTTCGACATCGCGCACTTCAACGTGCATGCCGGCACGGTTGCCGCCGGTACCGACACGAGCCGCGCGCAGGTTTCGATTCCGGCGGCCGGCGCGGTTTCCGGCGTAATGCCGGCCACCGCCGCGACCTCCGCGCTGGCACTGAGCAACGGCCCGACCACGACGCCGATCCAGCACGTGATCGTGATCGTCGGCGAGAACCAGACGTTCGACGGACTGTTCGGCGGCTACGTTGCGCCGACTGGTCAGACGGTGAAGAACCTGCTCTCCGAAGGAATCATCAATGCGGACGGCACGCCCGGTCCGAACTTCTCGCAAGCCGCGCAGAACCAGGGCGCGACGCAGACGGCCTATACGATCGACCCGGCGCGCTCGTCCGCATTTGCGACGCTGCCGCAACCGGAACAGATCGGCATCGAGAACCTGCAGACGTTCACGACCGGCGGCGGCACGCCCGACACGCGCTTCCCGGCCACGTTGCCGAACGGCCCGTTCCAGATCACCAAGTACGTGCCGTACGCGCAGCAGGTCACCGCCGTCGCGCCGTTGCTGACGCTGTACGCGATGACCGGGGACCCGGTTCACCGCTTCTTCCAGATGTGGCAGCAAACCGGCGGCGACAACAGCAAGCACGACATGTTCACGTGGGTCGCCACCACGGTCGGCCAGGGCGGCGACACGACCGGCATCACGCCGGCGAATCCGTCGCAGGGCGGCGAGTTGATGGGCTTCATGAACATGTCCACGGGTGACGCGCCGTACTTCCAGTCGCTCGCGCAAACCTACGCGGTGAGCGACAACTACCACCAGTCGGTCATGGGCGGCACGGGCGCGAACTTCTTCTCGATCGCCACCGCCGACTCGCCGTACTTCAACACGGCGGGCGCAGTCGCCACGCCGCCGGCCAACCAGATCGAGAACCCGAATCCGATGACGGGTACGCCGAACTTCTACACGCAGGACGGCTATGAAGGCGGTTCGTACGTGAACTGTTCGGACACGAGCCAGCCGGGTGTCAGCGCGATTCTCAACTTCCTCGCGACGAAGAAAGTCGCGAGCAATTGCGATGCGGGCAAGTACTACCTCGTCAACAACTACAACCCCGGCTATGACCTGAACGGCAACGTGCAGCCGATCGGCGCGAACAATTACAACTATCCGCCGCAGACGGTGCCGACTATCGCGGAAGCGCTGGCGGCCAAGGGCGTGTCGTGGAAGTGGTATACGGGCGGACGCACCACCGCCGACCTCACCGCCGAGACCCAGCTTCTGGAACTCGCGGACAGCCTGCCCGCTGTGCAGGCGGCAGCACTCGCGCAGTCGGCGCAGTACAACAACATCGGCGATCCGCTGGTGGCGTCGAGCAACGTGATGGGCACGCCTGCGCTCAAAGCTGGCCTGACCGATCTCACGACCTTCACCAACGACATCAAGAACGGCACGCTGCCGTCGGTATCGTTCGTGGTTCCGAAGAACCTGGACAGCGGTCACCCGGGCTACTCGGCACCGGCCACTTACGAGGCGTTCCTGAAGACCGTAGTGGCGAACGTGCAGGCCAATCCGACGCTGTGGGCGCACACGGCGATCCTGATCACGACCGACGAAGGCGGCGGTCACTTCGACACCGGCGCGATCCAGAACCTCGATTTCTTCGGCGATGGTCCGCGGATTCCGATGCTGGTGGTGTCGCCGTATGCTCGCACGGGCATGGTCGATCACACGTATTACGACCACGCATCGGTGCTCAAATTCATCGAGCGCAACTGGCGCATGCAGCCTCTGTCGACGCGTAGCCGCGACCGCTTGCCGAATCCGGTGACGTCGACGCAGAGCCCGTATTTGCCGGTCAATACGACGTCGATTGGCGATCTGATGTCGATGTTCAACTTCTGATCGGGCGATGTCGGGCCGTAGATGAATGCAACGGTGGAGCGCGTAGCCCCACCGTTTTCCGTTGAAAAGATGCAGGCATGCAGATGATTCGAATTGGCTTCAAACCGGCGACTCGCTTGAGCGTCGCGGTAATCGCCGCTGTCATATTGATCGCGGGTGCGGGCGTCGGGCTGGCGGCGGCGCAGTCGGCGGGTACGGGTGCTGCTGCGGCTGCGAAGAATGCACCTGCTGCCGCGAAAGCCGCGCCGGCCAGCGGCAATAAAGTGTCGGTGCAACGATGGGTGCGTTATCCGGCGAGCCCCGCCACGTTGAGCCCGCAAGCGCAGCTCGGCAAGCAGCTCTTCTTCGATGCGTCGCTGTCGGCGTCGGGAAAAATGTCGTGCGCAAGCTGCCATAGTCCCGAGCATGCCTACGGGCCGCCGAACGGTCTCGCCGTCCAATTCGGCGGACCAGACATGCGCCGGCCCGGCACGCGCTCGGTGCCGTCGCTGCGCTACCTGAACTTCACGCCGCTATTCAGCCGGCACTTCTACACGCCAGCCTCCGAAGACACCGAGGACGAAGGCCCAACCGGTGGTTTCATGCGCGACGGCTCCGCTGCTTCGCTGCATGAGCAGGCGTCGATGCCGCTGCTCAATCCGAACGAGATGGCCAACCTCAATGCTGCCGATGTCGTGGCAAAACTTCAGCACGGCGCATCGGCGGAGAACTTCAGGAAGGTGTTCGGCGCGCAGATTTTTTCGCAGACAGACCAGGCATTCGTGCGCCTCGGCGAAGCGCTCGAAGCGTTCCAGACCGAGGACGCGAGCTTTCATCCGTACACCAGCAAGTTCGACGCGGCGATGTCCGGTCACGCGGATTTCACCGCGGCGGAATTGCGCGGCTATGCGCTGTTCAACAATCCCGACAAGGGCAACTGCGCGAAGTGCCATCTCGATACGCCGGGACCGGGCGGACGTCCTGCGCAATTCGCGGATTTTTCGTTTATTGCGCTTGGTGTACCGCGTAATCCTGAGATTCCGGTCAATCGCGACCCGAAGTATTTCGACCTCGGTTTGTGCGGTCCTTATCGCCGCGATCTGGCGAAGGAAACGGATTTTTGCGGCATGTTCAAGTCGCCGACGCTACGCAATAGCGCGACGCGTTCGGTGTTCTTCCACAATGGCCGCTTTCATAATCTCGAGGACGTGATGCACTTTTACGTCGAACGGGATACGAATCCGGGCAAGTGGTATCCGAAGCGCGCCAACGGCAAGGTCGACAAGTTCGACGATCTTCCGCCGCGCGATCGCGACAACGTCGACTTTGCAGACGCACCAATGGATCGCAAACTCGGCGGCAAACCCGCGTTGAACGAGACGGAGATTCGCGACGTGATCGCGTTCCTGCAGACGTTGAACGACGGTTACTCGGCAACGGCAGGTGGATCGAAAGTGCAAGCGCGATAACAGCAGAGGGGGTGAGTCCGCGTAGCCTTCGGCGGACTCATCGATCCAAAGCACTCTAACGCGCGATGCTGCTCGGAATCGCCCGCTTCACGTGCGCGCCGCGATCCCGGCATTCCGCGCACAGACCGAACACGACGAGTTGTCGTCCCGACACGGAGAAGTCGAGGTCTTCCGCCACCGCTTGCTGTCGCGCCTCGATCTCGGGATCGAAAAATTCGCGGATGCTGCCGCACACCGTGCACACGATATGGTCGTGCCGGGCACCGTCATTCAACTCATAAGCCATGTGGCCGCCTCCGAACACGAGGCCGGACAGCAGCTTCGCATCCGTGAGTTCATTGAGCACACGGTAGACGGTAGACAAACTCACATTACGGATTTCTTCGTTCAGAAGGCTGTAAACCCGATCGGCGCTAAGGTGGTCATGAGCATGCTGTTGAAAGAATTCCAGCACCAGCACGCGCGCGCGCGTGGAGCGCAAACCGGCGCGCTTAAGGGTTCGGTGAATGTTCATGAACTTGGTGGAGGGAGCGTCAGAAAGCCGACGTCCTGCGTCAGTCGGGCGAATTGCAATTTGCCGAACTATGTAGGGAGGCTGCTTAAGGCAACCTTAAGGACGGCCGGATCACCGGCTGCGGTCAGCCGGGAATAGATAGTGCGGGCTCTGCGGCACAGCATTGCGCGATGCCGATCAGGCCTTGAACGTTTGCTCGGTGTTGCCCTGCGTATCCGCTGCGTCATTTTTCGGGCCTTGCAGGGACAGCAGCTGATCGATAAACGCGTGAGCGCGGCCCTCACCATAGGCGATCGCGTCGAATTCGGAAATGAAGATGGGCTCCTCCGCGAAGCTCACCACGTCATCGTTCGGAGCACCCGGCGGCGACACCCTCCAGCGAAGCGCGTAACCGGCTAGGTTGGCGCCCAGCGTCCCCGATTCATCAGGGCTCACGTGGACCTCGATTCCGTATCCGCGATACGGGGCGCAGGAGTGGCTGGCCATGGCCTTTCCTTTTTAATCACGCATCGCGCAAAGACCGGTCTGCTTTGCGCTGCGCGGACCTTCGCAGACTACCGCCCGCTGCAATGCATCATCCGTCTGATAGTAGGATTAATAAGCCATGTGCAACATGCGTGTCCCGCCGTAAAACGTTGCAAATCAAGCACACTTCCCTTTCAGCGCGTTGCGGAAATATGCCGATTGAGTTATAAATGAGAATGGTTCTTATTCCAATCGATGCAAGAGGATTGTGCGATGTCTTCCGTTCCACTCGACGCGCAGCAGGGGGTGCGCGCGCTGTACCGTGATCATCACGGGTGGTTGCAATCCTGGCTGCATCGCAAATTGGGCAACGCGTTTGACGCCGCCGATCTGGCGCACGACACGTTTCTGCGCATCCTCTGCGCGCGTGACCGGCAGAACGCGCTCGATCCCGACCTCGATCTGCGCGAACCGCGTGCGTACCTGACCACGGTCGCCGGACGGCTCGTGCTCAACCATTACCGGCGGCTTTCGCTGGAACGCGCTTACCTCGACGCGCTCTCCACGCTGCCGGAATCGCTGGTGCCGTCGCCGGAAGATCAGGCGGTGATTCTCGAAACGCTGCACGAGATCGACGCGATGCTCGACCGTCTCAGTGCCAAGGCCCGCACGACGTTCCTGCTCGCGCAACTCGAAGGGCTGACCTACGCCGAGATCGCCGAACGGCTTCAGGTAAATATCCGCACGGTGAAACGCTACATGGCCGCGGCCTACGAAGAATGCATCCTGCTGACGACCTGAAGTCCGCGCGAGCCGCTACCGACGATTCCGACAATTCCAACGATTCGCGTCCGCTCGAACGCGCGGTTGCGCGCGCCGCCGCCGGCTGGCTCGTGCGTCTGCACGACGACGCGACGCCGGAGAATCTCGCGGCCTGCGCACGCTGGCGCGCGGCCGATCCCGAGCATGAGCGGGCATGGCAACGGGCACAGAAAATCGACCGGAAATTCAGCATGCTTCAGCCCGGCGTGGGACTGCCTGCGCTCGGGCGCGAAAACCGTTTCGACCGGCGCGCGGCGATCAAGACGCTGAGCGCGTTGCTCGTCGCGGGGTCGGCGGGTTATATGGCGTATCGGGTGGCACCTTGGCGCGAGTGGACCTCGGACGAACGCACCGCCACCGGCGAGCGCCGCACCGTCGTGCTCGCGGACGGAACGCGCGTCGATCTGAACACGTCCACCGCTTTCGATATCGCGTTCAGCGACACCGAACGCCGGGTCGTGCTTCACACCGGCGAGATTCTGGTCGAGACCGGTCCGGACGCGAATCGCGTATCCGGTAGTTACCGGCCGTTTATCGTGCAGACCTCTCAGGGTGACATTCGCGCGCTCGGCACGCGTTTCGACGTGCGCCGCGAACCGGACGACGCGACGCGCGTCGCCGTCCTGCACGGAGCGGTGGAGATCACACCGGTTTCGATGCCAGCGTTGAAACGCGTGATCGCGGCGGGCGAGCAGACCCGCTTCACCGCCACATCGATCGACCCCGCTTCCGCTGTGGATCGCCATATCGCCGACTGGTCGCGCGGCGTGCTGTTCGCCGACAGCGTGCGCCTCGACGACTTTGCCGCGGAACTCAGCCGCTATCGGCCAGGCGTATTGCGCTGCGACCCGGCGGTGGCGAATCTGCGGATCACGGGTGCTTTCCAGATCGGCAATACCGACAACATCCTCGCCGCGCTGCCAGACACCTTGCCGGTGCGGGTTATCTATCGAACCCGCTACTGGGTGACGATCGCCGCCGGCCATCAAGCAACTGAGACCTGAACGCGTCTGCCTGATCGTCGCCGCTGTTCGCCGCTCAATCCCCCGCTGCCGTCACGTCCGGAAAAATTTCGCGTTTGCATGTCCCCTTTCCCGATCTCGCGTGTCATCGATATAGGAGCAACAAACAGCAACCGCCTGACCAGGAACATTCATGTCCGCACGCCGTCTTCGTAAAACCGCAGTGACTTCCCGCCGAACCGTTTCCCGCAGTCGTGCCGCTTCACTTTCCCGCCAAGCGATGGTGATCGCGTTGCGCGGCGTCCCCGCCGCGCTCGCGTTGTCGAGCATCGCGGTGGCCCCCGCCAGCCGCGCGGCCGATGCCACGTCCGTCGCCCCTGCGGTCTCCGCTAAATCCGCGCAACAGGCGTTCACCGTGTCGGCGGGACCGCTCGGTGCGGCGTTGGCCGACTTCGGCAGTCAGGCCGGCGTGACCGTGCAACTGGACTCGCGTCTGGTCGACGGCTTGAGCACGAAGGGCATCAGCGGCAATTTCACGGTCAGCGGCGGCCTCGCGGCGCTGCTCGCGGGCACGAAGCTTGAGGCAGCGGAAAACAGCCCCGGTGTGTTCACGGTCAAGTCGCGTCCCGCCAATACGAGCGACGCAACCGACGGCGAAACGCTTCCTGCCGTCAAGGTCTCCGGGCAGAGCGTGCAGGACAGCTCCTATGGACCGACCGTCGGCTATGTTGCATCGACGACCAACTCCGCGACCAAAACCGGCACGTCGCTGCTGGAAGCGCCGCAATCGGTCTCCGTCATCACGCGCGATCAGATGACCCAGCAGAACGCGCAGACGTTGAACGCGGCCGTGCGCTACACATCCGGCGTCACCGCGGAAACTCGCGGCGGCGTCGCGACGCGTTACGACATGCTGACCGTACGCGGCTTCGACGCGGACACTTACTGGAACGGACTCAAGCTGCTCGGCAACGGCATGTATTCGGTGCCGCAACTCGATCCGTTCATGATGGACCGCATCGAAGTGCTGAAGGGTCCGGTGTCGGTGCTGTACGGCCAGGCATCGGCGGGCGGTGTGCTGGATCAGGAAAGCAAGCTGCCGACGCGCACGCCGCTTCATGAAGTGGGCGTCGAGTTCGGCAACTACGCGCACAAGCAGGCGACCTTCGATTTCTCCGGCCCGCTCGACGCGGACGGCCACTACCTGTACCGCCTCACCGCCATCGCGCGCGACGAGGAAGGCCAGGTGAACACCACACGCAACGAACGCATCGCGATTGCACCGTCGTTCACATGGCGTCCCGACGACAAGACCACGCTGACGCTGCTGGCGCTTTATCAACGCGATCCGCGCAGCACGTCGTATGGCAGCGTGCCGCCGCAAGGCTCGGTTCTGTCGAGCCCTTACGGCCAATTGCCGTCCGACTTCTACGACGGCGACGCGGGCTTCGAGCGATTCAGCCGCACGCAGGCATCGGTCGGCTATAAGTTCGAGCACAAGTTCGATCCGAACTGGACGGTGCGCGCGAACGGCCGCTACTACCATTTGAGCCAGGACTACGCGAGCGTGTACGGCAGTGGTCTGGAAGCGGACAACCGCACCCTCGACCGCTATTCGATTGCATCGACGGATCAGATGAACACCGTCGCGCTCGATAACCAGCTCGAAGGCAAGTTCTCGACCGGTCCGATTCATCACACGGTGCTGACCGGCTTCGACTATCAGCACGTGGGCAGCTCCTATCTGATCGGCTACGGCTCCGCGCCTTCGCTCGACATTCTCGCGCCCGACTACTATCAATCGGTCGCCGATCCCGACCGCACGCTGTACCAGGTCCGCAACAATCAGTTCGGCGTCTATGCGCAGGATCAGATGCGCTGGGATCATGTCGTGTTCACGATCAGCGGACGCCAGGACTGGTCGAATTCGTCGACCCGTGATGTCACCGACAACACCAACACCACGCAATCCGCTCGCGCGTTCACGAAGCGTGCCGGTCTGACCTACGTGTTCGACAACGGCATTGCGCCATATGTGAGCTACACCGAATCGTTCGCGCCTCAATCCGGCTTCGACGTGAACGGCAAGCCGTTCGACCCCGAGCGCGCGCGTCAGTATGAGATCGGCGTCAAGTATCAGCCCAACGACTGGGACGCGATGTTCACGGTCGCGCTATTCGATCTGACCCGCAAGAACCTGCTGACCACCGACGCCAGCAATCCGGCCTTCCAGAGCGAAGCCGGTGAAGCGCGTTCGCGCGGTGTCGAAGTCGAAGGCAAGATGAGCCTGACGGATTCGCTGAATGTGACCGCGAGCTATACGTTCCTCGATACGAAGTACACGAAGGACAACAGCGGTCTGCAAGGGCAATTCCTGCCTTCGGTGCCTCAGCATCAGGCTTCGGCGTGGGCGTATTACACGCTGCATCGCGGTCCGCTGGCCGGACTTTCCGGTGGCGCGGGCGTGCGTTTTACAGGCACCACTTACGCTTATGAGGACGCGTATAAGGTCAGCAGCTTTCTGCTCGTCGACGCGACGCTGCGTTATGACCTCGGGCGTCTTTCGTCGCGTATGAAGGGTTCGGAGTTGTACGTCAACGCGCAGAATCTGCTGAACAAGCGTTATGTGGCGTCGTGCAACTTCACGACTGCATGTTTCTTCGGGTATGGGCGCCAGGTGTTCGCCGGCGCGAACTATCGCTGGTAACGAGCGCGCTTGAGCTTTACGACTGCGTGACGCAGGCCGCGAGTGTGTGCGTGGTCGTCGTCATGCAGGCGGTGAAGAATGGCGGAGCGAACCGTTTCACATCCGCCGCAAGCGTTTGCGCCATTCAATGTAGCCGCTAACGCCGCCGTAAAGTATCAACGTGCCGAGCAATGCCGCTTTTACGTCGGGTAGTGTAATGACGTGGTGCCATGCAAAAATGACGGCAAGATAAATGATCGTAGCGGGAACGCCGAACTTCAGAATGCCGTGAATGAAGATGAAACGCAGCATAGATTTTTTTCTAACGTTGATTGGATGTGGTCGGGGTGATCTTAGCGGTGAGCGTGGCCGATCGGTCACGTACTCAATGCCCTAAAGCAAACCCGCAAAATGCGCGCCGACAAACACGGCCGCGCCACCTGCAATCAGAAGCAGTGGATTGATGCGGGTCGTCATCACGAGCACGGTTGCAATTGCCGCTGTGACCCACGCAATCCAGCCGCCGTCGAGTTCTTTTACCAGTACGTACACGGCTGCGAGAATAAGCCCCGCAGCGACAGGCCGCAGCCCCGCCTGCAAAGCATTCAGCCAGCGCGCGCCTTCATGGCGGTTCCACACATGCGCGACGCCGTACATCAGGAACGCGGTCGGTCCGAACAATGCCAGAGTCGCCACCACGGCTCCGCCAAAACCACCGACCTGCCAGCCGATCAAGGTCGCCAGCAACGACCCGGGACCTGGAGCGAGACGTGCAATTGCGAAGTCGCTGAGGAATTGGGCGTGCGTCATCCAGTGATGAACATCGACGACTTGCCGTTGCACCTCGGGAATAATCCCCTGGCCGCCGCCGACCGTCACGATCGACAGAGGCGCGAATAGCGAAAGGAGTGCGATAAGGGATCGGGACACTTCGTCTGACTCTCCTGAACTTGATCGACGGACTTAACGTCACTGCGATGAACGGGCTGAACGCGCGTATTCGTAGCCGACGCTCAACACCCCGGCTATCAGCACGGTCCACACGAGCGACACCCTGAATAACGCGACGGCTGTGAAGGTCGAGATCAACACGAGATACGGGAAAAAGCGTCGCGGCAATCTGCGCGCGGCAGTTATCGCCATCGATAGCGACAGCCCGATTGCACCGGCGGCGGCGCCGGCTAAAGCGATATGCGTGAGCGGGAAATAGGCGATTGCCGAGAAGAACACGCCGAGCAATACGATAAAGATCGCCGGCGGAAAGATAATGCCGCAAAAGCCCGCAAGCGCGCCGCGCCAGCCGAGCAGACGATAGCCAATCCAGATTGCCAGGTTCTTGATATTGACGCCCGGCAGCGCTTGCGACAAGGCGAGTCCGTTAAGGAATTCTTCTTCTGAGAGCCAATGCCGGTCGTGCACGAACTCACGCATGAACCAGCCGCTCAAGCCGCCGCCGAAACTCGTGAGGCCGATGCGCGCGAAGATCAGGAATAGCCCTGTTGCGGTGACTTTTCCTGCAAGGCTTCCGCTGTCCCCTTGTGGGTTATCGCGGGCCGATGGAGAGTTTTCGAACTCTCGCTCGCCGGTATCTTTTGCCAATGCGCCTCCTCACGAACTCGATGACTTGGCCAGAGGTCACGGGTGTCTTTCAGAGAGCCTTCAGCACCGCGGACCGCGACAAGCACAGAATGATATCTGCAACCTGTCAGCGAGTCTCCTGCTTCGCGCAGCGGCGACGTTACACCAGCAGATCTTCGTAGAATGCGCCGAAAGGCCGTGTCGGATGTGCCAGTTGAATCTCGAGAATCCACACGCCCGGATTCAGCGACGCGTCGAAATCGCCGAGATTGCCGGCTTTATAAATTGCATGCGGAAAATCGCTGACGCGATGACCTTTAATGTCGAGATTCAATCGCCAGCCAAGTGCGGTAGCACGTTGCTCCGCGTACTCGTATAACGCCTTGCCGCCCGCGCCCGTTGTGCGCCAGTGCTGCTCGACTTCGTCGAACACGGTTTTGGCGGCGTCTGCGCAGGCTTGCATTTCTTCATCGCCGCCGACCACGAACGTCGCGCCCGCATCTCCCTCGTGCCCGTCCCACACTACCCCGAGATCGACAAAGAAAATGTCGCGCTCCTGCAAACGCGGGTCGCCTTGCGAGCGTTGCTTGAATGTCTTCAACGTATTTTCGCCGAACCGGATCAGCACCGGATGCCAGATGCGGTCCATGCCCATCTCTTTCATCACGGTCATGCACTGCGCGTTTGCTTCAGATTCAAGCATGCCCGGTTGAATAATCGATGCCATACGCTCGACGACTTCCCACGTCCTGTCGCGAGCGACAAGCATCGACTCCAATGAGAATTTGCTGCCTACTGCCTGCTTCATATCGACTTCCATCTGCCACTCCTGCATCGCTATATCCTTATGAATATAGCGATGGAAGCCGCAGACGTCTAGCGAAGATGGTCCAGCGTAAGGATCAGAGCGCGAGAACGATTCGTGAAGTCGTCGATCTGGAGCAGCAGATTGCAATCTGCGTGTGCGCGTCCCGTTCATCGCCGGACAACACCTCGTCGCGATGATCGGCGCGGCCTGAGACGATTCCCGTCAGGCACGCGCCGCAAATACCCTGCTCGCACGACAACGAAACCGCGACATCTCCCGCTTGCAACACACTCGCAATCGTTTCGCCGGGCGGCACGACGAACACCTGTCCAGTCGATTCGATTTCCACTTCAAACGCAGCGTCGCCGTGTTGCGCAACAACGGGCTGCGCGTCGAACGCTTCGCTCTTTATCTGCGACGGCGACCAGCCACGTTCCAACGCACCGCCGCGCAAACACTCCATGAAGCCCGACGGTCCGCACAAATAGATCATCGAGTCGGCAAGCGGCGCGTCGAGTTCGGCCGGCATCGCGTGACGCAAGCTGTCGCCGCTCTCGCTAAAATGCAGCGTCACCGTGCCCGTTTCGAATCCTGCGCGCAGTTCCTTCAGATAAGGCGTGTCGCTCTCGCTACCGCCGTAGTAGTGCAGCGCGAACGGAATCCGCTGCGCCGACAAATTCTGCGCCATCGCCAGCAGCGGCGTAATGCCGATCCCGCCCGCAACCAGCACATAACGCGCGGCGCGTTCGAGCGCGAAGCAGTTACGCGGTCCGGAGATATCGAGCACGTCGCCGGGCGACAGCACATCGTGCAGATAAGCCGACGCCCCACGCGACTGCGCATCGCGCCGCACGCAGATCTCATAGCCGTCGCGATACCACGGCGCGTTGACCAGCGAGTATTGGCGAACCATGCCGCCCGGCAACTTCACGTCGATGTGCGCGCCCGCATCGAACGCGGGCAGCGGCGAGCCGTCGGCGGGAACGAGACAGATACGCCGGTTCCCTGTGCCTTGCGCGTCGATCGACGCCACCGTCACGCGTAACGAGTTCATGATTGCTCCGTAGTCAAATGCGCGTTGGCGTGAACGCTCACGCGGCAAAAATCGGGCTGAGCCCAAGCTTGCGGAGCCCCTTGCGATACGCAATCGAGCTTCGATCTGCAGGGATGTGCGCTTCGAGCGACGGGTCGAGCGGCAGGCATTCCGGCTTCTGCGTTTCGACCACGATGCGGTCCTCCTCGAACACACGCAGATTGAATTCATGCACGGCTTCGACAGGCTGGTCCTTGTCGAAATTACGCGCAATCGGCGCAAACAGGCGCGTTTTGCGTGCGGACACCGGCGACGCCGCGTTCATGATCACGAGCCGGCCATCGTTCGGAAAATGAATCGTCAACGTTGCCGTGAACGGCAGATGCACCTCGAAATGACGCAGCCATTCAAAGCCTTCCTGACCGCGTTGAATCGCGCCGATCGGATAGTTGCCGACATTGCTGCGATAGTCCGCGAAGAAGCCCACCGGTGTTTCGACCGGCGTATAGGCGGGCACCTCGGTGTTGTCGGGATCGCCGAAAGTGTCGGTATGTACCCAGCCAAAATGCGCGACATCGAGAAAGCCTTCCATCTGACGACCCGCAAATCCGCCGATATCGACGGTCGGGCAAACGATCTGCTGGAAATTCGCGTCGTCCCAGAACGGCATCGCGGGAATCACCGGCTCCACGGCCTCAGCGCCAATCGGTTCGCCGATGCAGGTCCACACCAGGCCATAGCGTTCGACGGCCGGATACGTGCGCAAATGCAGCTTGGCCGGAATCGGGATAGTCGGGCTGGCGGGAATACGGTTGCAACGACCACCCTCACCGAAACGCAAACCGTGATAGCGGCATACCACGCCTTCTCCATCATGTTTGCCAATGCTCAACGGCACGCCGCGATGCGGGCACACATCACGCGCGACCACCAGTTTGCCGTCCACGCGATACACCACGAGCGGTTCGTCGAGCAGCATCGCGGCGACGGGCGCGTCGCGCACGCTGTCGCTCAAGGCTATCGGATACCAGTGCATCGCGAGACGCTGCCAGTCTTCAGCATCGAACGTGCAATTGGGCGGGGGCGAGACGATGGCCTTGGTCGGTGTCATGGGGGCGTCCTTTTTGTGTGGGCGAGGCCCGCATTCCGCAGCAATGCGGTTTGCGAAATTTGATGACTTGATTTTTACGGACGCCGCCGTTCCAATAAACAAGCAAATTGTCGTCACCCCGTTGCAAAAAACTCAACACCCTCATGATTACGTTCTCACGCTTCACGAATTACTTCAGCGCTATCGTCGAACACGGCAGCATTCGCAAGGCAGCGGAAGCGCTGCATGTGTCGGCTTCCGCGATCGACCGCCAGGTGCTTCAGGCGGAGAAGGAAATTGGCGCGCCGCTGTTCGAGCGCGTACCCGGCGGCTTGCGTCTGACCGCCGCAGGCGAAGTGTTCGTCAATCTCGTGCGCGGCTGGCAGCGCGACTATCGCCGTGCGCTGACGCAGATCGACGAGCTACAGGGATTGAAGCGCGGCCACATCGAAGTCGCGATCATCGACGCGCTAACGGAAGGCTTCGTCGCGGAAGTCATCGCGAAGCTCGCGGTGGATCATCCGGGTTTGACGGTCGGCGTGCAGGTGCTGGACAACGACGAGGTGGCGCGAAAAATAGTCGCCGGTGACGTGGATTTCGGCTTGCTGCTGGCGTCGGAATCGACCAAAGATTTGCAGATCCGCGCGTCCGCGAATGCGCCGTTGGGCGTGGCGTTCCAACCTGGCCACTCGTTGCGTGATAACGCCGATGTGCGAGTGAGCCATACGCTCGATCACAAGCCGATTCTTCCCGCGCCGCCGCTGGTGATCAGCGAACGCGTGACGTCGTTATTCGATCGGCACGATGTCGACGCGCAGCGCTTCATGGCATGCAACAACACGCAGATGATGCGCTCGCTGGTGCGCCAGGGCGTGGGCGTCGCGGTGCTGTGCTGGCTCGATGTGGCGGTCGATGTCGCAGCCGGTCAGATGGAATTCCGGCCGCTCAAAGACACGCATCTGAAGCCGCTGCAACTGCATCTCTGCGTGGCCGCGCGGCGGCAGTTGTCGCACGGCGCGCGTGAGGTGATCCGTTATTTCGAAACGGGCATGGCAGGTATCGGGCTAACGTGAGATCGCCGGTCCGATTGCGATTCGGCGACACGCTCCGCTCAACTCGACGAGATGGGTCATTGCATCGACGATGCCGCCATCGGCCGTTCAACGCCGCGCCATTCGTGGCCGCCGTCTGCGCGTCAGCAGAAACAGCAGTATCAACACGATAACGGCCGCCAGCACCAGCCCGGCACGCGCAATCAACACCAGCGGCGATGCCTCGCCACCCGCGCGCAAAGTCTTCACCTGCTCGGCCGTCACGTGCGCTTGCGGATTGCCATACTGTGCCAGCAGATAATTGCCGAGCGTCGTTATCTGCTGGTCGGAAAGCAGGTTGCCGAACGCGGGCATCAGCACATCCGGTGCACTGGCTTGCCGGTGCACGCCTTCGAGCATCACCATCACGAGATTGTTGGTGTTCGCGTGACCGAGCGCCGTGTTGTGAAACAGCGAAGGCAGCCCCGGACCGTCGATACCCTGACCCGCCCCCTCTCCTTTCGCCTGATGACAACTCGCGCAATACGCGTCGTAGAGTTGCGGACCGCTCATCTGGTTGGCGTCGGCGGGCAAAGCTACGCCGCGAATCTCGTCGAAGCTGCCTTTCGGACCACCCCACGTATGCGCGGCCTGCACATCGCCGGCATTGCGGATTGGCGGCGTCGACTTGAGGTAAGTCGCCATCGCGCTCAGATCGCCGGCGTTCAGATGACTCAGGCTGTTATCCACCGCTTCGGCCATCGGGCCGGCCGCCTGGGCGCGGTCGATCACATGACCCGTGCGCAGATAGTCCGCAATCTGCGCTTCGCTCCAGGAGCCGATGCCGCTGACCGGATCGGAAGACACGTTCGGTGCGTACCATGTGCCGACCACGCTGCCGGCGAGACCCATCGCACCGTTCTCGGCCATCAGCACATTGCGCGGTGTATGGCACGTGCTGCAATGGGCGAGGCCGCGCACCAGATAAGCGCCGCGATTCCATTCAACACCTTTCGACGAATCCGGCACGAACGGCCCATGATCGAGGAACAGCAGATTCCACACAGCCATCGAAAGACGCACGTTGAACGGGAACGGCAACGCAGTGGCCTGCGGCGATTCGTCGACCGGTGTCACGCCCTGCATGAAGTACGCGTAGAGCGCTTTCACGTCGTCGTCGGTCACTTGCGTGTACGACGTGTAGGGCATCGCCGGATAGAGATGCTGGCCATCCGCGCGAATCCCGCGTCGCAAGGCCGCGCTGAATTGTTCGAGCGTGTAGTTGCCGATACCGTGCGTTTTCGAAGGCGTAATGTTGGTCGACACGATATTGCCAAGCGGCGTGGATAACGACAAACCGCCGGCAAACGGCTTGCCATGCGGTGCGGTATGACACGCCACGCAATCGCCGGCTTTCGCGAGATATTCGCCCTGTTTGATGAGATCGTCGTCCGCTGCGTGCACTGCCAGCGAAAACCCGGCCGACACGAGCAGCGCCGTGCCAAGACGACGCATCAATTTCATGGTCTGTAATTGAGTCATCGTCAGGCGTTCGCGTGAATGTGTTCGGCCGACCGCAGCGCGAGCGCGACGCCCGTCAGCGTGGAGTTCACCGTGGCGGCGGTGGGCATCACACCGGTACTCGCGATATACAGATTCTCGTGATCGTGTGCGCGTCCGAATGCGTCGACGACGGAGTCTTTCGGGTCGCTGCCCATCGCCATCGTGCCGGTGATGTGCTGATTGTTGCCGTACACGCCGTCCGGGCTATAACGCAGGTTCGTGCCGCCCATCAATCCGGCGATCTGGGTGTACGCCTCGCGCGCCGCCGCCATGCCTTTATCGACGTAATCGTTCATCGCGTAGTGCATTTGCGGAGTGGGAATGCCGAGCGCGTCTTTTTTGTCGCTGAGCGTCACGCGATTATTCGGATCAGGCAGGATCTCCAGCACGTTCTTCAGGCTGCACTGCCGCGCCGCGTGATAGCGGATCTGCTCTTCCAGTTCTGCGCCGTACACGCCCTTCGCGATCAATGCCTGCGTCACCGATTGCACCTGCGACGAGTTCGAAATGTCGATGCGGAACGCCGCGTGCTCAGAGCGGAATGCGCCGTCGCGAAGCGAGTTGATCGAACTCGGACTCATCGGGCCACGGCCAGGCCAGAGTTCCTCTTCGGCGTCGAATACGAGGCCGTTGCTCGGGTGATCCATCAGAAAGCGGCCCACCGTATCGGAGCTGTTCGCGAGCCCGTTTCTGTATTTATCGCTCGCGGACAGCAACAACAGCTTCGGACTTTCAATACCGTTCGCGGCCAGAATGAACGTCTTTCCCGTCACACGATGCGTGGTCTTGTCCGGGTCGTAGTAATGGACCGCTGCGATAAGGCCGCGCTCGTCGTGTTCGATGCGGTACACCACCGCATTCGCGATCAGTTTTGCTCCCGCTTTTTCCGCTGCATCGACAGCGAGACCGCCGTGATATTGCGCGTCGATTGGACAGATCGGCATGCAGTTGTTGTTGCCGCAGCAGGCCGGGCGGCTGTCGTAGGTGCGGCTGTTGCGCGCGGTGGTATTGGTGACGACTTCGAAGCCGCCCGGCGCGAGCCGTTCGCGAAAACGCTGTTCGAGATACGACTCAGCGACCGGCTCCATCGGGAACGGCTGCGTGCGCGGCGAGCCGGTATTCGGCGCGCCCGAGACGCCCATCTTCACTTCCGCTTCCTGATAGAACGGATCGAGATCGTCGTACGAGATCGGCCAGTCGCGACCCACACCGTAAAGCGTCTTGATGCGCAAATCGTTCGGCAGGATCCGCCACGCCTGCGCGGCCCAATGCCAGGTCGTGCCGCCTACTATGCGGATGTACTCCGGTTTGTACGGATACGGCCCGGCCTGCACGAGGTAACCATTGTCCTCGGGCTGATAGACCGGATGCGGCGCCCACGACGAAAACGGATACGGCGACATGAAATCGCTCTTGCGCGGCGAATTGCGGAAATTCGCGACGATGCGTCCGCGATCCAGTCGCGGGCCGGCTTCGAGAATCAGCACCGAAGCGCCCTGCAACGCAAGCCGTTGGGCCGCGAGTGCACCGCAAATACCCGAACCGATCACGACGATGTCCGCTGATTGCTGATCAGGCATGTTGGATTCCCTGGATTGGCTGCACGAACTTCAGGCGGCCAGGGGATTGCGCCCCCAGCTTCCGTACGGACCATACGCATAGCTCGGCGGCTTCAGGCGGTCCGCGACCACGATGTTCATCAAGCTCGACTCGTAGGTGACGCAGCGCGCCGCCGCGCCCGAGCCGACCACGCCGATGTACCAGGCGGTGGCGATCTGCGCGGGCAGTTTGGCGAATGGCGCATTGGCCGCATCGAGCGATGTTTGCAGATCGTGGGCGGCGGGTTTGTTGCTGGCAACAAATGCTGCCAACGCGCTCAACTGTTCCGCGAATGACGGCATCGTCGCAACGAGGCCGTCATGCAGACGCTTTGCTTGCGCCGCGTCGAGCGTCGCATGGCCGGTGATGAGTTGCGACACGCTCAGGAAGTCGTCGAGCACGTTCGCGGATGCCGGCGCCGACGCAGGCGTCTGTGCCCCGGCAAGCGTCCATGGAATGAACGAACTGGCATAGCTCGCCAGAATGCTGGTCAGCAGAAGGCGTCGCGTGGAATTGGGCGCGGGTGGGCGCGCGCCGGAGTCGAGCGGAGTCGTCATGATCTATCCTGATCTTCCAATGCCGATGAACAGTCAACGGCCAGGCGCCGCAATCCCATTCGCGCGATGGGTTCCCGCCCGACAGTTCCACGCAATAAAGTTCGCCCTCAACCTTTTCTGACGACACCCGGCGAGCCGCTACACATAACGCCCAGCAAAATCACGACTAGTGATGCGGATACTCCGAGCGCGGCGTTGGAGTCGCCTTCACCCTGGTGTACTCGAATACGGGGAGCGCCTTGATCGCGGCCTTGGTCGCGCCAGCCAGGATCAGCTTGCCGTCCTGGTAGTCGAGCTGTTCGACCGGAATGGCGACGTCGTGATGAGACACGCCAAGGAACTGATTGGCCGCGACGATCGCGAACGAAACCGAATGATCGGGCGCAACGATGATGTCGTGGATAACGCCCACTTTCTCGCCGTTTTCGTTGTACACGGCCTTATTCAGGATCGACTTCTTGGCGCTCCAGCCGAGAATCAGATCGGTAGATTGCGTGACGGTTACACCAAGCGGCTGAGCGCCCGCGACTTGCGCAAAAGAATGGGACGACAGCATACCGAGCGAGGCAGACATAATCACGAGTGCGGCGACTTTTGATTTCATGACTTCCTCTGGAGGTATCGTTCTTCGGGGGAGGGCGATGCGGGACGCTCTCATTAAAGGCTACAGAAAAGAAAAAGTAAAGAATTCGATCCTTGAAAACATCTATCGAATTTCCGTCGAATTTTTTCTATTCGATGCGCGAGGCGAGAAGAAGAACAGGTTTTCTTTTAATAAAGAACGCCACGAAAAATATAAAAACGTCAATCCGTTTCGGCGGTGTTGCGCCAACGGCGCGAATAGACATGTTCGCGCAGCGAGGACGTGAAAGCAGTCCGTAAAGGCGAAATTAATTCACGCGAATACGCACACTTTGCTTAACACGATAAAAAGAAGCGTTGCCATCCGGCCGAATAAAATATTTTCACAGCGAGTTGCTTCTAGGTAGAAGCGAAGGCCGCGCAAATCGGCATAGGTAATCATTCCGCAGCGACAACGGCTGGCTTCTCGTTCTCTGGATTCTTCATCGTGGCAAGCCGTTTGGTACACCACTGCACAAACATCGCGACGAATGCGGCCTCTGCAAAAGCGGGCAATGGATGCTGGTGAGGCAACACGAATACCAGTACCAGACAGAACGCTGCAAACGAGAACCTGCCGAGCACCATGCCCCGCAGCAGCGAGATCACGAACGCCGGTCCATGCGCGCGATGAGACGACACCGACAGCACGGAGCCAAGCAGCGGAAATACGGCAAGCAAACCGCTCCACGTCGCACCGGCCCATCCAGATAACGATGTGACGACGATCGTGAGCGCTGCACCGGCCACCATCCGGCCGACGAGATCGGCGCGCGAAAGCGGCGCACCTGCAGCAACCGCGGAACTACGGGGCAGGAACGACTGGCCGAAACATACGGCGGACAAAGCGGCGATTGCGGCCCATAACGGCGAGGTCGGCAACATGGACAAAGCGAAGGCCGCGATCAACCAGGTGGCGAGTCCCGCAAGCAACGCAATCGGCCACGAGCGTGAACGGCAGGTCCACGCATAGGCGAAATTGAATGCTTCGGACGCGAGGATCGCAGAGAGGGAAAGCGTGGCGGCACGCGCGCCGAAATCCGGGCCATGCGCGAGTACCAGCAGATACAGAATCGGACCGGCTACGACCGGCAAACCCGCCAGCCACCCCGCGATGGATGGCCCCCACCATTTGCCCGACATCGAAACGATCAGCAGGAACAATGGGACAAGCGTGAGTTTGAGCGCGAGCATGCCGGGGGCGAGCGGATTTAAAGCGAAATCATACCCTCGTCGCCGGAAAGGAAGGCTCGTCACGCGAGCCCTCCACAACCGACCAGCAAACAATTACCCGCCGCTTAACTCGCCTCTTCGGCAATGCGCACCGTCTGATCAGACAACGAACGCCGACGATAACCGACGAAATAAATAACGCTCAGCACCGTCAGGAAAGGCACGCCGAAAATCAGCGTCATGCGGAACTCGGGGGTGAACAATGTCGTGACGGTCACCGCGAGCGTCAGGCCCGCGCCAAGCAACGTCAGCACCGGGAAGCCCCGCATCCTGAAGCGCAGCGTCGGCCGACCGCTTGCCACCCAATGTCGGCGGAAAAAATAGTGCGTGACGAAAATCATGGTCCACGTGAACAGCGCGCCGAACATCGAAATCGCCATCATGATCGTGAACGATGCATCCGGATACACGACGCTCAGAATGGTCGCCAGCGCAATGCCGCTCGTGGACAGCAACAGCGCGCCCATCGGCACACCGCGCCGGTTCACTTCGCCCAGACGGCGCGGCGCATGTCCGGCGCGCGACAGGCTGAACATCATCCGCGTGGTGATGTAGAGCTGGCTGTTCATCGCCGACAATGCCGCGACCAGCACCACGAAATTGATGACGCCCGCAGCGCCCGGAATGTGCATGGCTTCCATCACCTTGACGAACGGGCTTTGGTCCTTGCCGGCTGCAGTCCAGGGCACGATGGCGAGCATCAGTGCCAGCGTCACCAGATAGAACAACACAAGGCGGACGATCGTGGAGCGGAACGCTTTGGTCACCGCGCGCTCCGGGTCCTGCGCTTCGCCTGCGGCAACCGCGATCATCTCAATGCTGAGATAGCTGAAGATAGCCACGATCACCGCGACCCATGTTCCCCACGCGCCTTTAGGGAAGAAACCGCCATCCGCGAAATAGTGATGGAAGCCGGCAGCCGAAGCTTCCTGCCCCGGCTGCGCGACCGCGACCAGTGACGGATTGATGAACACCACGTAGGCACCCAGCACGATGAACGCCGCGATAGCCGAAATCTTGATGAGCGAAAACCAGTACTCGACCGAGCCGAACACGTCGACACTGCGCGCGTTGACGATCACGAGCACGCTCGAAAAGCCGACGATCCACAGCCATCCCGGCACTGTCGGGAACCAGTACTTCATGTACAGCGCAATAGCCGTCACTTCGGTACCGACCGCGAGTACGATGCATGCCCAATACGCGTAGCGAACCAGAAAACCCATCCACGGACTGACGTAATGCTCGGCATATGCGCCGAACGACCCGGAGGTGGGATGCGCGACGGTCATCTCCGCAAGACAGCCCATCAGCAGCAACGAAATCAGTGCGCCGATCGCGTAGCTGATCAGCACGCTCGGGCCCGCGAAGCTGACGGCGAATCCGCTGCCGAGGAACAGACCCGTGCCGATCGCGCCGCCAATCGCGATCATCGACATTTGTGTGGCGCTCAGGCCGCGACGCAAACCGCTTTCCCGCTCGACGATTTTCTGGAACTGATCTTCGTGTCTCATCAATACCCTCCGTGATGCATTTAACCCGCGTGACTGGATTCTGAATGGCCGGATCTACGCGGACCCGCGCTGTCCGGCCTACTGTTCAATCAAGCTCTTATCGCACGCGGCAATCAGAAAATGTGACGAAGCCCCACCGCGACGCCCGTCTGATTGCTGTTGCCAGGCAATTCGGTTTGTGCGCCGCCCGAGACCTTGTTGTAGTCGACCGTACCGTACACCTGCGTGGCTTTGGACAACGCGTATTCTGCCTCGACCACGCCGGTATAGCGCTTGCCGCTGTTGCCGCCGATCCCGTTCACATTCTTGATGCTGTCGTAGTAGAACGCGCTCGTCAGCGAAACGGCCGGATTGATCTGCCAGGTGAAGCCGGTATAGCCGATCGTGTCCTTGCGCGGGTTATCCGCAAACGAGCCGTACGTGACGGTCCGGCTGCTGTCGTTGAGGTAGTCCTCGTCGATCATTCCAGTGGCGTCATTACCGCCGATATAGCCGAGAAACAGCGTGGCGGTGCCGATCGCGTAGCGGCCGGCTGCGCCCCACATCTGCTGCGATTTGCCTGCGGCGTCGCGGGTGTTCTGGTAGACGGCGCCGACCATCAGCGGGCCATGTGCATACGACGAGCGCACTCCCCAGTACGAATCGGCGCTGATGCTGCCCGGCTGACCGCCAAAGCCATAACTTGCGCCGACGCTCACGCCCGCTGCGGAACCCGCATAGCTGACGGTATTGCTCACGCGTCCTTGCGTCAGGAAATACGGCCACATGTTGGCGGTATAGTTGCCGATAGTCAGCGGATCGAGATCGCCGAACAGATTGAAGCCCTCGGTCGCCTGACGGCCGAGTTTCAGCGTGCCGTAGCCGCTTTCGAGACCGACATACGCATAGCGGCCGAACAGCAGGTTCTGATCCATCTTGCCGTTCTGCGGTTCGAAGCCGTTTTCCAACTGGAAGATTGCCTTCAGATCGCCGCCGAGCGATTCCGATCCTTTCATGCCCCAGCGGCTATTGGTGATCGCGCCGTTGGTCATCTGCACGCTGCTGTTGTTCGCGGCGTCCGCGTTCGTCGTGAAGCGCACGCTCTGATCGAGAATGCCGTACAGCGTCACCGAGCTTTGTGCGAAGACACTACTTGACGCCGCGATTCCGATAATAGTTGGCAATGCCAATCTTATTGATTTCTTCATTGGACTTCCCCTTTGTGGTTATGGTAAATCTCACGACGTGTCTGCCGGACGTTTTGCGTTTCGCCAAACACCTGCCGTCAACGTCCGACAGCAGGTGTTTCGTTCCGGCTCGATTAAGGCGACGGCGTACCCGATGGCAGCGCCACATACGCCACCAGTTCGATCAACATGTCTGGATGCGCGAAGCCCGCCACCGCAACACTCGTGCGATTCGGATAAGGCGCGGCGAAAAACTTGCGGTACTCGGCGTCGATGGCCGGCATGTCTTTCGCGTTCGCCATGTAGATCAGCACCTGCGCGACATCCTGCATTTGCGCGCCTGCCGCCATCACTGCCTGAGCGAGATTCTGCAAAGTCAGACGCGTCTGTTCGGCGATGCCGTCACCGGCAATTTCGCCGTGTGCATCGACGGGACCGTGCGCGGTGAACATCAGGCCGCTCGCGTGCGTGGCCCATGAAAACGGCTGACGGGGTTCGGGAAGACCCGTTGAAATAAGGTTTGGCATGGCTGATACCCGAAGTCAGGAAAGAGACGCACACGCGTTGCTACGCGCGTTCAGCACGGTGCCGATTGCGTCAGCGACGAGATCGAGATTCGCGTCGTTCAACCCCGCGACGCACAGACGCCCCGAACGCAGCAGATAAACGCTGTAGCGTTCGCGCAGCACATCGACTTCGGCCGGGAGAATTCCCGTGTAGCTGAACATTCCGCGCTGCGTCGTCAGGTAATCGAACGACATGCCGGGCACCGCCGCTTCGAGACGCTCACGCAACGCCGCACGCATCCGCTTGATGCGGCTGCGCATACCGGCCACTTCAGCATCCCATTGAGCGGTCAGTTCGACATCGTTCAGCACCGTGGAAATCAACTGTGTGCCGTGCAGCGGCGGACTCGAATACATCCGGCGCACGCCCGCCTGCACCTGACTCAGCACGCTCGCGGCTTCACGCTCGCCCGCGCAGACGAACGACAAACCGCCGCACCGCTCGCCATACAGCGAGAAATTCTTCGAGAACGAATTGCTGACGAGAAACGCGAGTCCCGCATCGCATAGCGCGCGGATCGGCCACGCGTCTTCGGCGAGGCCGTCGCCAAAACCTTGATAGGCCATGTCGATGAACGGGATCAACTGGCGCTGCGTCAGGCGGGCGATCACCGCCTGCCATTGCTCGCGCGTCATGTCGATGCCCGTGGGGTTATGGCAGCACGGCTGCAACAGCACCACGCTGCGGGCGGGCAACGTGTCCAGCGTCGCGAGCATGTCGTCGAAACGGATGCCGTTGGTCTCGCGGTCGTAGTACGGATACGAATGAACGTCCAGCCCCGCACCGACGAACAGCACGCGATGGTTGTCCCACGTCGGGTCGCTCAGCCAGATCGCGCTATCCGGGAAATAACGCTTGATGAATTCGGCGCCCAGCCGCAGCGCGCCGGAGCCGCCGAGCGTCTGGATCGTCGCCACGCGTTTTTCGCGGACCGCCGCGCAGTCTTCTCCGAACACGAGGCGCTGCACCGCTGCGCGAAACGCTGGCGTGCCTTCCATCGGCAAATAGGTATGCGGCGCACCCGTTTCGGCGACGCGCGCGGCGGCGCTGCGAACGCTCGACAGCACTGGAATCGCGCCCTTCTCGTCGTAGTAAAGACCGATGCTCAGATTGACCTTGCGCGGCGCGGCGTCCTTCTGGAAGTCCTGAAACAGCGAGAGGATGGGATCGCCGGGATAAGGCGTGACGTGCTCAAACATGTGCGCTCCGTAAAAAATGTTGCGTGCATGTTATCGAGGAAAAAATAGAATTGGCTTCGGTATTCGTGTGCCGGTAAAGCCGTGCGTGATAGAGTCTGTGAATTCCAACCTGAAAATTGAATGATCCTTCGACATGGACCTCGACCGAACCGATATGCGTATCCTGCGCGTCCTCGAAAAAGACGGGCGCATCAGCAATCAGGACCTGGCCGACGCGGTCAAGCTATCGCCGTCCGCGTGTCTGCGGCGCGTGAAGATACTGGAGGAGCAAGGCGTGATCGCAGGCTATCGCTGCGTGATTGCGCCGAAAAAGATCGGCGTCGAATTCGAAGCGCTGGTCCACGTGTGCATGCGGCCGGAAATCGACCAGTGGCACGAACGCTTTATCGAGGCCATCAACGAATGGCCCGAAGTGATTTCCGCGCGAATCGTGACCGGCACGTCGAACTACGTGCTCGTCGTGCGCGCGCGCAACCTCGACCACTATTCGGACTTCGTGATCAACCGGTTGCACCGAATGCCGGGCGTGCTATCGACCAATTCGAACATCGTTCTGTCGACGCTCAAGCCGGAAGGCTCGATTCTCGATCTGGCCGACAAGGTGTCCTGAGTCAGTCGCGCTCGCGGCGGTTCACGCCGATACACCGCGAGCCACGTTTGCCCGCGACCGGCTCGCAATCAGCATGATCGACGCACCGGCAAAACCACTCGCGATATGTTTGAGCGCATGGCCTGCGAACAGGTGATCGGTGAGCGCCCAGATCTGCCAGTCGAGCGTTTCGAATACCTTGGCCAGTGCATAGAAACCGATCACCATGCCCCAACCGAGCGGCGCGTCGACCTTGCGAATGAGGGTCATCACGACGATCACCGCGAGGCCGCCAAACTGCAGTTCGGCATATGGCCAAAGGCTGTCGAATGCGAGCCAGTAGCCGATGGTGCCCACCGAAACGATCACGAGTATCGCGATCGGCACCCAGCCCACCCGCTGTCCGGTGACCGACGTCCACAGCATCGCCAGAATGCCGGCGAAGACGATCGTCA
Source organism: Paraburkholderia fungorum (assembly GCF_900099835.1). Classification (NCBI taxonomy): domain Bacteria; kingdom Pseudomonadati; phylum Pseudomonadota; class Betaproteobacteria; order Burkholderiales; family Burkholderiaceae; genus Paraburkholderia; species Paraburkholderia fungorum. Next base: position 777,271 of record NZ_FNKP01000003.1, read on the forward strand.
TGGGAAGCCGGTCCCACACGAGCGTCGCGTCCGACGGTGCAAAGTGATAGTAAGCCGAGCCATAAGCGGTGAGGATCAGCCCGATGGCCACGACCAGCATGCCCGGAAACTGCGCTGGCTGGTGCCTCGCGTGACGCGCGACCCATCGGAGATTGATCAGGCCCGCGACCAGAATCACGATATTCGACAACACGTCCGCTGCGTTGGGCAACATGCCGAGCGAGCGCTCGTCGGCGAAGTGATGGTAGGACGCAGGTTGCGGTAACGGCCAGATGAATTGCAGCGCCGTGCCAACTGCGAAGATCAGGACGCTGGCAACCAGCAAACGGGCAATGTTCACGTGCTCGACTCCGGTAAGACGAAACGCTAGTAGACCTGGCTCCGTCGATGCACGGTCGGGACGGGCCAGGGTTGGTCCTCGTTCGAATTTGCCCGGGCCGCCGCTACCATCGGGCGAGCCGGTCGCTGTAATGAAATACCGGTTTGCGATTAACGGCCATCCTCCGGCCATAGTATTCTGGGCAAGCCGCGCAATTCAGGAAGCCATTCGGCGGCGGCAAAACGTCGTTGCGATATTGCCATGTTTGCCGTCCCAAGGGTCATCTCCCAGGCCGGTTCATGTGACGTCTCCATTGTAAAACCGGGCGGCCGATTCCGAGCCCCGAGGATATCTTGGACCGAATGCAAGCGTTGAAAGCTCATCCGTTTTCGTTGCGCGTGATGCGTCGTTCGGTCGGCAGGGCGTCGGCGTGGCTGCTTTGCGCGAGCGTGCTGTCGGGCTGCGCGCTGCCGTCGCTGGAGAATCGCACGGAGTCGGTGTCGCTGAGTCCCGCGGACGCCGCATCCACGAAACTCGGCCGCGCGGTCGCCCCCGAACTGGCGACGCACGCGGGCCTCGCGGGCATCTATCCGCTGTCGGACGCGCACATGGCGTTTGCCGCGCGCATGGACCTGATCCGTTCTGCGCAACGCACGCTGGACATCCAGTACTACATCTGGCGCAACGATCTGACCGGCACTCTGCTGCTTGAGGAAATTCACGAGGCCGCCGATCGCGGTGTGCGTGTGCGCCTGCTGCTGGACGACCTCGGCATTCCCTCTTCGCTCGACCCGACGCTGGCGGCACTGGATGCGCATCCGAACATCGAAGTCCGGCTGTTCAATCCGTTCACGGTCCGTCGACCCAAATTCATCGGCTTCCTGACCGACTTCTCGCGCGCCAACCGGCGCATGCACAACAAGTCGATGACCGCCGACAGCACCGCGACGATTCTCGGCGGCCGCAACATCGGCGACGAATACTTCGACGCCACCGACGGCATCGTCTTCGCGGATCTCGACGTGCTCGCGGTCGGTCCTGCCGCCGCCGATGTCGCTCGGGACTTCGACCGCTATTGGGCGAGCGCGTCGTCTTATCCCGTCGACCGGATCGTGCCGCACGTGAGCGCCGCGCAACTCGATGAACTGGCGCGCAAGGCGCAGGCAATCGAGCGGGACCCGGCCGCCGAAGCCTATATGAATGCACTGCGCGGTCCGCATATCGTGCAGAACATGCTCGACGCGACGTTGCCGCTCGAATGGGCGAAGACGGAGATGATCAGCGACGACCCGGCGAAGGGTTTGAACAATGCGCCGCCGGAAGCGCTGATTTCTCATCAGTTGAGAGAAGTGTTGGGCGACCCTGAACACGAGATCGATCTGGTTTCGCCGTACTTCGTGCCCGCCACTTCGGGCACGCAATATCTGACTGGCCTGGCGGCTCGCGGCGTGGAAGTTCGCGTGCTGACCAACGCGCTCGAAGCCACCGATGTCGCCGCCGTTCACTCCGGCTACATGAGGCGGCGGGTCGAATTGCTCAGGAGCGGCGTCCATCTTTACGAGTTGCGGCGTGATCCTGCCGTGGCTCAAAAGAAGGAGCAGTCGCCGGGTCCTTTCGGTAGCTCGGGGTCGAGCCTGCACGCCAAAACTTTCGTGGTGGACCAGCAGCGGGTATTCGTCGGCTCGTTCAATTTCGATCCGCGCTCGGCGCATCTGAATACGGAGTTGGGTCTCGTGATCGACAGCCCGGAACTGGCGACGCAGATCGAGACCAAGTTCCTCGCGTTGCTGCCGAAGGTCGCGTACGTCGTGCAGCTTGACGAGAATGGCAAGCTCTACTGGATCGAGCGAAACGGCGACCAGGAAATCCGCCACAACACGGAGCCTAATACGACGTGGTATGGGCGGATGGGCGTGTGGATGCTGTCGATTCTTCCTATTGAATCTCTTTTGTAGCATTTGAATGCGTCGGGTTGATAGGCCAAGAGTTCGTGGAGAAAGATGGCTTGTAAATCGACGGCACCGCAGCAGCATTCTCCGCAGAGAAAGAACGCTTTCGATTCGTTAAGAGAAGATCCGAAAATGGCGCTCAACGCGAGTAGGCTCGCCCTCCGCTTTCTGTAAGCCAGCAGTAGCGAGAACATAAAACTTGCTGCCGCGCGTTTTCAATTTATGGTCGCTAAACGGCGCGGACGGTTAGTTGCGTTATATTGACCGAATCGTTGAAGCGAACTCAAAGGCTTCGCGCTTGTTTCACCCGTCAACAACGACACAGATTTGCGATGTCAGAGCGCCGGGCTTTGCTTATGTTTTTCCATTGAAGAATCACCGCCCAGTCGAACTGCCTGCGCCGCCTGTCGGTTGATTTGCCACAGGTTGTCACCTAGAATTTTTCTGGGACCCTCTTTTGGAAACTGAAGACGTGGCTTCGCACAACGAAAAACCTGTCTCGTCGTTATTTCCTCAGGGGATGTTCGGCCTCTGGGTCATCCTGTTTGCAATCTGGATGGTCGCCAACGCGTCGTTGGCCATCGCACCCGCGCTCGTGGGCGCAGTGATCACACTGGTGCTGGCCCATGTGTTTGCGTCGACATGCGACGCATGGCGGCAGGTGCGCTTGACGCCCCGCTCGCTCTATCACTTTCTCGCTTATAGCGGCACCTTCATCGTCGAACTGGTGCGCTCCAATCTGAACATGATGGCTTATGTCTACGCGCGCCGTATCGACATAACGCCTGGCATCATCAAGGTTCGCACCAACCTGAAATCGCCCATGGGCCGCCTCGCGCTCGCTAATTCGATTGCGCTCACACCAGGCTCGCTCGTGATGGATATTCGCGACGACATCCTGTTTATTCACTGGCTCGACGTCAAGACTACCGATATCGATGAAGCCACCGAGGCGCTGGTCACGCCTTTTGAAAAGCATCTGGAGAAAGTCTTTGGCTGAGATCATGCTTCAGCTCGCCACTGTCCTGATCTTTTTCGCCATTCTTTTCGCTGTTATCCGCCTCGTGCTCGGCAAGACGCTCATCGACCGGGTCGTCGCCATCGACACGCTCACCGTCATCTCGCTTTCGCTGATTGCGCTGTACGCGCAAACGTCGGGCCGTATCGTTTATATCGATGTCGCGCTCGTCTACGGATTGCTCAGTTTTCTGGCCGTTCTCGCGATTGCACGCTTTCTCGAAAGGGGCCTTTGACCGTGTTGAAACTCCTGCTTCTGCTGATGTGCGCCAGTATCCTCGTCAGCGGAATATTGGCGGTGTGCCTGAAAAACATCATGGCGGCGATGGTCAGTTCGGGACTGGCGAGCCTGTTTGCAGCAGTCGCGTTTCTGCTGCTCGCCGCACCCGACGTTGCAATGGCCGAGGCCGCGATCGGGTCGGGACTCGCTACCTTCATCTTTCTCTACGCAATCCGCAAAACCGGTTACGAGAGGGGCTAACGCATGATCGAGCTGATCGGCAGTGTATTTATTCTGGCGGGCGCGATCTTTCTGTTCTCGGCCGGTCTCGGCCTGTTGCGCATGCCCGATGCCTATACGCGCATCCAGGCCGGCACCAAGGCGTCGACGCTCGGTAACATGCTGGTGCTGATCGGCCTTGCGTTCTATCACCCGGGCTGGACCTTCCAGCTGATCCTCGTCGCGTATTTCGTGCTGGTGACCAATCCGGTGTCGTCGCATGCGTTGTCGCGTGCGGCATGGTTGATTCGTACTCCGATGGCATCGACCACGATGACCGATGCGCTGGTCGACGAAGAAGAGCGCGGCGCCGGGGAGAAGCAGGCATGATGCGCCGCGTCTTCGCGCTGCTGGTCGTCGCGCTGTTCGCCGTGGTGTTCTGGCGCATTGTCGGCGGCTATCAGGAGTTGCAGGCGCTGCGGCCGCTGGCCGAATACTACGTCGTACGGGGGCCAATCGATCTCGGCGCACCGAACATCGTCACCGGCATTCTGATCACGTATCGCGGCTTCGATACGCTGGGTGAAGTCGCCGTGCTGTTCATGGTTGCGGCGAGCGTCGGCCTGCTGTTGAAAGAAGAAAGCACAACGGCTGAATCGGCGGACGAAGACAGCCCGCGCCGCAAAGCCGGCGAGATTGTCAGAACTGGCACACAGGTATTGCTGCCCATGATCCTGACCTTCGGCGCGTATGTGATCGTGAACGGGCATCTGTCGGCGGGAGGCGGCTTTCAGGGCGGCGCAATCGTAGCATCGGGCGTAATGCTGATGCTGCTCGCGCGACCCGGCGCCACGCTGAACGTCGCGTTGCTGAGCATCGTCGAATCGTTCGCGGGCGTGATCTATGTGTTGATCGGCATTCTCGGGCTGGTGCTGGCAGGCGGCTTTCTCGATGCACGCTTTCTGCCGCGCGGCCAGTTCGGCGCGTTTTTCAGTGCGGGCGCCATTCCGTTGATCTCGGCATTGCTCGGCGTCAAAGTAGGCGCGGAGCTGAGTGTCATCCTCGACCGGTTCAGAAGCTGACGAAGGAGAACAGCGCATGACCACGGGCCTACCGGTTTCGACCATCCTTCTGATCACGGGCTTCTGTCTCTCGTTGATCGGTCTATGGGGAATGCTGACCCAGCGCAACATTTTGCGCATCATCATCGGCTTCGCGGTGATCGACACGGGGTTGCATATCGTGATGGTCGCGACCGGCTATATCACCGGCGGCACCGCGCCGATCATCGACTCGGCCTTGAGCAAAGCGGACGCCGCGCGGCGCGCGATCGATCCGATTCCGTCCGCGCTCGTGGTGACCGCGATCGTGATCGGACTGTCGGTAACGGCCGTGATGCTGTCGTTCGCGATTCGCCTTTACGCGGCCAAAAAGACGCTTTCCATCGACGCGTTCTCCGAGTCGAAATGGTAGCCGGGCTGTTTCATCCGCTGAACATCTTCATTCTCGGGCTGGGTGGCGGCTTCGTGATGCCGCTGCTGTACCGGCTCGGCAAGCCGTGGCTGACGGGCGGATTCTTCGTCGCACTCGGCGGAATCGTGCTGGTCAGCGGCGTGTCGTTTTTCGGACTGATCGAAGGCGGCGACACCATCGAAGTCCTCACGGCGGGCGCACTGCCGCCTGCGTCGATCAATCTGCGCTTCGGCATCTGGGAAGGCTTCTTCGCGTTCAGCGTGAACATGGTGGCGCTGCTTGGCGCGCTGCATCTGTGGGACCGTCTGCGTGGCAATTACGCGGCGTTGCTGCTGTATCTGATTCTCGTGATGGGCATCGACGGCATGGTGATGACCCGCGATCTGTTCAATCTCTTCGTGTTTCTCGAGATCGTCTCGATTGCTACGTACGGCCTGCTCGGACTGGATCGCACACCGGCCGCGTTATCGGCGGCGTTCAAGTACATCATCGCAACGGTCATTGCGTCGACCTTCTTCCTGCTCGGCGCGGTGCTGCTCTATTACGTGAGCGGCACGCTGAACATCGACGACCTGATCGCGGTCCGCGCCCAACTCAACGGACCGATTGCGGTCACTGCCGTACTGCTCGTTTTCGCCTGCCTTGTCATCGAGCTCAAGCCGTTTCCGGCGAACGGCTGGGGACTCGACGTCTACGAAACCGCGCCGAGCGGCATCGCGGCGATGGTGTCGGTCGGCGTATCCGCGGGCGTGTTTTTCGCGTTGCTCAAGTTGCTGCCTTTGTTCGAAGGTCAACTCGGTCTGATCGCGATCTCGGGCGGGTTGACCTTCCTGTTTTCAAATCTGCTCGCACTTAAACAGACGAAGCCTCAACGTGTACTCGGCTATTCGTCGATTGGACAGATGGGACTTTTGATGCTCGCGCTCTCACTGCTTCGGCAAGTCGGCGCGGAAGCTTCGATTCCACTGGTGGTCGGCGGTCTGTTCATCAATCACCTGTTCGCGAAGGCGGGACTGTTCTGGCTCGTCGGCATATTGAAACGACACGGCGACGACGCGTTCGCGATCCTGTCGCGCAGTCCGTTGCTGATCGGGCTGCTCGGGCTCTTTCTCGTAGCGATTGCCGGGCTACCGCCCTTCCCCGCTTTTTGGGCGAAGTGGGAACTCGTAATGCAGTTGACCATTGCCGGCAAGCCCTATTGGATCGCGCTGATTCTGACCGGCTCGCTGCTCGAAGCCGCCTACATGTTTCACTGGTTCGTGCGCGCACTGCGTCCATCGGATGACGAGGTGAAAGCCGGTCCCGATCTGGTTGCGCTATTCCCGCTCTTTTGTGTCGCGGCCCTTCTGATTGCGGCTGGTTACGCCGCCGCGTCGTTCTCGGGCGCGGGATCGCTATGGCTCTTTTCTCCGCTGATAGCCGGTGCGCTGTTCTACGCAGCGGACCGTTTGCCGGGCCGCCTGAAAGGCATCTTGACGTTGATCGTGCTCGCACTCGTGGGCTCATGGCTCGCGTCGGACGCGCACGGCATCGCCGGACTTTTCGCATGGCTTTTGCTGGCGGGGAGCTTCGTGATCGCGGCGGCCAGTCTCTATCGCGACGATATTCGCGCAGGCTTTTATCCGATGCTCGTGGTTCTTCTGCTTTCGATCCCCGCGTTGCTGCGTGCGACGACCACGCTCGAATTTTTCTATAGCTGGGAAATCGTCACGCTGTCATCGTGTTTCCTGATCGCAAAATGCAGGAATGCTGGACCACATGTACTGACCTTCCTGCTGTTTTCGCTGCTGTCCGCGTTCTGCCTGCTTGCCGGTTTCGCGGAAGTCGCGGCGCTCGACGGCAGCATCCAGCTCTCCGCGCTGATCCGGTCGGGACCGGACGCAAGCCGCGCGTTTGTGCTGCTGGCAGCGGGTTTTCTGATCAAGGCGGGCGCAATCGGCGTGCATGTGTGGCTGCCCGGCGCGTACACCGAAGCCGAAGACGACGTGACCGCGATGCTATCGGCAGTAGTCAGCAAGGTGTCGATGTTCGGGTTGCTGATCTGCACGTATCTGACGATACGCTCGGAAGTCGGACTGGAACTGGCGCACGTGATGGCGTGGATTGGCATGCTCACCACCATTGCAGGCGCGCTGATGGCGGTCAGACAAAACGACTTCAAGCGACTGCTCGCGTTTTCGAGCATGAGTCAGCTTGGCTACATCGTCACCGCGATTGCGTTGATGAGTCATCTCGGCTGGGTCACGGCGCTTTATCTGGTTGCGAATCACATGCTGGTGAAGGGCATTCTGTTTCTCGCGCTCGCCGGGATCATCATGCGCACGGGTACCCGCAACTTCGCGGAAACCGGTGGACTCGCGCGCGCCATGCCGTTCACGTTCGCGACGGTGCTGATCGCGATTGTGTCGATGTCGGGCTTGCCGCCGCTGATGGGTTTCGGCGGAAAGTGGCTGCTGCTGAGCGCGATGACCGACAAGGGCTGGTACGGACTCGCCGTGTGCGGCGTGCTCGCAACGTTCGTCGGCTTTCTTTATATGGCGCGGATTGTCGGCGGACTTTTTTTCGGGCCGCGCCGCGCGGAACAAGCCGATGTCGTCGAAGCACCGCTTCTGCTGCTTTTGCCGCAATTCGTCCTGGTGATCGGCATCGTGATTCTTTCGTTTTTCCCGAAGCTACTGATCGAACCGGTGTCGGCGGCAATCGACCCGCAGTTCGCTTCGACACTGGTATGGGGAGGGATGTCGCTCGAAAGCATTTACGGATTCTGGAACCCGACACCTGTCGTGCTTGTGGTGCTCGCCGTGGTCGCCGTACTGTTCGCTATCGTCGTGCTGTTCTATCGCAGCCGACGCCGCCAGGCCGAAAGCCTGTCGGGCTTTTTCAGCTTCTATCGGCCGATATTCGGTCGCGCATTGCCGCCGATTGCGCAGATCTTCTGGCGCGGCGTTTCACACGGCGCACTCGCGGCAGCGGCGAAAATACGCCTCGTGTACACCGGCAATGCGCAAACTTACGCGCTCTATGTATTCGGCTATTTCCTTGTGCTCTATTTCGCAAGCACAGGATTCGGTGGCGGCGCTTTGCGATAAATCGCCGCTCTACGATGAACTCAGACCACAATCGCGCCGCTGACCAAACCGATCAGCGCTGAAAGCGCGCCGCAGACAGCAACGACGAATATGATCCACTCAGCCTTCGTGAAAACGGCCAGGCCACGCTCGCGCCTTGCCAGAATAAACAACATGCTGCCCGGCGCGTAGAGCAACGCCGACATCATCAGAAATTTGGCTCCGCCTGCGAATAGCAGGAACACCGTGTAAAGCGTCGCAAACGCGGCGATCAGGTAGTCGCGGCGTAATGCACGTTGCGGCTCGATACCTTTTTCGATATCGCGACGCGCAGCCTTGATGCCGAATGCAGCTACCAGAAAATAGGGAATCAGCGCCATTGAACTGGTGAGATTCAACATCAACGAAAACGCGTCGTTCGACCAATACGTGCTGATGACGAATAGCTGCACCACGCTACTGGTCAACCAGATTGCGGCCACCGGCAATTTGCGCTCGTTCTGACGCGAGAATATTGTCGGCATCGTGCCGGTGCGCGCAGCGGCGAATAACACCTCGGCGCAGATCAGCGACCACGCGAGATACGCACCGAGAATCGAAACGATCAGACCGCCGCCGATAAAGACCGTGCCGAACGGACCGAGCAGCGCACCCAATACGGCAGCCATCGAAGGCTGACGCATCACGGCGATATCCGCGCGCGGGAGCACCGCATACGGCAACAGCGTGACCAGCACCAGCAGACACAAAACGGCGATAAAACCGGTGATCGTCGCCGCGCCGACGTGCGAGCGCTGTTTTGCATAGCGGGAATAAACGCTCGCACCTTCAATGCCGACGAACACGAATACGGTAATCAGCATCGTCGAACGAATCTGCGAAAACAGGCTTGCCGGAAGCGCGTTTTCGCCGCTCTCCCAGAAGTTCGCATGAAACATATCGAAGCGGAATAGCACGATCAGGATGCCGATGAACAGGATGATCGGAATCACCTTCGCGACGGTTACGATTGTGTTGATCAGCGTGGCCGATTGCACGCCTCGCAACATCACCAGATGAAATAGCCAGATGCCGACAGACGACACGGCGATCGCTGTCGCGGTATTGCCGTCGCCGAATGCGGGGACGAATGCGCCGAGTGTCGATTTGATCAACACCCAGTAAGACACGTTGCCGAAGCATCCCGCCATCCAGTAGCCAAATGCGGAGAGGAAACCTGCGTAATCGCCGAAGCCTTCTCTCGCGTAGGCGAACACGCCTGCGTCGAGTTCGGGGCGTCGCTCGGCCAGCGCCTGAAAAACCCGCGCCAACGCATACATGCCGATGCCCGCCACACACCACGCGATGATCGCGCCGAGCGGTCCCGTAGCGCGCGCAAAATTACGCGGCAACGAGAAGATTCCCGCACCGACCATCGATCCGACGACCATTGCGGTCAATGCAGGCAGCGATAGTTTTGTCTCGACTTGAGATGACATTGTTCACCATTCAGGGAAGCAGATTGCTTTCAGAAGTGACTGACGCGTCGGCTTGATGACTGGAACACCGGGCCGTTGTGTGCGAGAAATTCCGGCCGGACATCAGTATGTTTTATTTCGTTGGAAGCCGGAGTTCGCTGCACCTACGTGCCATCAACTTTCGCCGATGGCGACAATGCCGCAGGTGGTCTCGTTTGTCGTTTTTTCACTTTACGCCTTGTTGTCATCATAGGATAACTTCGCTATGGGGTCAGGTGATTTGTGCCCGCGAGACGGATTGCACCACCGACACATGACAGACGCAAAGCCATGAAATCATTGTGGACGACTACAGAGATTTTGCACGCCATCTATTTTCAAAGGGTTAGCCCTGGTGCATGGCACGCTTCCCCCTTGGTACTAATCAGGTCAATGATTAAAGCAACGCACCTCAAAGTTGCCAAAGAGAATTCGACGACACGAGGAAGGTCGACTCAAAAGGAAGACCCGGGGTCCACGAATGGCGTGAATTCGGAAGGTGTTTTACATTGTTTAATCATGTTGGTTAATGGAGCACAAATGATGGCACGCACTACTTTCAAATTCGCCACTGCATTGGTGGTATTCAGCGTCCTGACCTCGGGCGCAGCAATTGCACAGCAACCCGCAGCCGATGCACCGGCCATGGCCAGCGCCACTCACAGCGACCCGATTGTCCAGAAGCGGATGGAGGTTCGCAGCGCCAATCAGAAGCAGCGCGCGGCGAATGCAAAGACCAGGCAGCAGGCGAAGCAGCAGCAAGCTCAGGCTAAAGCCGAACGCGACAAGTCGGTATCGCAATCGCGTGCGCGTGCGACGGCGGCGATGAGCGCATCGGCTCCGCAATAATGTGAATAGCTTGCCGCTGGCAGTGTTGCGGGTTGATGCTGTCAGCGAAGCGCGACTGTTCTGTCGATGAGATTCAAAAAAAGCGCTGCTGCTGTGACATTCCGGCAGCAGCGCTTTTTTCGTGAGAGGGGAAATGCCGTTTGACGAGTCGCGCGCGACTCACCTACTGACTAACAGGCGGCATCGGATACGGCGGCGATGCGCTAACGGCAGACGTTGCCGGCTGCCAGCCGCCGCCCATCGCACGGAACAAGGCGACCTGCGCCTGCAACTGCCCGACCTGCTCCCGCACCAGCGTCGCCTGGCTTTCGAGCAACGCGATACGCGCCTGGTCGATATCCAGACGCCCCACGTCGCCTACCGTGAACTGACGCGTGGTTTTTCGCAGCACTTCGCCGCGACGTGCGACCTCTTCATTGCGTGCCTGCTGCAATTGCTCCTGGCGCTTCAATCTCGACAATGCCTGCTCGACATCGAATAGTGCACCGGATGCCGCTTTCTCATACGCACGGAGCGCCTGTTGCGCCTGCGCATCCGATGACTCCACCTGCGATTCGCGCGCGCCGAAATCGATCAACGGCATGGCGGCGGCTGCGCCGAACAGCCAGAACGTACTCGGCCCCAGCCCCTGTCCAGCGATCTCCCAACCATTGCGTGCGAGCAGCGCGCTCAACGAGAAGGTCGGCCAGTAATTCAGACGCGCCGCATCCGATTGCTTCACGCTTGCGAACAGGCGGTCTCGCGCGGCGATCAGATCGGGTCGCCGCATCAACAGATCGACAGGTTGTCCGGGAACGATATCCGGTAAAGGCTTCGGCAAACCGCTGGCCGAACTCAACGTCGTAGTCAGTTCACCGGGCTGGACGCCGCATAGATTTTCGAGCCCAAGCTGCGAAGCAGCGATAGCGGTCTCGACATCCTGTTGACGCGCCTCGACTTGCGCGAGCCCTGCGCTTGCGACATCGATATCCGTGCTCAACACCACGCCCGCCTTGAAACTGTGCTCGGCAATCGTGACGAAGTCAGCGGCGATCTGACGGCTTTGCGCAAGCAGTTCCCGCTGTTGCAACAGCCCGCGATACGTCATATAAAGATCGGCCACTCCACCGATCACACCAAGCCGCACGGCCTCCGCATCACCGGCTGCTGCAAGCGTCGAGGCTCGCGCTGCCGCAAGACGTGCACGTCCGCGTCCGAACACGTCGATCTCCCATTGGGTCTGAAGACCGATTCGCCAGAATTGCGCATCGAGATCGTTGATGCCGAGAAACTCCTGAAACTCCAGCGCCGTTTCTCCGCCGTGATATGACGCGGCCTGCGCACCCACGCCCACCGACGGCAACAATTGCGAGCGAGCGAGACGTATGCCCGCGCGCGCCTGATCAACCCGCGCCGCGGCAATGGCAATGTCGTAGTTGTTCCTGATCGCCGTTTCGATCAACTGCGTCAACGCCGGGTCGTTGAATTGCATCCACCACGTGGCGAGTTGTTCGTCGGTTAGCGATGCGTGCGTGTCCGTTGCCGCCGACAAGCCTTCGTTGAAATTCTGCGGCAGCGTCTTCGGCGAATCCAATCTCAGCGAACCGGAGCAACCCGATACGATCGCGACGAACAGCGAAGCCAGCGACGCATGGCAAGTGGCACGCAAGATCGAACGAAAAGCGGTAGGCGGCACTGAGCGGTTCCGGTTATCAAGGCTTGCCATGTTGATCCCCGGCTTGTTGGCCCTCTTCCCACTCGTTGCTCTTGATCGAGAAGAGCAGCACGTAAAGCGCTGGAACGGCAACCATGGTCAGGACCGTCGCGAACGCGAGACCTGCCATCATCGTGATTGCCATGTCTTTGAAGAACGGGTCCCATAACAGCGGCACCATCCCGAGAATCGTCGTGCCCGCAGCGAGCGCAACCGGGCGCAGACGACTCATCGAGCCGAAAATGACCGCCTGCATTCGCGGCACGCCCGATGAAATCTGGCCGTCGATCTCTTCAACCAGCACCACGCCATTCTTGATCATCATGCCGATGAGACTGAGCAGGCCGAGCAGCGCCATGAAGCCGAACGCGCCACGGAACAGCAGCAGGCCGACCGTCACGCCGCAGATCGACATCGGCACGACAAGCAGCACCACCAGCGCAGGCTTGAGCCGGCCGAACATGAACAGCACCAGCAGGATCATGCCGATGAACCCCATCGGCAACTGGCGGAACAAACTTTCCTGCGCGATGGTCGACGATTCGTGTTCACCGCCCCACTCGAAGCTGTAACCGGGCGGCAGCGGAATCGATTCGATATCGTGCCGCACGCGATTGAACGCGGCCACGCTGTTGCTGCCATACGTGACGCCAGCGGATACGGTGATCGTTCGAATGCGATCGTTGCGCGAGATGTTGGCTTCTTCCGTCTGCGGCGAGACGCCGTCGAGCACGTCGCCGAGCGGAACATAACGGCGTTGCCCGGCGCTGAAAACCTGCATCGTGAGCAGGCGCTCCATGCCTTGCTCGCTATCGGGTGCGCGCAGTACGATCGGCAGCAACTGGTCGTGCTCGCGGAAGATGCCGGCCGTGAGGCCTTCTGTCCCATACGCGAGTACGTCGTTCACCTGCCGACGCGTAACACCGGCAGAGCGCGCGCGTGACTCGTCGAATATCGGCCGCACGACGTTGATAGGCGTTTCCCAGTCGTCGCGGATCGATATCATGCCGCCATCGTTGTGCAGAATCGCCTGCGCCTGACGACTCAAACCACGTAACACGCCAGGATCGGAGCCCATGAAGCGCGCCTGAATCGGCGTGCTACCGCCGGGGCCGAAGCTTGGTCGTATCACCGTCCAGCTCGCATTGGGAAAACGTTTCTCGAGTTGCTCGGTCACGGTGGGAATCATCGTGTCGATATCGCGCTGATCCTTCACCGTGACGATGAATTGCGCGTATCGCGGGTCGCGCGTTTCAGGGTCGTAGACAAGGAAGAAGCGCGTCGCGCCACCGCCGATATAAGTGCCGACGTTCGCCACGCCATTTTGCGCAAGCAGGAATTTTTCCGCGCCACGCGTCTTTTCGGCGACCGCGCGAATGTCGGAGCCGAGTGGCAAGCGCATGTCTACATAAAAGATAGGCGTGGTCGAATTGGGAAAGAAGCTTTGCTCAACGAAACGAAATCCCCACATGCATACGCCGGTGAGCACCGCCAGCGAAATCACCACCGGCACCCGGCGGCCCGCTACCCAGTTCAAAAGACCCCGATACTTGCGATACAGCCGTGACTCGAACGGATCGGGTTGGTCGCCTTCATCGGCTTTAAACAGGTACGAACCAAACAGCGGCGTCAGGCCGATGGCGATCACCCAGCTAAATAGCAGCGATATCGCCGCAACCGCGAACAGTGACGCGCAGAATTCGCCGACCGCGTCCGGTGAAAGACCAATGCCCGAAAATGCCAGAATGCCAACCACGGTCGATGCCAGCAGAATCCACTGCCCCTGCTGCAGCACTTCGTTGGCGGCATCGATATGCGACATGCCCTTCTGCACGCGAACCAGCATGCCTTCACACACGACAATCGTATTGTCGGTCAGCATCCCCATCACGATGATCAACGCGCCGAGCGAGATTCGCTGTAACTCGATGCCGGCGGCGTACATCACGAACAGGGTGCCGAGAATCGTCAGGAAGAGTTCGACGCCGAGCACGACACCTGCGCGCCAGCCGAGTCCGATACCGAGCGCAACGCCGACAATGACCACCGCCAGCATCACGTCGAACACGAAGCCTTTGACGGCCGCATCGACGGCCTCCGGCTGATCGTAAAGCACATGCAGTTCCATGCCGAGCGGACGACTGCGCTCAAGCTCGCGCATTCGCGCCTTCACTTCCTCGCCCACTTTCACGACGTTTACGCGTGACCGCGCGCTGATGCCGATGGTGAGCGCGGGCTCGCCGTTATAACGAATCAGATTATTTGGAATCCTCGCGTAGCCATACGACACATTACCCAGATCGCCGAGTAGAACCGGACCTGCGGTCGAACCCACGGGCACTGAGCGAACTGCGTCAAGCGAATCCAATGTACCGGTTGGCGCAACCCGCAACAGCAGATCGCCGACGCGCTCGCGTCCCGCCGGGCGGATTTCGTTTTGCAGCGCGAGTGTTTGCGCGAGGTCGTCGGTGGAAAGATTGTTGGCGACCAGTTTCGCCTGATCGGCCTCGACCGTAATCTGTTCCTGCTGATTTCCGGCGATCACGATATCGGCGACATCGGGCATCGTCAGCAATTGCTTGCGCAATTCGCGCGCGTATTCAAAAAGCTGCGCCTGCGTATAGCCCTTGCCGGTGATCGCGTAAAACATCCCGTAGACATCGCCGAACTTGTCGAGAACGACCGTTGGACCTGCGCCGGGAGGTAGCCGCGCTTGCACGTCGCCGACCTGGCGGCGCAGTTCGTCCCACACTTGCGGCAAATCGGCGGAGGTGTAGCGGTCGCGAATCTGTACACGAACTTCCGAGTAACCGGGCATCGAGCGCGAACGCAGAAAGTCGACCTGCTCCATCTGCTGGATCGAGCTTTCGAGCCGGTCGGTCACTTCGTTCTCGACTTCCTTCGCGCTGGCGCCGGGATAGAACGTGACGACCACGGCCGTCTTGATCGTGAACTTCGGATCTTCGAGCCGCCCGATGTTGATATACGCGAACAGTCCGCCGAATAGCGACACGAGCGTGATCACCCACGCGATCAACGGCTTCTCGATAAGAGGGCGCGCGAGGTTCATTGATTCTCATCCAGTGGCCGCACCGCCTGCCCTTCGGCGACGAACTGCGAGCCGCCCCCCACTACCTTGTCGCCGACATGCAGGTCGCCTGCCACGATGGCCGAGTTGTCGCGAATCTCGCGCAGATCGACCGGCACCGCGTGGACCTTGCTCGATCCGGGGTCGTAACGCCATATCCTGTGCTTGCCGTCGGGCGTGACGGAAAGCGCGGCGACCGGCACCGACAGGGCGAGGTTCGTCGTGGGCGCCTGGGTTGCGCCGATGCGCACGCGCATCGCCATGCCCGGCAGCAGCGAAAGCTGCGTGGGCTGTTTGACACTGAACAACAACCGGTAAGAACTCGAGATGGGCGAACTCTGTGTCGAATGCTCGCGATAAACCAGCGGGAACACGTTGTCGGGGCGGTCCGGCGTCCACGCTTCCGCGTGCAGGGTGTTATTGAGCGGCAAGCTTTCGGCGATACTTTGCGGCAGCTCCACGCCGATCTCGATTCGCTCCGCGTTCTCCAGGTTGAATACAGGTGCACCGGCCTGCACCATCTGCTGGGTTTCAATGGTGCGTCGTGCAATCCGCCCATCGAACGGCGCGATCAGGCGGGTATTGCGTAAATCGCGACGCGCCAGATCGCGCTGCACTCCGGCGACGTCCACCGCAGCCTTCAGCTGATCGAAGGCGCCGCCCGACAGGATGTTTTCGTTATGCAGTACGGCCTTGCGCTTGAGGTCGTCGGCGAGTTGCGTGTATTGCGCTTCGGCGCGGCGCACCACCAGTTCATAAGGCTCGGGATCGATTCGCGCGATCAGTTGACCTTTGCGCACGCGGCCGCCGTCGAGCACGGCAATCTGGACGACGCGCCCGGACACCTCGAAAGCCAGCGGCGAAATGCTGGTCTGCTCGACGCGGCCGGTGAACTCGCGCAACTCGTTGGCCCCTTCCTGCGTGACAGGCACCAACTGCACCATACGCGGCCCGGTATCGGTTGCGACTTCCTGTTGTCGCCCGCATGCACTCAATGCGGCGAGTGCCAGAACGATGACTATTCGCGACCGGCGTACCGGCCGCTCTACCTCGTGCAGCACACAGGACCGCACTGCGGGGCGGCTTTCGTGAGCGGTCATTCAGGCCTCTCGTATGGTTAACCCACTACGCTTATGAGCGATATGACGAAACCTGCCGACCTTTTGCGACGATCTAAAACCGTGCATTTCAGGTAGGCGACACAAAGTGAAGGTTCAGCCGCAATGAGAGTGTCCGGCGTGGCGACAGTCGACACTCGCGATGGTCGCGGCATCGACCTCCTCCTTGCTTGGCGAGATGTGCGAGTGTGTTGTGTTCGGGCTATCGAGGGCTGCTTTACCCTGCTTGATATCGTTCATGTCCGCACCTCGGATTGAAAATTTAATCCTGCCCGTCGCGACAACGAAAATGATGGCCGGACCGCCGACCATGCGACCGCGAGGGTGAGCCATTTGGGGTGGAAGACAATGACCAGAACCTGAGTGTTCCAGTCGATGCGCCAGCCTGCCCCGTAGCACCGGCGAAAGATAAACGAAGGTAACTGGCCAACGAAATCTCTTGCGAATTGTCTGCGCATAACGCGGGACACCCGTTCATGATTTTCAGGCTACCTGACAAAGTATTTAAGTTCCCAAACAATTCATTGTCAAGCGCTTAACTACAAGTGCGGAACCGAGCGAAGTATGGCGTTGCCAATCCCGGCACTGATCCAATTGCTCCGCTTCGCTAACGGTAAGCACATCATGCATTTTCTGCGAGCGAATCCTGAATGTTTGCGCGTGGCACGTACAAACAATGTCATGAGCACGTCATTGCCCTCACCCATATTGCACGATTGCCTGCGCTGTGCTCGGGGCACCGTACGTTCTGGCGATCATGCAGCGCACCCGCTACGATGCATGATGGCCGATCGATACTAAGTCCGTCAATTGCTTGATTGCCTTATGCAAATAATTAGCGCGCGGCGCGACATTTGACAAATTGAGGCCGGAAATTCACACGCTCATTTTCTATCATGATCAGGATACCGATCTTCAGTCTCCGATCATGTCAAAAGAAAATAGCTGAATGGACGGACTGTAAGGGGACATCAAGGCGGGTTGTTTTCAGCTTCATATCATGACTGCAGACGTCGATGTGCCGTTTTTTCGGTCGTGTGAAAATGTTAATTCTCGCCATCTATGTACAAGCGAAGACCGTGATATCGATCAGGCATCCCCAGCTTCATCAACTTCATGGTTCATGCGTGAGCGCTTCGCCAACTGCGTTTCTCGCGCGAGAGTAACAACGCGCAAAGCGCTCTGCGATGAAGCAGATATAGTTTCCCCTGCTGAGGTCGCATAGGGCGAATAGACTGCTGTCACCGTGGTGGTCTTTCTGGTCGACCGGAGGTTGGGTCAGTGAAGCCACATTGCAGCGTATCCTCCAATTTCCTATGTCTGCGCACATGGGTAGCGCGGCTCAACTGACTCGCGCAAGCGGTCCCGTCAACCACGCAGATGAGGTAATCGCCCCAATGCTTCGACGCAATCGTTCGAGAAGTCGGTGTGCTGCGCAGCTATCATCAACGCGAATCGTTTGTATAGTTAAACGGATCGGCAATCTGGAGATACCCAGGTGCATGGCGTGGGCGAATTGACAATGGCGCGCACTCGGTCACTGCGTATGCCGTGGCGCCTTACGTTCGCCCTACTGGTCGCCAGCCTCCTCTCCGGGTGCGCGATGGTGACCGTCAGCTCGCTCGGCCCCCAGCAATACATCGCCATGCGACGCGGCGATATTCTTTCCACGGGTCGGTTGAGCGCGGCGACTCGCGACACGTTGCGCATCGCGGCGCTCGATGAAGGCGCATGTCAACAAAACCCGCAAGCGTGCATCGATTCGATCGCGACCGTTCCGGGTATCAATATCGACCAGCGTCTTGCCAGCCTGGCCGAGCTTTCGCTTCAGATGGCGATGGCTCAAACGCCGGCCAACAACGCGTCCTGGAGTGACGCCCAATTCGATCTCTGGCTGAGAACGGTCAGATACGCTTATGCCTATCTCTTCTACGGGCAGCGCACGGCGGGTGAACGTGCGTTCGAAGATCGGCAGACGCAGGTGCGTGACTATTACAACTACGCGGCGCAGGAACTCGCGACTGCCCTATTCCGCCGAGGCGCGGTCGGCACCGACGCGGACAATCGGGACCCCGCCAAGCAGGTGATAGGAAACTGGACAATTCACATCGACTTAAGCCGGTTTCGATTGCCTGAAGGTGTGCGCGAACCACGCGAAGTTATACCGGCATCAAGGCTTTCTTTTGCAGGACTGCGCAGTATTTATCGCCGCGACGGTTTGGGCGCGGAGCTGGTCGCGGTGATGAACACTCCCTCGCCAGCCGAACGCGCCGAACCGGGTCATGCCGACGACGCGGCCAGCGCGACCGAAGCCGCAGAGGATTCCACGAGCGGCACGACAACTACCGGGACATCGGGACGTCCCACGTCGGCCCCGGTCTTTCGTGAAATGCCATCGCCGAACGTCACCGCGCTGTTTCTGTTCAACGTCGAGACGCTGGAAGAATTGCGCGACACACGTGATGTGATTCTGGCGGTCTACGACCCCTATCGCGAAGCAAGTGTTCAGCGGCATGACCAGACCGTGCCGCTAGCGGCCAACTTTAGTGCGGGTTACGGGATCTGGCTCGCGCGCTCGGGTTTTGCCGGACAGTCGTTACGCACGCTGTTTGGCCGCGCACGCGGCATTGATACTCCGCGCATTTATATGATGCAGCCATTCGATCCCGATCGACGCATCATTCTGATGCTGCACGGGCTGGCGAGCAGTCCCGAGGCGTGGGTCAATGTCGCGAACGACATTCAAGGCGACGATGTGCTTCGTCAGCATTTTCAGGTGTGGCAGGTTTATTACCCGACCAACGTGCCGATTCTCGTTAGTCTCGCGCGAATTCGCAGAGCCGCGCGGCAGACCTTGCAACACTTCGACCCGGACGGCACGTCGACGGCATCGCACGGCATGGTGTTGATCGGACACAGCATGGGCGGCGTTATCGCGAGGCTGTTGGTTTCGACATCCGATGAAGAACTATGGACCACGTTCCAGGACAAGTATTTACCCGAGGGCGCCGAGTTAGACCGCGAGGATGAACGGCTGAACCGGCTGCTACGCTTTTCGCCGATGCCGCAGGTCGAGCGGGCGATTTTCATTGCCGCGCCTCACCGCGGCACGCCGTTCGCGAGCAATCGCATCGCTCGCTGGGCGGCGAACCTGGTGCGCCTGCCGCTTGCGCTGCTGCACGAATTCGAAGAAGTGATGCAGAGCGCGACCAACATTGAAAGCGGGGACAAGGAGCGGCAGACGTTCCATGTGCCTAACAGTATCGAGCAGTTGCGTGAGAGCGATCCGCTGATTCAGGCGACTGCGCAGTTGCCGATCAGCCCCGAAGTCTGCTTCCACTCGATTATCGCGAGGCGTAGGGAAACGGGCCCGCTTGAAGATTCCGACGATGGTGTGGTGCCGTATCGGAGCGCGCATCTCGCCGACGCACGATCTGAAATGGTGATCGTCTCGGGACATAGCGTGCAGGAGACGCCGCAGGCCATCCGGGAAATTCGGCGGATTTTGCATGAGGATATTGCGGAAGTGGCGAAGGAAGATGGGGCGGTGGGGTGTGGGCGGTGAGTGCAGTGGGGTTGCGTGCTCGGGTTGGTGGCCTGGTGATTGCGAGGGGCAGTTTTTGGGGAGACCTGGGATTCGGCCGGTTTGTGGTTTGCGTGGGCGTGACTGCTAACTGAGGTTATCGCTGTCTTTGTCCATGAAGGAGGCACCATGGCATTTGCAAAGTCCGAGCGTGCCTGATAAACATGTGGGCCGATAATTCGCTCACGGATGAAGGTGCGGGTTGCCTCATTGGCAATGCCTTCAGGCTCTCATTCTGTCGACGCGCGTCTTTGACGAAACATCTTATGGAAGATGTCCAATTGATTAGGATTGCAGTTCATATCGTCGACTGAGAAGCCGAGCGAACGCTTTATCGGGGGAAGTCTGATTGAGGGGAATCGGGCGGACGTGTGGAGCCAGATGAATTACGGGGATGGCTGTGGCTGACCTGGTCGTTGCGACCGCGCCTGGGTTCGGCCATGCGCCGTTGTCTGGCAGATCAGCATAGTCAATGAATCGAACGCGGAATTGGCTTCCCGCGAATTGGCAAGCACACCTAGATCGTCTTCGTGACCGACTCCGCCGCTCGCTTCTGACTCCGGTTCGGTTCGGTTCGGTGAGACGTGGCCTATAAGTTATCACGCCCTTAAGGGCCGCTCCGCGCCGGTCGCGCTCTCAGCGAGTTGCTGGTGGGCGAGCGTCCGCAAACGCAGAACGGTGCGCTGGAAATCTTTGCAGACCGGCAATGACCGTTGGTGCGGCGAGTAGCTGAACCTAAGTAGCGCGAGGGTCTGCGGCGTGCGTGCCAATGATTGCGAATTTCTACTTGCACTAGCGTATGTTGGTCCGCGTCTGCGCCACCCGGCGTGTCCCAGGTTGCGAAGATGCGCGTTATATCGCGACGCGGGGCGGGATTTCCTTTGCAGATCTTTCGATTCCGTTGCGCAGGTGTTTGCCAACTATGTGGTCGCCCGGAATATGAAATTGATCGGCAAGTGCGATTCGGCGTGGATGCTCTGTCGCGTGGACGGCGCGGTCAAAGTTGACTGCCTCAGTGAGGCTTTGAAACTGGCGGCACGGCAGTGCGAATGAGTCGGCTTCCGCCGGTTCTAGTTATGGCTAACCTCTTACGCAGAGCACTGTCGAGTCGTGAATGATGGCACTCACGGTTGTCGCCGAAGCGAGCCAAAGGCGCTGACGATGCTAATAAAAGTTGGCATCTTTCAAAAGCCACTTCTTGCGATAAAAACTCCTTTACCCCCCCCCACTACACATTACGTAGCAAATAATACAAATCGCCAAGCATGATCCTAGTTCTGATTGGAAAAGAACGGATTTCAAGGAAACAAGCTGACGCGGGTTATCAAAGCATCTATTTTCGTGAAACATATGCTCTAAACTTAAAGAAAAACCATATTAAACAATAAGTTATTTTGGCAAACAAATATTCACTAATGTTTCACAGAATCAAAGACGAACGAAGTAGCCCGCGAGACGATATTTGTCGTAGACGCTGATCGGATTGCTCCACATTTGGGAGTCGGGTCCGTCAAGCTTCGCTCTGCAGGAGGTTCCGATACTCATAACAACAGGTTTCGTACTGATTGCGAACCGATAAAGATTCGATTCCTGAAGCGATTCGATATGTCCCTATATTTTTATGGTACGAGAGTTTTTGTTTCAGACAGTTGGGCGACTGTTTGTGATTCCGTGCGCGGCGTTGGCGTATCTCGTATGGTTGATTGAAATAGCCGTGTCGAGCTAACTGCAAGTGCCGTCTGAATCACTCGCTCCAACGTGATCAAGCGAATCGCTTACGTCTGAGCAAGACAATTAGCATCGCCGCGGCATTGGTAATTTGTGTCGTTGTCCAGCTTAGGCCGGTACTCTCCCCTAGCTGCTCCCCAGGCATGGCCGCTAGCGGCCTCGCTTGACAACAAGGCGTTTAGTTAAAGCGAGCAACCGATCTGGACCCCGTATGTCTCCAGCTTAAGAGCAGACCATTAAAGGCATAGGCCAGCTCGTCTGAATGCGTACAGGTAAGCTGTTCGTACACGAGAGAGATATGCAAACTCGATCGGCGTCTAAGCAATTCTTCCGAACTACTGCCTCGCGCGCATTAGAAGTAGAAAGCGCTATGACTGCAGGGAGTTGTTGACACTCTACTCCGGTTAGAAGGGTCCGAGTTTCCTGGCGGTTACAAACGCTAAAGGAAGGGCGAGGTTGCGGCCGTGGTAGGGCGTGGACAAATGAGGATTGCGGGCATTCGACAATGGGCCGATGACCTGCTTTGACCACCGTCGACTCGATCACGCGTCGCTTCGCTGATGCGATATACACGTCGATTTTAGGTGAGATCTCAAGAAACCCAACGCGATGCGAGAAATATGCCTCGCGGTGACGCGACTACTTCGGTTCGCTGCGAGGGCGGAGCAAAATCTTTGGCGCATCGGGTTCACATAGACGGCGACAGCAGCAGCCACAAAAAAGGAGCGATGGCGATTTCACCGCTAAGCTGCTCCTATGAGCCGCTCTCCATGACAAAGTTGAAAACTGAGGTTTTTCACTAAAACCGGTACTTCATCGGGCATCGAGTCCAGCGGTATCCGGCTTTCGATTGCAGGTCGGTTTGTCTGCCTACCGCTCGGCTATTCCCGAATGAAGATTTATCAACAGCGGATATAGCTCTGTCGCTACCCTCGCGAATAAGCAAGCCGAGAGGCAATTCAGCATTTTACAAGCCGACGACAACTGCGATGGGCTACTAGCCACATCCCCTAACAATGAAAATATGCCGCGGCAGACGTTATGCATTGCTCGGTGGACACCACTATTGGCGGTACTCAAGCAGATAGGGGAGTTTCTGTCTGAGAGGCCCCGTCGCCTTCCTCCAATAGTCAGCGTGATCCTGGCCTAATAGGTCATGTGATCGCCGTCCGGTTGTACTGGGGCGTATTGGGATGAAAACACGATAGCGATCACGCTAAAAAACGTATGGCCGCTAAATTGGCATCTTTTTTAACCGTAACGCGGCTAGCTTCGCCGCCTCTGTAAAGCAGCACGTGCAGACGCCCTCTGAGGGTAATGCAGATAATTCAAATTAGGTCTCAGATTACATGGCCCCGAACGAAAG
Source organism: Paraburkholderia fungorum (assembly GCF_900099835.1). Taxonomy (NCBI): domain Bacteria; kingdom Pseudomonadati; phylum Pseudomonadota; class Betaproteobacteria; order Burkholderiales; family Burkholderiaceae; genus Paraburkholderia; species Paraburkholderia fungorum. Next base: position 800,457 of record NZ_FNKP01000003.1, read on the forward strand.
CCCATCGTCACCAAGATGTCACCTGTGCGCTTTTTACTCATTGGTCAAACTCCACGGACGATGCTAACGGCCCTTCCTAGGCTGGAGATAGCTTCGATTGCCCCGGTTCAAGGTTCGACGTGAATGACAAATTAGGGTGCAGGAGGGATGCGACCTAGTAGCTGTACGGCAGCTATATCAATGCCCGAGCCGATTTAAAGGCAATCCAAATGACGGCGCGAAAGCAACTGCAACCGTTAGACAAAAGTTCGCCGGATGACTTAGCGGCGACACTGGCACCCTCCGCGGATGGAGTGCAGGCGTATAGTTGACGCTCAAAATCACAATTGAGAATACAAACCGGTGTTCTCACGTGAAACTTAAGTATTCATCCCCTTGCCTCTACTGACCCGGTCCTGTCAGAGGCTCTACTTTTGCGTGAGCGACGCCCTACGATTTTAAAGACCAGGCAAAATATTGAGCCGTTTTAATTTTTGAGTGACGCAAGTACGTGTTGCACCTATTTCGATTACCTCAATGGTCGCCGTCTGCCTTATCTACCTTAGTTAGCCGACGGATGAAAACGTTGTTAAGGTGTCTAGACTCTAGACACTCACCCCATACAGGTGTCTAGACTCTAGACACCTCGTCAGCAAAGCAAATCTCCCCGCAGAGCGAAAAATAAAGCCCGCATTATGCGGGCCGTATTTTTGAATTCAGTTCTATCAGCTTGTTTTTGGCTGTGTCTGAAACATTTCGCCGATGAGTTGCCGTATCTGCACCTCTTGCGCCTCGGTCAGCACACCCGCTTTAATCTTAATGGTGAAGTTGCTAACGTCTTTGGTGATGCTTCCGGCCTGCTCTCGTCCCGAGAAAAATTTATCGATGCTACGTCCAGTGGTCGCCTCTGACGAGGTCTTTCGCGTCGCCAGCGCGGCAATAGCAGCGGCTGCCTTGCCTTGGTCCATTTCCCCTCTCGCTACAAGCGGCCAAATCTCCGTGGCGGCTTTGACGCCATCTTCACCATGCTTTTTGATACTGGCGGCGATAGCTTGTGCCGCTGTTCCCCCAAGTAAGCGAGGCTGAATGTCGAGGTCTTTTTTTACAAAATCAGGCAAATTTTCAAACGCTAGAAATTGATAGAGACCCGCGCGCGACAAACCCATCGCCTCTGCCAATCGCTTACGGTTAGGAAACTCTGATTCCGATCGTCGAATGGCAACACCGATTTCGTAATCAGCCAAATCGTCCCGACTAATATTCTCAACCATCGCAAGCACGGCCATGTCTGAATCAGTACATTCCGCGACGACGGCTTTGATTGCATCAATACCCAACATCTTGTGGGCACGCCAACGGCGTTCGCCAGCAACAATCTGATAGTCATCCCCGGTACGACGGACGACGATAGGCTGCATCAAACCCACCTCGCGGATGGATTCCGCGAGTTCTGTCAGCTTGGCTTCGTTGAACACGCGTCGAGGTTGCCAAGGATTCGGCAAGATTCCACCCACCTGCAACAGCGACGCTACGCCTGTTGACTCCAACTCCTGTACGCGAAGTTGCGCGACGGCCAAAGCACCGGCGAGGCCTGGCGCAGTCTGCGTACGATTGCTACGCTTAACTTCCTCTTCATTGATAGACGAAGTCTTACGGATGCCAGACGTCTTTGCCAGCAGTTGTTCTCGCATATTGCTCATTGCGCATTCCTCCATTTTTCCGAATAGATCTCATCGATCCATCGGCAGTAGTCGACGAGTGGCTGCTTGACTCGTTGCAGCGACTTGGCCGCACTATGGGTACTGCTAATATCGAAGACCGTCGAGAAGGCTAAAGCTCCTGTGCTCATTACCGAACTCGCCGGAACCTCAATTGAATGCAGCCAGTTTTCGTAAGCACTTTGCGCCCAGGCGCGCACAATCGGCGCGGATGAGTTTCGCCCGTAGTCCACTCGCGAAAGCACGAGTGAAACGAAGTCGTACTTCTTATCCTTTTCATATTTGATAAAGCTTTTCGATACGTCTGAAAAAAGCCTCCAGAACGACAGCGAACTAATGAAATCCAGGTTTTCAGGAACCATCGGCATAATCATTGCATCGGCGGCCATCAGCGCATTCAGATTTAGATACGAGAGCGAAGGTGACGTATCCATCAGAATGTAGTCGTACTTCTTTCGCAGAGGTTCGAGACCCTGGCGAAGCACAGTCCAGAATCGGAAGCCTGGCTTCATCTTTTGCATCGCAGGCAGATGAAACTCCGCCCCAATCAACTCAGTGTGAGCAGGGATCACGTCGATGCCATCCCAATAAGTTGACTGCACTCGAGCCTCCAGACCGCCCTCAATGTCCTGATCGTAGACAAACGGCAGCACCGTGTCCTCGGGCGTCACGTCTTTTTCTGCATACAGTCCACAAAGCTCCGACAGTGACGCCTGCGGATCGAGGTCGACCACCAACACCTTTCGACCGCGTAGTGACAGCCCTTGCGCCAGACACATAGTCGTGGTCGTCTTGGCGGACCCGCCTTTTAACTGCGCCGTTATGACGATTTTTCCATCGGGCTCTTTCAGACGCGTAACGAGCGATGTCTGATATATGTCCGACACCTTTTGCACCCAGATCCGCGCTTCTTCCAAGGTAAAAGTTCGCGTCCGGCCGGTGCCGGCTGCGGTACCCGGGGGCAATTCACCATCGCCTTTGGTGGCGAGATATTGAACCTGCGAGTGGGAGATATTGCACATCTCGGCGATTTCTCCCGTTTTGAAAACGGGAGCCGTCTTTCGCGGACGAGGAGCCAGAATCGTGTCACGCAGTTCATTTGTGAAAATCGTGACCTTTTCCGCAAACTGGCTAATCTGCTCAAAATGCACTGTTCGGTCTACGGCAGGGAGTTGGCTCGTTCTGACCATTCTGAGGTTTTTCCATAAAATTCTAGAAACCTCAGAATACAGGAAATACTCGAAGATAGCTTTCCAAATCGCTGTTTATACGTGGATTTTTTTGCAAATCTACCGCATTTTTGCATTTTCTCGGCGGGTAGACATGACTTCGGACTTCGAGCGCTCCAATGCATCCAACTTCATATACCTGCAGAGCCGCGAGTTGAGAATCAAATTTGCACAAATGACCTCACCGTCCTTGTTTAAACATCGTAAAAATACAGAAAAATGCTCAAAAAATAACCACAAGGTGAGGCCCGTTGTGCAGATCAGCCCGTTGTCCAAATGCGTGGAACGACAATCAGCACAACCAACCTCACCTTCGTCCACTGAACGGTTGGATCCTCGGTGCATTTCTGCCGAAATAGGATAGTCTCGAGCACACGCACAATGAACCTCACCATCCTCCAGGTTAAAAACCGGTGATCGATTCAAACCTAGCGAACCAATCACTGCCTCGTAAGCCACGCGCAGCACAATGAACCTCACCATCCACGCTACATTCGTTCCCGGCACAACAAACCTCACCTTGATGTCCGGCTCTCACATTCATGTCTGAACGCTGGTTTGTTTGTTTTTTTTAAATCGTAAACAAGCCAACCAACAAACAGGGAATCTCTATCCCAATTAAATTCAAGTACTTAATGGTCTCAAGGTGAGGTTATATGTGTAAAAGGTGAGGTTGGCTGTGCCTGAAGGTGCGGTTGAATGTGCAGCAAGGTGAGACCTGTTCCGCACGTTGGTGAGGTTAGATGTGTTTAGACGCGGCTTAAACGCACAGGGTGAGGTGCATTGTGCGAACGCGATGGAATTACCCTTCGAGCCCGTCTACAAGGGATTTCCACCGAGAAGACGCTACGTAAAAGGTGAGGTTAATTGTGTCAACGGTGAGGTTTAATGTGCGCGCCCGGGATTCGGCCACCACCTCAGCCTTCCAGTCAGACTTGATGGTGAGGTTCTGTGTGTTGACAGCTCACCACCGCATGCTTAAAGTCCCGAAAGCAAAAAAGAGTGGATGAAAAACATGGCGGCGGACAGTCCGGAAGAAGGCAAGTCGAAGGTAACGTCGCGACAAATGGCACTTGCGCTATTTGAGGACATGTTCGACCTGGGACTGCGCATCAACGAGGCCAATCGCGAAATCGGCTATCAGCGCAACGATTTCTTCACCGAAATCGTCAATATGGGGCTACCGGCGCGTCGCTTCCTCGACGCCGCATATTTCATCGTTGCACAAGAGCCCGAACAGCGCGACCAGTACGACGTCGAGCTGAATTACTTCAAGTGGTTGATGCGCTATGACAGCCGCAATCTCAAGCACTTGCGCACCATTGCAGACGAAGCTCAGAACGCCAAGGTTCGGGTAACGAATACGCCTATGGACCGGGACCCCAATGAGAATGATCTGTGGGTTCAAGTCCAGCTCATCGGCATGGTTGGTTTTCATCGCGGGCGGATGCGCTTCGACGTCCACCCTCGTCTTGTTCCGCATATCCGCGATCCGCAAAAATCTCATTGGCTGAGTCTGCGCATTTCAACTGCGTTCACGCGCAGCCTCGCGCGCGCAATTTACGACAAGGTGATGCCGCACGTCCCGGCGGGCCGTACGGATTGGATTCAGCTCGATGAGATGCGCAATTGGCCCGGCAGAATGGGCGCGAATGCCGCTATCTTCAAATATTTCAAGCGTGACTGGCTTGAACCGGCCGTGCGTGAGATCAACGATGTGTCAGACATCGAGTTGACGTACGAGACGAGGACTGCGTCGACGTCGTCAAAAAAAATTGACCGCATCCGGTTCTTGCTCAAACGTAAGGACACGGCTGATGCCGTGCTGGCGAGCTTGGCCGACGCCAGCCATCTCTATAAGACCCTTACAGACGAGTTCACGCTCTCCACCAAGCAGTTCAGCGAAATCTCGGAAAACCGCGACGTCTGGACCGACGAGCGTATCCAGCAGGCGATCGAATACACGCGATTCAGGATTAACCGAGGCCAGGTTAAAAAGAGTCCGGCCGGCTATCTGATGAGAGCGCTCCGCGATAACTGGAAAATGTCCGACGCCGAGCGGACCATGGTCGATGTGCAGGCAAAGCTTTTAGCCGACGAAGTACAGGAGCAGGTCGCAAAAACCGAAGTGAGAAACTCGGTGGCGCGGAGCGTGGCGTCGCGTGAGGAAGAAGTTCGTGCGCGCATGAACGAGGATTCGGGTAAGGGGCGCGATTTCTTCAACGCTGCCGACGCGAGAACGCGGAACGAACTTTTGCACGCGTGGACGACGTCGCGGGAAGGCAAGCTGATGCTTCGGCGCATGAAACTCGAGCCGTCAACGGTGACTGAAGACGTTGTTCTGGCGAACACCGAATTGGTCTGGTATCTCGGGCAGTTCGTATTTGGGCGGATGAATTCGTCGCGTGCATTGGCTTGAATGGCAAGTTGCGTCGGGCGCGCGATTTCGTTTTCTCACACCGCCGCCAGCAGTAACGACTGTGCGACTGCTTTCGCTCACAAGGCTACCGTTTTTTTCAATTCCTGTCCGTGATACAGCTGGGAACCTGGAGCGACATGAGATCGCGTCCAGGCAACGGATATTTCAAAGTCATCGCGTAGGACTTAACCCGCGCCTCGCGATGGATGAGCATTACTCATGCCCTTGCCAGTATCGCTTCGAGAAGAGGGCGGGTACGGACTCTGCCGGCGCCGTGGCGCCAAACATTTACATTCCTGCTCGGTGAACAACCTGCTGCCGCAAGGAATCGCACAAGGTGTGCAGCAGTCCAATCAGGCGAATCACGCGATCAATCAGGTGGCGCGCAGTGCGTATGCCGGTGTCGCTGCAGCGATGGCGATGCCGAACATGACGTCGTCGGGTCCCGGCCGTACGATCGTTGCCGCAGGCGTGGGCAATTACAAGAACGGCAGCGCGTAGGCAGCAGGTATGACGTATCGTTCGCAGGGCGGTAACTGGCTGATGAACGGCGCTGTATCAGTGACGTCCACGGGCGATGCCGGCGGACGTGCCCGGGTCGGCTGCGAGTTCTAACTACATACGAAGCGACAACAGAAGTGTTGCACGGTCTTGCCCGCCCTGGCAGACCGTGCTTTTTTTGTGCCTCACTAACGTATCCGTATTCCAGTCGTCGGTTGATGAAATCAGTAACGTGCGCAGAAAAACGCCAGCCGCGCGAGCGCGAACTAGAACGACCCAACAATCGATCCGAGAACGATCACCACAACCAGCGCAAGCAACGCCCCGAGAATGCCGACGATCACAATGTCGCGATAGCTCTCGCGATGAGTCGATCCGCACACCGCCAGCAAGGTGACCACCGCGCCGTTGTGCGGCAGGCTGTCGAGCGTGCCCGATGAAATTACCGCGACCCGATGCAGCAGCGCAGGGTCGATGCCGTGTTGCGCGGCCAGTTGCAGATAGGTGCCACCGAGTGCATCGAGTGCAATCGTGAGACCGCCAGATGCCGATCCGGTCAGCGCGGCCAGCAGGTTGGTCGCGACCGCAAGCGACACCAGCGGGCCGCCGCCCACGCCGAGCACCCATTCCCGCACCAGCGCAAACGCCGGCAATGCCGCGATCACTGCGCCATAACCCACCAGACTGCCGACGCTCAACACCGGCAGCACCGATGCGTTCGCGCCGGCGTCGACGGTATCGCGCAAGGCAGGCAGGCGACGGCGGTTGAGCAGCACCAGCGCGACAATCGCCACCGCGAGCGCCACGCACACGCCCCACACACCGCCCACCGCGGCCAGCGACGTCTCGCCCCAACGGATATCCGACAGATAGTCGGCGTCCAGTCGCGGCAGCACGATCATGCTCATGATGAAGTTCACGACGACCACCAGCACGAGCGGCGTCATCGCGACACCGAACGACGGCAGGTCGCTGCTGATATGTCCGTGCTCGATTTCCTCCGGATCGAAACTCTGCGAAACGGTGGCGCGTTCACGCACGAGGTTTGCATTGAGTGCGGGCTTCGCTTCATTCACGGCGACATTCGCCGCCGCGCCGAATCCCTCGAAACCTTCGTTCGCCGCCTTCGCGCGCGATTGCTGAAGCGACAGCCACCAAAGTCCGAAGCCCACCATCACGATGCTCGCTATCACGCCGAGCCCCGGCGCGGCAAACGGCGTCGTGCCGAAGAACGGCATTGGGATCGCATTCTGGATCGCGGGCGTGCCGGGCAACGCGGACATCGTGAAGGTCGACGTGCCGAGCGCAATCGCCGCCGGCATCAGTCGACGTGGAATGTTCGCCGCCTGGAACAGTGCGGTCGCCATCGGTGCAATCACGAAGAAGGCGACAAACAGGCTGACGCCGCCATACGTGACCAGCGCGCCACCGATCACCACCGCGAGAATCGCCCGATGCGCGCCGAGCTTCTCCGTCATGTAGCTGGCGATGGCCTTGACGGACCCGCTGTCCTCCATCAGCTTGCCGAACAGCGCGCCGAGCAGGAACAGCGGGAAGAACTGCGCGACGAATCGCGCGGCGCTGATCATGAAGGTTTGCGTCCAGTGCGCGAGTACGGGCTCGCCGGAAATCGCCGCGGCGAGCATCGCGGCAAATGGTGCGAGCAGCAACACGGTCCAGCCGCGATATGCAAAGCCGATCAATACCGCGAGACTCGCGAGCATCGCAAACAACCCGAGACCAGCCGCGAAGGGTGACAGAACAATGACGTCCATGATCAGACTCCGTCGAGCAGCGCGTCGAGATCGAGTGACGATTCCACGCCTATTTTTGCGGCATGTTCTGAGAGAAACACTTCAGCTGCGCGTCGGCCTTCGTCGCGCAGCATCGTCAGGAATGACCATTCGGCATTGAGCTTCGACGAGTAGCCGAGCTTTGTCATCTCTTCGCTCGAAATGCGGTGGATGCGCATTTCCGCCCAGTGACGGCCTTCGTCGCTGCCCGCGTCCGCCGCACGCCGTAGCAACGCGATCATGCGCAACTCCTTCATGAGCGGCGCGTTGAACGCAACTTCGTTAAGACGACTGATGATGTCGCGCGCGGAGCGGGGCGTCTCGTCCCGTTCGACAGGGTTCACCTGTACAAGCAGCGTGTCGCTCGACGTGCATTCGCGCACCAGCGGCGTGATCGTCGGATTGCCCGCATAGCCGCCGTCCCAGTAGTCTTCGCCGTCGATCTCGACCGCCTGGAACAACGTGGGCAGACAGCCCGATGCGAGCAACACATCGGGCGAGAGGTCGGCATTGCGGAACACGCGCGCCTGGCCCGTACGCACTCGTGTCGCGGTGATGAAAAGCTTGATCGGCGCATCGCGTAGATGAGCGAAGTCGATCGATTCGTCGAGGATTTCCTGCAACGGATTGACCCCGCGCGGATTCAGGTCGTATGGCGAAAACATGCGCGCGGCGAGATCCATCGCCAGGAACATGGGTGAATGATCGAGCGTCCAGCGTCCCAGCAGCATGTCGAGCGGACTGCGCCGGAACGGGCTGTAGACGGCGGCATCGGACACGCGTCTCCAGAAGGTTTCGAGCGCGCGGCGCGCGCCTTCGGCGCCGTCCTGCTGATAACCGCTCACCAGCACGGCGGCGTTCATCGCGCCGGCAGAAGTGCCGGAAATGCCTTCTATTTGCAGCCTTGACTCTTCCAGCAGACGGTCGAGGACGCCCCATGTAAATGCGCCGTGCGAGCCGCCGCCTTGCAATGCGAGATCGATGAGGGCGGGCGAGTGATGCGCGGATTCATTGTTCGTAGCAGCCAAGACAACTCCGTTGTGAGGAGTGCTCTGTGTCGCGAGCTGGCGCCGATTGACGGCGGACGTGCAAACCAGTGGAGCAGAAACGACAGCAACGATGTGTGAGCCGCGACCGGGATCGAAGCCCCGCAAGCAGCCAGCGAATGAACGGCATTGTTACGAAAATGCGAATCTTTGAACGTGCGTGCAGATTTATTTGACGATTGAAAATCTGGAGACACACCCGTTGTATTGAAAGTGGCGGCTGCTTAAAAGTCAAGCGTATTCGGGACGACGGTTGCGCTGAAATGCGTGATGGAATAAAGCTGAATTTGTTAACTTGCGGGCAGAGTCGTAGTTGTGGTTGATCGGCGTTGGCCTGGTGGGCAGATAGTGCATCGGTCGGTCATGACATGGTCAATCGATACGTGTATGGAAGCAGGATGAGGTCGAATTGTTTTGCTTCTATCTCATCCATAGGTCACGTTAAAAAATATATGTATGGGTATTGAATAGATTAAGCAATGTGACAGATATTTGAAATGGCGCGATGCGCGCGCCAATCCGCTCGAATTTATTTTTGACCGGATGCTTAGGAACGGCCAATGCAATTTCATTCGTATTAGTAATACAAAATAAATTATTGGGGCACGATTATTGAGAAAAAATTAAAGCCTCGTCATTTGCGGTTCGTGCTGAGGCAGACATTTTCGATCTTCCGGCGTTTGGAAAATTACCGGAAAGATACGGTAAGAAATTCTTCGGTTTATTACTTATCGTCCCGGGACCCCGCGACGTTGCACGTTTGAAACGTTTATAATTCCTCAGTCCTAGCGAGTGATGTAACTTCTACCGGAAAACTAGTAGTTCAATTTCGCTTCAGTAATAGTTTCATTGGCTGTTCTGGCGCGCAATGGATCAGTATTCATCATACGAACTCGTTTGGTTGGCGTCCGCGAGTCAGGCGTCAACTTGAGACTCGTTCCCCGTCGATAGTCCGGTCGTGATATCGGCTGCATCGACTTTCAATAGTGAAATGAAGAATCTCGCTGATTGGAAATTTTTTGCATTTCACGTCGGCGGATTATCCCGTCTTCGATATTCAACGTCCCAATTAAACGGGTTCAATCAGCGATAACGCTTTCGGGAATAACGGTTAATCGATTTAAAAAGTAAGTAATACGTAATGTCGGATGGGTTTGCCGACAGTACATGGCCGTTTATGCACGCCATAAGCCGGTTGCCTCTTCGCACAGGCCGATGTCAACGGGATGTCAGGCGACGTTGCAGCGGCTAACCGCGCGTCACGGCTTTATCAGCAACGAACGTAATCACTGCGTTCTCAGGTTCACCTCTCTGTACTCAATAACGTCAAAGCAGGACGACCTGGATCGATCTTGCGAATTCTCGGGGAAAACCTGCTCTTTGCGATACATACGGATAAAGATGAGATATTTGAAATTACTGGGAGTTGCGTCGGCAACAGTGTTGGCGTCGTTTGGTGCGGAAAGCGCACAGGCGCAGACAAGCACTATCACGGTCGCAGGCCAGCAATACAAGTTGTGCGGTCAGGAGAACGGCAACTGCTCATTCCTCGGAACCGGCTCGGTGGTCTTTGGCGCCGTGCCGCCCACATCACCGTCGGTCATGCTGAGCGCGCCGCGCACGTTCAGCAATGGCGTCGGTTGCTACGTTGGTGCAGTTTCGCAGACGGATCCGGCTTATGGCTACGGCAAATCGTGTTGGGTAAGGGCAGTTGCGGCTACGCCTACGCCGGCCCCGACGCCCACGCCCACGCCCACTCCGGCGCCTGCACCTACACCAGCACCCACGCCAACACCGTCCCCCACGCCAACACCCGCGCCCGCGCCAACCCCCAGCCCGACAGCAACGCCAAACAGCACAACCTCAACATCGGCGACCGGCAGTTCAACCCTAACCTGCAGCACGCCGACGCAAACCGCAGGCGGAACCGCGAACGGCGTAATCAGCGCCGACACGCCGACGACCGACGGCCTGCGCATCTTCCAGAACAACGTCGCGTTCAAGCTCGCGATCACGACGAATGCTCCCAGCGCCGACACGGTCGTCTGGTCGGTCGCGGATTCGAATGGCGCAATCAAGGCGCAGGGCAGCTTCCCGGTCAGCGCCGGGGTGCAGACCAACGCGATCCCCTGTACCTCGACGTGGTCGGGTTACGGCGCACTGACGGCGACGTTGAGCGCCAAGGGCGGCACGTTGCCGAACAGCGGCACGCGTCCGCAAGGTATCGCGACCTTCGGCGTACTGCCGAATCTGAGTCCGGTTCTGGGCACGGTCACGTATGCGCATCAGGATCAACATCGCTTCGGCATGCAGGGATTCAACGGCAACATTGCGGCCCTGCACGATCTGGGTATCTCGTGGACGATCGACGACCGCCAGCAATCGGCAATGGAACCCAACGGCCCGAATACGTACACGCCGAGCGTGAGCGACCTCGATCCGTTCTATAAAGCCAATCCGGACCAGATGCGCATCGTGCGTCTCGACGGCATTCCCGCATGGGATTCGAAGACCGGCCAGTTCAACGACAGCTATTACGCACCGTCGAATCTCACCGAGTTTCAGGGCTTCATGGCCAAGGTCGGCACCGATACGAGCCTGATCCGCGCGGCCAATTATCCGAATCAGCAGAAGAACTACTACCAGGTGACGTGGGAGCCGAGCCTCGGCTGGGCGGATAGCGATGCCAACTTCGTCGCCATGTACAAGGCGGCCTATCAAGGTATTCATTCGACCGATCCGAATGCGGTCGTGATGGGCACCGGCAATCCGTTCGCCGCGAATTGCGATACGTGTACCACCGGATATCTGCAGAAGTTCGGCGCGCTGGGTCTGTGGAATTACATCGACGCGGTGTCCACTCACGGCTACTGGAATGCTGGCACGTACCCGGCGCATCCGCCTGAATTGCAGGACTCGGACCCGGATCCGGCGAACCAGGCCAACGCACTCGACAATCAGATGAAGCAGTTGCGTTCGGTCATGCAGGCAGGCAAGCCGAACATGAAGCTGTTCTTCACGGAAGCGGGCGTGAGCTACGATCCGGGTCTGAACTATGGACCGACTGTGCCGTCGCAAAACCAGCTGTTCGCTCAGGCGGCGGTGGGCGTGCGGGCGCACATCATCACGCTCGGCGGTGGTGCGCAACTTACGACGCTGTTCTACGGCCCCGACTATCCGGGCGAAGTGGGATACGGCACGTTCTTCGATCTGAACGACGCGCAGGGCGCATATGGCGCGACGAATCTGTCGCCGAAACCGGAAGCGATGGCGTTCGCGACGATGACCCGGGTGCTCGACGGGACGAACACGTTGGGCCGCGTCAACGGTACGCCGTCCGGCACTTTCGCGTATTCGTTCCAGCAGCTCGGCAACGGCAAGGTCATCACAGCCGCGTGGACGCACAGCAATGCGCAATGGCCGACGAGCGGCGGTGCGTATAGCCAGACGTACTCCACCAGCTACACGCTTCAGGTGGATAACGCCGGTACGTCGGGCAATGTGACGAAGATCGATGGTTACGGCAATACGAGCACGGTTGCTTACACCAACGGTCAGGTTGCGTTGACGCTGACCGAAGTGCCGCAATACATCGTGTCGAACAATGCGTCTGTTGCGACGGCGAATGCAACTGTCCCGGTCGGATATACGGGTCAATAAGATATGGGCTGGTAATAAGCGAAACCCCGGAAGCGGGACTACGGTCCCCGCTTCCGGGGTTTTTTTTTTCAATAAGAAAAAGCGTGCGGTTCAGGCGACCGGCGCGCTCCCGCCGTAAGTCAGTCTGCCGTTTTTCGATAGAAGAATTGCAACCGGCCTCGTCATCTCGAACTCGGAGAAGATGATCGTTACGATGACGGTGATCGGAACCGCGAGGAACGCGCCGGAAATACCCCATAGGGCGGACCAGATCGCCATGCTCGCGAGAATCGCAAACGGACTCAGGTTCAGCGAGTTACCCATCAGATAGGGATCGAGAATGTTGCCGATCAGGAAGTGAATGACAGTAAGCGCTATCACCACGATCAGTACTTCGTTGAGGTCGCCGAATTGCAGTACCGACATGAGTGCGGGAAAGAGAACGCCGAGTACCGAGCCGATATAGGGCACGTAGTTTAGTAGCGCGGTCAACACGGCCCATAGCCCCGCGAATTCGAGTCCCATGCCGCGCATTGCGCCCCAGCACACGCCGCCGAGCACCACGCCAAGCAGCGTCTTTAGCGCAAGATAAGCGCCAATGCGACGGTTGATGTCGATCACGACACTCTTCACGCGCGCAGCGTTACTCGCATTCGCCGCCATGTTCTCGAGTTTTTCGCCAAACGTCCGGTGTTCGAAAAGCAGAAAACTCGCATACAGCGCGACGACAAACACATTGATGATCACCGACGACAACGAAGCCAGCGTGCCCGTCACCAGCGCCTGGATGTTGAATTGGGCCAGCATGTCCCGCCGTAGCGAATCCCACGTGGGCTCATTTTCCAGATGCAGCAACGCAGCAATTTTCTGGATCAGCGCGAGCACCGAATCCTGATAGCGCGGCGCCAGCGCAATGAGCGCATCGTAGTTCGCCACGAGCATGTCGACCGCGAAGAATATGCCGGCGGCGATCAGAAACACGGACAGCGCATAGCGCAATTGCACGGGCAGTCGCTCTCCAATCACAGGAATGCGCTGCAGCAATCGCGTGAAGCCGACGATCACATAGACCGCGATGACCCCGAATACAATGGGCACAAACACTGCACGCCCGATATAAAGCACCCAGCCGACAATCAGCATTAGCACGACAACGCATACGGAAGCCTGCAATCGGTCGGTCATCTGTCATGCTCCATTGATCTGCGAACTGTTTTTCCTGGGATATCGCCAATGAAACGATGTAAGCGGTGATGCAACGGCGCGGTACATGCTTTGATATCGCAGGCCTTCGCTGACGCGCCGTCGTACGAATACCTTACAGGTAGCTGTTCAGCGCCACGAAGGATAGTCGCACAGAAACATGACTTCTAAAAACGGCCGCCAACGCAATCGCTTGCTCACGTCGGGTGGGGGCTTGTCATGAAAGGCCATCTGGTCATTCGTTTTGAGCAGAACCGCACTTCGTCTGTCATAGAAGCCCGCGGCGTTTTGAAATGCGAAAGTGCTTCTTTCCCGTTCAGCATTTGTCTTTGGAATCCTCACTTCACGACGCATTTTTAACATTTAGAAAATCGCCACGAAGGCCGACGTACCGACCTTTGACCTTACCCGTTTTCGCTGTTTAATTCCGGCTCGCCGTGGAGCAATTTTCGAACCAGACACCTTTAAAAATCGAAACGCCGGGTACGTTCGGATCGTACTTTTTTGCCAACCGACAAAGTCCCACAACCTATGAGCGAATACCCTTAATCGATTGAAACGGCCGGTAGAAGAAAGCACGGAAACTCCCGGGAGACGCCCGAATCGCATGCGCAGTGGCCGTTTTGTTAAATCCGGCGATCATTTGACAAAAGCCCCCGGACAGACCATTCTTTTCTTCATGTGTCGTTTGCAGACAGCTTCGGCGACACAGATCAGATGAGTTGTGAGAGAGACAGGTTACATTCGAAATGCGTCGCGAAGGTAATTGGCAGGCTAATTAAAAAGGAATCCGGATGGCTTCCACAGCCCAAAAAATGTCAAAGATGCAGCTCACCGCAATGGTGGTGGGTGGAATGGTAGGAGCCGGGATTTTCTCCTTACCTCGGACTTTTGCTAATGCCACGGGGCCTTTAGGTGCCGTCATCGCGTGGCTGATTGCAGGAACCGGCATGTATATGCTGGCGCGGGTCTTCCAGTCGCTTGCCGAGCGCAAACCCGAACTGGACGCAGGTGTCTTCGCTTACGCCAAAGCAGGTTTTGGCGACTATCCCGGCTTTCTCTCCGCCTTCGGCTACTGGATAGGTAGCTGCATCGGCAACGTCTCATACTGGGTACTGATCAAGTCCACACTCGGCGCATTCTTTCCGGTTTTCGGCGAGGGCAACACGGTCGTTGCGATTCTCGTCGCTTCGGTGGGTATCTGGCTCTTCCACTTCATGATCCTGAAAGGCGTACAGCAGGCCGCCTTTATTAATAGTGTCGTCACCGTCGCCAAGATCATCCCGATCCTGGTATTCATCGTCATCCTGATATTTGGGTTCAGGATGGATCTGTTCAGCGCGAACTTCTACGGTGGAGGGCTCGAAGGCAATCTCTTCGAGCAGGTGCGTGCAACCATGCTCGTCACCGTGTTCGTGTTCCTAGGGATCGAGGGGGCGAGCGTCTATTCGCGCTACGCGAAAGAACGTACCGACGTCGGTAAGGCCACGATTTTGGGCTTCATCACTGTCACTACGCTGATGGTGCTCGTGACCATGCTGCCGTATGCGGTGCTGCAGCGCGCGGACGTGGCGGGCATGCGTCAGCCGTCGATGGCAACGGTGCTCGAAGCAGTGGTCGGCCACTGGGGCGCGATTTTCGTCAGCGTGGGTCTGATCATTTCGGTGTTGGGCGCTTACCTCGCGTGGTCGCTGATCTGCGCCGAAGTGCTGTTCACTGCGGCAAAGACCAAAGACATGCCGGCCATCTTCGCGAAGGAGAACGCCAACAAGGTGCCGGCCAACGCGTTGTGGCTGACCAATATCGTGGTCCAGCTCTTCGTTATCAGCACGTTTTTTTCACGCGACGCTTTCGCGTTGATGCTGAACCTCACCAGCGCGATGTCGCTGATTCCGTACCTCTTCGTCGCGGCGTATGGCTTCATGCTGTCGAAGCGCGGTGAGAGTTATCAGATGCGTCCGGAGGAGCGAAAGCGTGATCTGACCATGGCGACCATCGCTGTGATCTACACGGTTTTCATGATCTACGCGGGTGGTCTGAAATTCATCCTGCTCTCCGCTGTGCTGTATGCACCGGGAACGGCGCTGTATATCTGGGCGCGGCGCGAGCAGGCCAAGACCGTTTTCACGTCGGTGGACTGGATCATCTTTATCGTTGCCATCATCGGTGCGGTGATTGGTATTTATGGTCTCGCGACAGGAATGATTACGCTCTAGTACGCGAATTGAACACAGCCGGCTCAGGCCGGAATTCAGGAGATCGTCATGGCTACAGATGCGAAAACGGACGGGTTCGGTGTGTATTCCGAAGTCGGGCAACTGCGCAAAGTGATGGTGTGCGCGCCAGGGGTTGCCCATCAGCGGCTGACCCCGAGCAACTGCGATGAATTGCTGTTCGACGACGTGCTATGGGTCGAAAACGCCAAACGCGATCACTTCGACTTCGTCACGAAGATGCGCGATCGTGGTGTCGAAGTGCTGGAGATGCACAACCTGCTCGCCGAGACGGTGGCGGTGGCCGAAGGCAAGAAATGGATTCTCGACAACCAGGTGGTGCCGAACCAGGTCGGGCTGGGTTTTATTGATGAACTGCGCAGCTATCTGGAAGGGCTGGACAATCGCAAGCTGGCCGAGACGCTGATTGGCGGCTTATCGACTCACGATTTTCCGGAAGCACATGGCGGCAAGGCACTGGAAGTCGCGCGGGAAGCCGCCGGCTCGACCGAGTACCTGCTGCCGCCGCTGCCGAACACGCTGTACACCCGCGACACTACCTGCTGGATCTATGGCGGCGTCACGCTGAATCCGCTGTACTGGCCCGCGCGTCATGAAGAGACGATTCTTACCACGGCGATCTACAAGTTCCATCCCGACTTCGCGGGCAAGGTCAACGTGTGGTGGGGCGACCCGACCCAGGACCACGGGCTCGCGACGCTGGAAGGTGGCGACGTGATGCCGATCGGCAAGGGCGTCGTGCTGATCGGTATGAGCGAGCGGACCTCGCGCCAGGCGATCAGCCAGCTGGCCGCCACGCTGTTTGCAAAGGGCGCGGCCGAGCGCGTGATCGTCGCGGCCATGCCGAAGATTCGCGCGGCGATGCACCTGGACACGGTGTTCACTTTCGCCGATCGAGACTGCGTGCTGCTCGCGCCGGACTTCATGAACAAGACGCGCACGTTCTCGTATCGGCCCAGCAGTCATCCGAGCGGCGTGGAGTTGCATCGCGAAGAGAAGTCGTTTGTCGATGTCGTCGCGGAAGCGCTGGGTCTGAAGAAACTGCGTGTGGTGGAAGCGGGCGGCAGCGACTATCAGCGTGAGCGCACGCAGTGGGACAGCGGCGCGAATCTGGTGTGCGCGTCGCCGGGAGTGGTCTATGCGTACGACCGCAACACCTACACGAACACGCTGCTGCGCAAGGAAGGTATCGAGGTGGTGACGATCGTCGGAGCGGAACTCGGCCGGGGTCGCGGCGGTGGTCACTGCATGACCTGCCCGATCATGCGCGATCCGGTGGACTATTAATCCCTCGGAAGATTGACGTTGCTGCCCGCTGATGCGTCAGCGGGCAGCAACGCATTCGCGATTGGCTGGTGCCAACGTTGCCGAAGTGATCGCGACGAGTCGCAGCGTGTGCCGATACGGGGACAAGCTTAAATGAAGAGGCCCGAATCACCTCAACCGGTCACGATGATCGAGGCGATCATTCCGGTTGCCAGCCTGGTTGTGCTGGTGGGCCTGTCCTACTACCTGTTCGGCGATGGCGGCGCGGGCGGCCCGAACCAGGTCGGCCTCGTGGTCGCCACGATGATCGCGGTGTTCATCGGATGGCGGCGCGGACACTCGCTGGCCTCGCTCGGCGAAGCAGCGGTGGCGAGCGTCAGCACGGGTATCGGCGCTATCTTCATCCTGTTTGCGGTCGGTGCGCTGATCGGCACCTGGGCGCTCAGCGGGACTCTCGTGGCCATGGTGTACTACGGCCTCAAGCTTCTCAGCCCCAATTACTTTTACGTTACTGCTGCCGCTATTTGCGCGTTCGTGTCGTTGAGTATCGGCAGTTCATGGACCGTTGCCGGCACGATCGGCATTGGCCTGATGGGCATCGCGCACGGCATGGGATTGAGTCCGGCGATCACGGCTGGTGCGGTGATTTCGGGTGCGTATTTCGGCGACAAATCCTCCCCCTTGTCCGATTCCGCGAATCTCGCCGCGGCTGCCGCAGGCGTTGATCTGTATCGACATATTCGCGAGATGTTTCTGACCTCGGCGGTGGCGCTGGCGGTCACGCTCGGCGTGTTCTACTTTCTCGGCAAACCTGGCGACTTCGATGCAAGCGCCGAGATTGCCGCCATGCGCGGTTCGTTTCACATCTCGCTGGTCCTGTTCCTGCCGCTGCTGCTGGTCATTGCGCTGGCGATCTTCAAGATTCCGCCGTTCACGGCGATCTTTCTGGGCGCACTCGCCGGTGGCCTGCTCGCCGTCTGCGTGACGCCCGAACGCGTGATCGAATTTGCGTCCGCGAAGCAGGGCGTGCCGGATTGGCTCGCGCTTCTCAAGGGCGTGTGGCTCGCATTGGCGAGTGGCTACAAGGCGTCGACGGGAAACGCAGAACTCGACATACTCGTGACGCGCGGCGGCATGGACAGCATGTTGAACACCATCTGGCTGATCATCACTGCGCTGGCGTTCGGCGGCGTGGTCGAAAAATGCGGCGTGCTCGAGCGGCTGATTGCGCCGGTGATCGCGCGCGCAAAAACGACGGGCACACTGATCACTTCCCTGGTCGCAGCGATCGTCGCGACCAATGTCGTTACCGCTGATCAATACATCGCCGTGGTTCTTCCGGCGCGGATGTTCAAGACCGCGTTCGCGAAGCGCGGCCTTGCGCCGATCGTGCTGTCGCGAGCTGTTGGCGACGCCGCCACGCCCACCGGCGCGCTGATTCCGTGGAATAGCTGCGGCGCGTATATGGCGGTGACGCTAGGTGTCAGCACGCTGAGTTACGCGCCTTATGCGGTGTTCTGCTTTGTGAGCCCGCTATTGACGATTGCAATCGCGTATTCCGGCTTTCGCATGCCGCGCCTACCGGCTTCTACCGCGTCCACGCCGGAGCAGATTGCGACGGACCCCGCGCTAGTAAAACCGGACGACGACACGCACTTGGGCTGAGAACGTTTTCATTCGCCGATCAGCTTCCTGTTCAACCGCCGCATCCCTTCGAAGATCGAGCCGGCGATATCCATCGGAAAATCTTCCGGCAATAACGACGAGACTTCTTCGATCACTGCTTCGGTCCGCTCGGTTAGCGCGTCGATCATCGCGTCGATGTCGGCTGCGGAAAACCCGACGCGTTGCCCTTGCGCAATCCAGTGCCGCCGCTGGATCTGACTGAGCTGATAGTGGACGTTCTTGCCGCGCACAGCCATCGCGAGTTTCACCTTCTGTGCGGCGAGGCGGCCCGTTCCCGTGCCGATAATCGGATGCGCGGACAGCACGTCGTAAAGCGGCGTGGCCTCATAGCGGCTGCCTGGCAGATGGGCGATGCTGAAGTTCTTTGCATGGCCGTCGGTTGCCGCAAGCAGCCAGAAAACCATCTGCGTGACGAAGAAGTTGCGACGGTCGGTTGTCGCGCGCTCCGAGCCGGACAGCACTTCCATGATTGCCTCGATGCCGGGTCCGCCGTCGGCCTCGTACTTGTGTAGCGCCGACGTGCCCGTCGCCTGGCACATGTCCTCTTGTGGGAGTCGCACGATCCACGTAGCGTCGCTGGACGGCCGGCGGTCGAACCGTTCGACGATCAACACTTTCTGATCGTCGAATCGCGCGATTTCGCAACGGGCGACGGGCAACCCGTAGGCCGCCACGATTTGCGAGCAGAGCCATTCGTTCTCGACCGAGGTGCGCATGTCGGCGCGCATATTGCCGACGAGCCCGAGCGGAAGCTTGAAAATGTGCGTGGTCGGCGTGCTGCCCTCGGGCAACAACCAGCGGTTGCGATGCCGCAGAAGCGCGGTTTTTTCCTGCGCGCCCGCGATGGACAAACGTAGGTCTTCCAATGGATCGTCCCGGCCTGGTGCCGACGTGGAGGTCGTTCCCCGCAGAAGCTGGGCGATTTCGCTTTCGCTGAGTACCCGTCCGGCGATGCTGGCGAGATCGGTCGGCGCTTCGTCCGGCGGCAACATCTGAAGAGCGCCGACGCAGTCGCGCCCGAGCGCCGCCAGAAGGGGGAACGGCGCGGTGCTGCCGGTCTTATAGCGTGTAGCGATCCGTCGACGGATCGGCTCGCTGTCGGGGAGCAGGTTGTCGAAATAGTCCGCGACGATCTGGCCGCGATACGGCTGATTACCCGGCGTAAAAGGAAGCGATAGCGAAAGCGGCCGGCCTTGGGGATCGTCGATCCAGTCGTCGTGATAGACGAGGCGCTCGCCGCCGCGCGTGGCCTCCCAGTGGCCGACTTGAAGGCCGTTCATCCACAGGTTCAGGCGGTTCGGATGCGTGCTTCGCGCCATGCTTACCAGTCCTCCCGTTTCTTGCCGACGCTTTTGGGCTTGGCGGTGCTGCGCAGAGCGGGTTTTGCCTTCGTGTTTTTAGCGCGGGCAGACGTGGCTTGCGGAGTTTCCTCATCGCGCGAAGCTTGGGCTTTGCCCTTTGCGTTGCGCGCCGTTGCCGTTGGCTCTTTCTTCGTCGAGCGCGTAGCAGCGGTTTTACGTGGAGCCTGCGCGATGGACGTCGATTGAATCGTATCTTCCGCGACGACGTCGCTTTCCGGCGATCCGGCCGCGCGAGGGATGAGCGTCAAATCGACTTGAAGCACCCGCAGAACCCTGAATAACCGATCCACACTGACAGCGGCGGGATTGGCTTCGAGTTGCGCATAGGTTTGCTGTGTTACGCCGAGATGACTGGCCATGCCGGCCTGCGTGAGTCCCGCAGCTTTGCGGAAGCCTTGCAGAATCGGCCTCAATTGGCCCAGCGTCTTGATGGGGTAGTCCACAGCAGATCTCCGACTCGTGTTTCGACACAATAACAGGTTAAAGCCTGTTAAATATTTATACAGTCTATACGCTGTATTGTAAAAATACAACCTAAAGGCTGTTAAAAGCGGTGTTGCCCAACCGCCGTACTCGACCAGCTATCGGCAAGTATCGCGAGACGATAGCTGCAACTAACGGTCAACGAAAATTCGCCCCTTGCTTCGCTGCTCCGCAGTCATCTCCCAAGCCGACAGGATCACCATCTGAGCCTATACACCGCCCGCAGCAGGGTTCTTCAAGTTTCGCTGGTTCTTTCACTTATCAGGGCCTTTCAGAGTTGTCTGATATTTGTAAATTAACCTCAACCGTATTCTTTCGGCGAAATAAAGAAGATGAGTTTTTAAGAGATAAGTTTATTTAAATAAATTCGTATGAATTGAATGAAATTTGAAAGAAAAGACACTCTCCGGGCGATAACGCGATAGACCTTAATTCAAGTCAGAAGGCCCCATGGCGTTACGGTTTTCGAATCATCGCGTACCACGAAAACGCTGCCTTAAATTACCCAAAGAAATTTCTGCAATGAGTGATCGAAAAATCGCATTTTAAATTTTGAGCATGAAAACGCGAAATGGGATTTGGTTTTGAGATTGTGAAATGAAGGAAAACATAAAACATGAATTCCACAGGGAATGAGTTTTATGAGTGTCGAACAGAAGAGTAAATGTGCACGGGGAAAAGCAGCTCATCGCAAATGCGCTGGCGTTTAAAGAGCACATATTTTTAACATCTATCCAGAATAAATGCACATGCGTGATATTGCTGTGGTCGGAATGGCATGCCGCCTTCCTGGTGGGTTGGACGATCCTGATTCCCTGTTGGCTGCGCTGCGTGAGCGGGTCGTCACCGCAGGTCCCATTCCGGCAGATCGCTGGGATTCGGCTCGCTACTATTCGGCGGACGAAAGCGTGAAGGGCAAGGCCTATGTCAACCAGGCCAATTTTCTCACGCAGGACGTCCGCTCAATGGATGCGGACTTCTTCGATCTGCCCGCGCGCGTTGCTGAAAATCTCGATCCGCAGCAACGCCTGTTGCTCGAACTGATCTGGGAAGCGTTCGAAAACGCCGGCCTCGACCTGCCTGCGCATGCGGGCAGCAAGGTCGGCGTCTACGTTGGCGGCTTCATGCTCGACCACATGGTCACGCTGATGCAGGTCGCCAACCGCACGCGCCATAACGCCAACACTGCAGCCGGCATGATGATGACCATGCTGGCGAACCGCCTGTCCTACGCATTCGATCTTCGCGGACCGAGTCTTTCTATCGATACGGCCTGTTCGTCGTCGCTGGTTGCATTCAGTTATGCGTGCCGCGACATCTGGTCGGGCGACTGCGACATGGCCGTCGTCGGCGGCGCGAACGTGATGACGCGTCCCGAGTTTTCGATCGGTATGAGCAAGGGCCAATTCCTTTCGCGCGACGGCCAATGCAAATCCTTCGACGCGCGCGGCGATGGTTACGGCCGCGGCGAAGGCGGCGGCATCGTGTTGCTGAAGACGCTGGAAAAAGCGCTTGCAGACGGCGACACCATTCTGGCGACGGTCGCGGGTGCGGGCGTCAATTCGGACGGCCGTACGCCCGGTATTTCAATGCCGAGTGTGCAGGCGCAAAGCCAACTGATCCGCGAGGTCTGCGAGCGCTTCGAGATCGATTCGAACGCGGTGCGCTATGTCGAGTGTCACGGTACGGGCACGGCGGTGGGCGATCCGCTCGAAGCGGCATCGATTGGATCGGTTTATGGCGCGGGCCGTCATGGCGACGATCGTGTCGTGCTGGGCTCGATCAAGAGCAATATCGGGCATCTGGAAGCGGGCGCGGGCGTGGTCGGCGTGATCAAGGCCGTGCTCTCGCTGATACATCGCGAGGCATTCCCGCTCGGCAATCTGCAAACTCCACACCCCGGCATTGCGTTCGACGAGTTGGGCGTGCGTCTCGCCGATGCATCGATTCCGCTGGCCGAACCGAACGAGCCGTTCCTCGTGGCGGTCAATTCCTTCGGCTATGGCGGGACGAATGCACACGTCGTGTTGCGTTCGGCGCCGCAAGGGACGCGCGAAGCAGCGGTTGCGGCGTCGGCGCGTCCCGCTGGTTTCCCGCTGTATCTGCCGTTGTCCACGCGTAGCCCGGCTGCGCTCAAGGCGCTGGCACAACGTTACGCGGATTGTCTGTCGAAGCCCGGCGCGCAAGTCGCCGATCTGCTGCATTCCGCTGCTTTACACCGTGCCCCGTTGAACCATCGCGCGGTCGTTCTGGGTGCTGACGCGCGCGAATTGCTCGACGCGCTGGCCGCGTTGCAGCAGGGCGAGAAATCGGACAAGGTCGTCACGGGTCAACAGCTTTCGCCGGGGCAGCAGTTGCCGGTGTGGGTGTTCACCGGCATGGGCCCGCAATGGTGGGCGATGGGTCAGGAACTCTATCGCGACGAGCCCGCGTATCGCGCTGCGGTCGATGAAGCCGACCAGATTTTCCAGCGCATCGCCGGCTTCTCGATCCTCGTTGAAATGCTGAAGAGCGAGGCCGAATCGCAGATCACGCGAACCATTCACGCGCAGTCGGCGAACTTCATGATTCAGTGGGGCATCGTGGCCGTGCTTCGCGCGGCAGGTGTCACGCCGGGCGCGGTGATGGGCCATAGCGTCGGCGAAGTGACGGCCGCCTGTGTCAGCGGCGCGTTGAGCCTGCCGGACGCGTTGCGCGTGTGCTACGAGCGCAGCCGTCTGCAGGCGACTACCGCAGGCAGCGGCAGCATGCTTGCGGTCGGCCTTGACCGTGAAGCCGTCGCCACGCTGCTGAAACCGTTCGAAGGACGCGTCGAAATCGCCGCGATCAACGGACCCACCACGCTCACGCTGTCCGGAGAGACGGCGGCGATCGAAGCGCTGGCCGTAGAACTCGCCGCGCGCGAGGTTTTCCATCGCGTGCTGAACGTGGAAGTGCCGTACCACAGCTATCTGATGGAACCGATTCTGGCCGAGCTTGCTTCGTCGCTGGACGGGATCGTCGCGCGCGAGCCTCAGGTTCCGCTGTACTCGACGGTCACCGGCCGCCGCGCCGAAGGACCTTCGTTCGGCGCCACGTACTGGCCGAAAAATGTCCGTCAACCGGTCGCGTTCGCCGACGCGGTTCAGGCCTTGCTTGACGACGGCTTTACCACTTTTGTCGAAGTCGGTCCCCATCCGGTGTTGTCGAGCGCGCTGCGCGATTGCGCCAAGGCGCGCGCGAAAGAAATCCGCCTTGTCGAAACGCTGCGCCGCAATGAAGCCGAGCGCGCGCGCCTGCATCGCACCGTTGCGCAGGTGTTCGCAAGCGGTTGCGAGATCGACTGGACGTTGCTCAATGGCGAAGGCCACGTTACCGCGCTGCCGAACTATCCGTGGCAACGCGAACGTGCGTGGCTCGAAACCGATCGCGCGATTTATCAGCGTGTCAGCCCGACCGATCGCCCCATGCTCGGCTGCGAGCAATACCCCGCGCACGACGTGTGGGTCAACGATCTCGAACACGACGGCCTCGCGTATCTGAAGGATCACATCGTGTCCGGCACGTCGATCATGCCGGCAGCCGGGTATGTGGAGACACTGCTCGAAATCGCCGCGCTACTGCATCCGGACGCGCCCGGCTGGCGTCTGAACGACGTGGAGATTCGCGCGCCTCTCGTCATTTCGAGCGACCGCGCGATCGACTACGTATCGAGCTACGAACGCGGCACGAACCGCGCGACGATCCGCAGCGTAGAAAGTGGCAAGACCGGAGAAGGGCAGCTGCATCTGACTGGTGGCGTCGGCGCGTTGCAGTCGGCGGAAATCCGTCATGTCGATCTGGAAGCGTTGAAAGCCGCGCTGTCCAACGAGCAGGACCCCGCCGTGTTCTATCGCGAGTTGTCGCGTATCGGTCTGCAATACGGGGCGAAGTTCCAGTCGGTACGGTCGCTGCGTCTCGCGCCGCAAGGCGGCCGCGTGCTCGCACTGATCGAACGTGATGCCGCTCTGCGCAGCGACGGATATCACGCTCAGCCGGTCATGCTCGACGCCTGTTTCCAGGTCCTCGTCAGCATGCTCGACGACAATGAATCGACCTTTCTGCCCACGGGCTTCAGGGAACTCCGCCTGCTCGTGCCGGCGCTGCCGGACCGCTACTGGTGCGACGCCGTGCAGGTCAGCGCGACGCCTCGCCATGTCGACGCCGACCTGACGATCATGGACGATGCAGGTCGCGTGCTGGCGGTGATCCGCGGGCTGCGCGTGACGGCGTCGTCGGCGAAGGTCGAACGTACGGACGCATACGGCGATCCCGTGAAGCTGCAAATGCCGCGCTACGAATGGTCCGATGCAGGCCGGTTGTCCGAGCCGAAGCGTCTCGGACACTGGCTGATCGTCGAAGATCGCGCCACAGCGGCGCTCGCCGACCGGCTCACCGCCGGGTTGGAAGCATTCGGCGCGCGAGTTTGCGCGCGACTGAGCACGGCTTCGTCGCTCAGCATTCAACGCGAACGGATGACCGTGCGTCCCGATTCCAACGACGATATTTCAACGGCATTGCAAGCCGCCGGCGCGTTGCATGGTGTGGTCTTCGTTCATGGTGCGAATGCGAAGCTCGACGGCGCAGACCCGACCGGCTCGGGGGCGCTGCTCCTGATGCATGCGGTGACACGTCATCTCGCGGGCTTGCCGGTGTCGGAAAGGCCGCGTGCTTATGTGCTCACGCGCGATGCGTTCAACGTTATCGACGGCGATGCACCCGTGCAGCCCGCGCAGACTGCGCTCAACGGTTTCGCCCGCGTCGCGTTCAACGAACTCGAAGGCCTGCGCTTTACCACCATCGACGTTCCGGCCACTGAAACCGACCACGATATCGACGCCGCGATTCTCGAGTTGCTGTGTGACGCGCCAGAGGACGAAGTTGCGATCCGCCGTGGACGCCGCTTCTTCAGCCACCTTGTCGCAAGTCCCGTGTTGAGCCAGCCGCGCATCGAGCCGGTGGCGCTGACCGCCAACCGCGCGGTCCAGGTGCGCAGCCTCGGCGAACACGAAGAAGGCGCGGGCAGCGTCAAGCTGATCGAAATCGCCCGCTTGCCATTGAGCGACGACGAAATCGAGCTAAAGACGGAAAGCGTCGCGTTGACGATGCGCGCGCTGCGTACCACGAACGGCGACACGCTCGATCAGAACTTCGTCGAAGTGATCGCGACGGTTCACGCGGTTGGTGCAGCCGTCTCCGATCTGCGCGTAGGGCAGCGGGTCTACGGCCTCGTGCCCGCCGACTTCGCCAGCCACCTTCGCGGACCGCGGTCGACCTTCCATCTGGTCGAACTAGCCGATGACACGAATGCAGCGCCGTTGTTGCTGGTGGCGGCGCGCGAGGCAGTTGCCGAACGTCTGGTCGAGCAGGCGGATCTCGATCGTCACGCTCGTGTCCTTGTCGAAGCCGACGAGTTGGGTCTGTCGATCAGCTCGGCGTTGCGCCGGCGCGGCATTCAGACCACTGTGCTGACGCGGCCGGGTACCGTTGCGCCGAAGCTCACAGCGGACTGCAAGCTGATCGAAGCGGGCTGCGACGCGCTGGAAGCAGCGGTTGCCGAGGTCACGCAAGGCCGAGGTTTCGACGCGATTGTCGCGCCGATGGGCGCATGGGCCGACACCTTCGGCTGGCGCTCGCTCGCCGCAGGCGGCGTTCTGATCGACACCGACCCGCATGCCGGCGCGTTCACGCTGCCGCAGTCGGCTTCGTCGATCGTGCGGGCGGACCTGTCGGTGTTGACGCAACGTGCTGGCCGCTTCGCCGAAGCGCTCAGCCGGGCCGTGAGCTGTGCAGGTACGAGCGAAATCGTCGCGCCGGACAGCCTGTCGGTATCGATTGTCGATCTCGCGACCCGCAAGTTCGCGCTGCCCGATAGCGACTTGCCGTTGATCGTCCACTTCGACGACGCATCCACTGCATTGCAGGTGCGCGTGCACGAAGCAATCACGTTCGCGCCCGACGCCACGTATCTCATCACCGGCGGCCTCGGTGGCTTCGGCCAGAAAACGGCGCACTGGATGGCGGAGCGGGGCGCGCGTCATCTGGTGCTGGCCGGCCGCAGCGGTGCCGATACCCCGGAGCGCAGCGCGTTCGTCGCCGATCTGCGTCAGCGCGGCGTGACAGTGGTCTGCGTGAAATGCGATCTCGCTCACGAAGGCCAGGTGCGCGATCTGTTCGCGACGATTGCCGCGTCGGCGCCGCCGCTGCGCGGGGTGTTCCACGCGGCGGCGGTCATCATCGATCAGCCGATTGCCGAACTGAACCCGCAAGACCTGCTCGACGTGATGCGCAGCAAAGCTGAAAGCGCGCGTTTGCTGCACGAATTGACCCGCGAGATGACGCTCGATCACTTCGTGCTCTATTCGTCGATCGCGAATCTGGTCGGCAATAGCCGTCAGGCCAGCTACGTCGCCGCGAACGGTTTTCTCGACGGACTCGCGTGGCGTCGCCGTGCAATGGGACTGCCGGCCATCAGCATCAACTGGGGGGCGATTGCGGATGTCGGCGTGGTAACGCGCGATGCCAAGCTCGAACAGTTCATGCGCTACATGGGCTTGCGCGGCATGGAATCGGCGGAGGCGCTGAGCTGGCTCGAACGCGCGATGTTGCGCGACGTCACGCAACTGGGCGTCACGCTGATCACCAACTGGAGCGAGTGGAGCCGCTACGAGACGCTGGGGGGACAGTCGCCGCGTTACGCAGAGCTGATTGCCGCCGACACCCGCCCCGACGCCGACCCCGGCGCGGTATTGCGCGCCGAACTGGCCGAGGTGCCCGCCGTCGAGCGCTTCACCGTGCTGGCGAGCCTGGTCGCGTCGTTGATCGCCGACGAACTGGAAACCGATGCCGAAGCTATTCCAGTGGATCGGCCGATCCTCGATCTGGGCGTCGATTCGTTGATGGCGACCGAGATCCAGGCGCTGCTTGGACGCGACCTCGGCATCAGCGTATCGGTGCTCGAGATTCTCGACGACCTGACGATCCGCGCGATCGTCGACAAGGCGCTGAATGCGTTCGGATGGGGCGAGCAAGGCGATGCCGCTGCGGCAGAAGTTCAGGCCGCGTGATATCGGCCCGCGTCTGAAACAATCAAGGAGTGTCGAATATGACTGCTGAAACGCACGTCGAGCGTCTGCGAGCCAGGCTGCTCGGCAAACAGGGCGGCGCAGCCGCGTCGGGCGACGACGCGCCGATGGCGCGGGCCGCTTCCGCCAGGGTCGCGGTGGGCCCCGAGCATTACGACTTCGCGCAGTTTCCCGAACTGCGCGAGTACGCGAACACGCGCTGGTACTACGACAAGCAGGGCTACGAGTGGAACATGTTCCGCGAGCATGTCGGCGTGGCCAGCGCGGAAGTCGAAGTCGCCGGACGACGGGTGATCAATTTTTCGTCGTACAACTACCTCGATCTGTCGGGCGATCCGCGTGTGCAGGCCGCAGCGAAACAGGCCATCGACGACTTCGGCACGTCGACCGGGTCGGGGCGGATCATCATGGGCGAGATTCCTGTCTTCAACGAGTTCGAGCGGGAACTCGCGGACATGCTCGGCGTCGAGGACGCGGTGCTCGGCGTCAGCGGTTATGGCACCAACGTCGCGGCAATCGGCTATCTCGCGCGCAAGCAGGACCTCGTGCTGTACGACGAACTGGTTCACAACAGCATGCTGGTCGGCGCCAAACTGAGCGGCGCGCGCCGCTTCGCGTTCCCGCACAACGATTGCGATGCGCTGGAGCG
The DNA here is from genome assembly GCF_900099835.1 of Paraburkholderia fungorum. Lineage (NCBI taxonomy): Bacteria > Pseudomonadati > Pseudomonadota > Betaproteobacteria > Burkholderiales > Burkholderiaceae > Paraburkholderia > Paraburkholderia fungorum. The sequence goes on from NZ_FNKP01000003.1 coordinate 828,766, forward strand.
GTTGCTGGTCGAGCATCGCGGCAACTTCGAGCGCGTGCTGATCCTGACCGAAGGCGTGTTCAGCATGGACGGCGATATTCCCGATATCCCGCGAATGATCGAGATCAAGAAGCGGCATCGCGCGCTACTCATGGTCGACGAAGCGCACTCGATGGGCGTGATCGGTCCGCGAGGACTCGGCGTGGTCGATCACTTCGGTTTGAACAGCGCGGATATCGACGTGCACTATGCGTCGATGAGCAAAGCGTTCGCGACGATCGGCGGCTACATTGCCGGCCGCCGCGAGTTGGTCACGATGCTCAAATACTACGCGCCGGGGCTTGGCCTCTATATCGCCTCGCCGATGCCGGCGAACGCCGCGGCTGGCCTGGCCGCGTTGCGCATCATGCGCGCCGAGCCGGAGCGCGCGCGCCGCGTGGTGGAGAACGCCAACTACTTCCGCGAGCAGGCGGCGCGCGCGTCCCTGAATGTCGGGGCGAGTGCGGGGTCGGCGGTGATTCCGGTGATGTTGCCCGACGCGGAAATGGCGCTGTGGATGGCCGCGCGGATGTTCGACAACAACATCTTCACGTTCCCGATGATTTTCCCCGTAGTGCCGCGCGACGCCGCGCGCCTGCGCTTCTTCGTCAACACGGCCCATACGCGTGAACAGATCGATCGCACGATTCGTCTGCTTGCTGAACTGAAGGCTAACGCGCCGGCGAGCAAGGGGCTGTTTTGAAGCAGATTCGCTTTGATGTTTTCGGTCCGCCGTCGCACGCGGCGCGCTGCTGCGAGGTGCCGTCGCCGGGCCAGCCATCGGCGTGGGAAGTGCTGGTCGATGTCGAAGCCTGCGCGATCAACCCGGCCGACCTGGCGAGACTCGCGGGGCGCTACGGCGAGTTGCCGAAGCTCCCTGCCACCCTCGGTCTCGATGCGGTCGGGCGGATCGTCGCTTGTGGCTCCTCGGTGGCGGACCTCGCCGTGGGCGACCGCGTCATTCTGATCAGTAACGACAACTGGTGTCAGCAGCGCCGTCTCGCCGCGTCGCAGGTGTTCAAGGTTGCGCCCGAACTCGACGTGCTGCAGCTTGCGGCACTCAAGGTGGGCGCGTGCACGGCGCTAGAACTGGTGCGCCGTCACGCCGCCCTGGAGCGGGGCGCATGGATCGTGCAGACAGCGCCGTTGTCGAGCGTCGGGCGCGCGGTGATGCAGATCGCGCGGCACGACGGCCTGCGCACGCTGAACATCGTGCGGCGTCCTGACGCGATCGACGAAGTGAAAGCGGCTGGCGGTGATGCCGCCATCGTCGATGGTCCGGATCTGGTCAAGGCTGCCCGGGACGTCATGGGCAGCGCGCCGGCGATGCTTGCGCTCGACGCGGTCGGCGGCAATGGCGTTGCGAGGCTCGCCCAGCTACTCGAGCGCGGCGGCACGATCGTCAACTACGGCATGTTGTCCGGCAAGCCGATCGAACTCGGCTGCGACGAAGTCATTTTCGGCGGCATCAATCTGAAGGGCTTCTGGTTGACCCAATGGCTATCGCGCATGACGCAAGTACAGCGCAACACACTGATCGCGGAGGCGGTCGGTTTGCTGAGCCTCGGCGTTCTCCACGCAGAAATTGCAGCGACCTATCCGCTCGATGCCATCGGCAACGCGTTGCGTCATGTGGACGAACCGGGCCGTCGCGGCAAGGTTTTTCTGCTGCCGAACGGACCCATCGAGCGGCACAGCACGTCGCCTGTCGATGCTGTCGCCGCCCATCGTTAAAGAATCGGAATATCCATGAGTATCGATCTGCATGAATCCGCGCCGCACGATGCGGACGCCGGGCACGTAGCCGCGCGCGCCGCGCCGGTTGCACGCCTGATCGGCGTGAGCAGGACATATGGCGATGTGCATGCGCTTGCCGACATCAACCTGGACGTCCAGGCCGGCGAGATGCTGGCGATTGTCGGGCCATCCGGCAGCGGCAAGACCACACTGCTGAACCTTATCGGCCTGCTCGACAAACCGTCGGCGGGCGAGATCCAGGTGTTGGGTGAATCGACGGCGCGCCTGAGTCCGGTGGAATACGCGAAGCGCCGGCAATCGTCGATTGGCTTCGTATTCCAGAGCTACAACCTGATCCCCGTACTCGATGCAGTCGACAACGTGTTGCTGCCGCTGCGCCTCGCCGGTCGCACGAGCCATGCGCAGAATGCACGCGCTCGCGAACTGCTCGACGAAGTCGGACTGCAGGGGCATCACCACAAACGCCCGGACCAGATGAGCGGCGGGCAACGTCAGCGTGTCGCGATCGCGCGTGCGTTGATCACCGAGCCTCGCCTGGTTATCGCCGATGAGCCGACCGCCAGCCTCGACACCGACAACACACGAGCGGCGATGCAACTGTTCCAGCGACTCAACCGGACGCACGGCGCGACCTTCGTTTTTTCGACCCACGACGAGCGCGCGTTGCGCTATATGAGCCGGTCCATACGCCTATGCGACGGACGGCTGCCAGATGGAGAAGAACTCTGATGCATTCGCTTGTTCTCGCGCTCAAGAACGCGTTCAGAAACCGCCGTCGCAGTTTTGTCACGCTGGCCGCAATTGCCCTCGGGCTCGCCGCGATCAATCTGTTTAGCGGTTATATCGCCAATGTTTATGCAGGGCTTGAACAGCAGGCCGTGATGGGCGAACGGCTTGGACATCTGACGATCTTCAAACGGGGCTTCGAGCTGGAAGGCAAGCTCCATCCAAAGCGCTTTCTGTTTTCGCCAGAAGAAACGAAGAAAATCGACGCGCTTATTTTGCGTGAGCCGGGCACGAAACTGGTGTCGCCGCGGCTCAGTCTGAACGGGCTGATTTCGAATGGCAACGCGTCGACGGTATTCATTGGCGAGGGCATTGTTGCCGACCATAACGACAAACTCGGCGCGGCTCTCGAAGGCGATTCGGGCGGTCACCTCGATCCGCATAGCGATGCTGGCGTTGCCGTGTCGTCTGATCTCGCGAAGCTGCTCGACCTTAAAAAGGGCGAGACCTTCAGCCTGCTAGCTTCGACTATCGACGGCCAGGCCAACGCGGTCGATGCGGATGTCGTCGATATTTTCAACACCGGCAGCGCGGGCACGAATGACAAATATGTGCTGACCACGCTCGCGCTCGCGCAGTCGCTGATGAATACCGAGCAGGTGAAGCTGCAACTGAGCCATCGTCTGCGGGCTGCAGGATTCGATGTCGAGATCAGAACATGGCAGGAAATGTCGAGCTTCTACACGCAGGTGAAGGGCCTCTTCGACATGATCTTCTCGTTCATTGCAAGCATCGTTCTCGTGATCTCCGCGATGAGTGTGGCGAACACGATGTCGATGGCGGTGATCGAGCGCACCCGTGAAATCGGCACGCTGCGCGCGCTGGGTCTGACTAACGCGGGGGTGGTCAGGCTGTTTGCATTCGAAGGATTCTGGATCGCGCTGCTCGGCTGTCTATTGGGTCTGATCGTCACGATCATCGCCGCGCTTTGTATTAACGCCTCTGGCATCGGCTATATGCCGCCCAATTCATCCGATCGCGTGCTGCTCCAGGTCGACCTCGACTGGATTCGTATGGGTGGCATCGCGCTGGCAGTGAGCTTCTTTGCTGTGCTGTGCGCCGCCTATCCGGCGTATCGCGCGACGCGCGTCGAAGTGGTCGATGCATTGAGCTTCGTTTAAGCGGCTGGGTCGCTTCAATTGTTTCTTTATCAGGTATGACGTTTATGCAGCTCTTAAAGAAGACCGCTTTTCTGCTGGCTTCGCTGGTGCTCGCCAGTGCAACTTACGCGGCCGGTTCACCAGCCAATTCAACATCGACGCCGGACGCGACGCAGATCGTGGCGGCCAGCGATCGCGCTCGCGGCGGCGGCCTCAATGGCGTGCAATGGACCATCGACATTACGGGCCAGGATTCGGGCGGACCGATCGACAAGCGTACGTATGTTGTCCGCGCAAGCGGTGAAGACAGTCTCGCCGAGGCCACCTATCCGCCGCGCGAAGCGGGTGGCCGTCTGTTGCAGAACGGACGCAGCATGTGGTTCGGCAAGTCGACGCTGACCAAGCCTGTCTCCATTTCGACGCGACAGAAAATGGTGGGCCCTGCATCGAATGGCGACATTGCGTCCACCAACTACGCGAAGGATTACGACGCCACGTTGCTCCGTATCGAGCAGGTGAACGGTGAAAACGCGTACGTGCTCGATCTGGTCGCGAAGAGCAAGTTCGTGACCTACGACCGGATCGTCTACTACGTGTCCATGTCGCGCCTCGTGCCGCTCAAGGCCGAGTTTTACACCGTATCGGGGAAGATCTTCAAAACGGCTTCGTTCGAAATGGGGAACCGACTCGATATCGACGGCGCTGTGCAGCCGTTTGTCAGCAAGATGAGTATTCAGGACGCTATCGACAAGTCGAACTTCTCGTTGCTGCAATACAGCGAAGTCACCACGAAGAAATTCGGCGCGGATATGTTCAACCTCGGCTCACTCAATCGCCCCTGATCGCAGGCTATCGAAGTCATGCATCTGAAAAGGGCGAAGGGACGGCCGCGCAAGCAGCCGGTCGGAACGACGCGTGTCGCGCTTGGCCTGCTTCGCACGCTCGCGCTGATATCGACCGTTATGCCGGATTCGGTGCGGGCTGCCGACGCGCAGGATGACGACGCGTCGTCGGGCCGCTTCACGTTGCGTCAACATACGCAACTGGTCGGCTACGCGTCGGCGTACGTCGTCAATACGCGCTCGCTTGCCAATCCGAATAACCAGATCGCGAAGCTGCCCACAACGCAGGCGCAATTCGCTCCTCGGGTGGACCTGACATTGACGGTCGATCCGTGTTATCTGCAACTGAAGCCGCGTGGCTTTTTCGTCTGGCAAGGCAATACGCCTGGCGCGAGCGGCACGTCGACCGACGCTTACCTCAATGAAGGGCGTCTGTCATGTCAGGCGGGTCCGGTCAATGTCGAGGTTGGCCGCAGCGTACTGCTTTGGGGCAGTTCGATCATGCTGTCGCCGAGTAACCCTTTTTTCGCGGAAACGGGCAAGACCGATCCGGTCAGGGAGTTGCTTGGTCGCGACATCGTGCGCGTGAGCGCGCAGATCAACCCGTCGTGGAGCGTTGAAGCGATCAGCAACTTCCACGTGGATACACGCGATACGACAAAAGAAAACTTCTCTCCCGTGACGGCGCTCAAGGTCAACTGGACCGGCGATTCGGCGTCGGCGAGCGCGCTGGTGTCGCATCGCGATAACGGGGTGGACCGGATCGGCGCATATGGAACATGGACGGCGTCGGATGCGCTGCTGTTCTATGGCGACGCGTCGTTGGGGCGTGGGCGTAATGCGTTATTCGCCGTACAGCAGCCCCAGGCACCGGCAGGTTGGACCTTCCTGCAAAATCAGACACGCGACAGTTCGCTTCGCACGAGTGCGCTGCTCGGCGCGAGTTACACGTTTATCTCGGGTTGGACCCAAACTCTCGAACTGCTCTACAACGGCGATGGGTACAGCAGTGGTGAACGGCGTTCTTATCAGAATGCGATTCAGTCCGGCAATACGGCGCTTGCAGCAGGTAATGCAGCGGCGGCAGGTTTGCTCGGGCAATCCCTTAACCCGCAGCAGAGTCTCCTCGGGCAACGTTACGCGCTGGTTCAATTGGGCCGTACGGATCTGTTCAACAAGCTCGATGTAACGCTACGGTACATGCAGGCATTCGACGCGCCACGAGGCGGTAATCTGGCATTGTCGGTCAACTACAAATTGAGCCCGACAGCGGAACTGTTTGCATACGGGCAATGGAATGTGGGGAATTCGCAGTCCGAGTTTGCCCAGCTCTACCGGTTCTCCGTGATAAGTGGTTTGCGGTACTACTGGAATTGACATCAAGGGGATTGGCGAAAACCCGTGCATCGCGCAGCGGTTCTCTCATGCGGATTCGTCGGAAATAATGGGCTTGGAAATATGGAAAAAGGCTCTAGACTTTATTTCGTGCCCTTTTCTTCGCTGTTTTTCCGGAGTTGAATCGGGCGCTGCAGCAACTAGCCGGGCCAGCATGGAGATAGATTGTTTCTTAGCCCATGTCGGATGCAGCGCTATTCAGACAGACCCGGTGAGAGACCACGAAAGGAGACACGGCCCGACATCACTCAAAGAAAATGTTTCTGCTCACCAGATCGATGCCGCCGAATGTGCCCGGTGGCGGATCGCAGGAGAACACAACTTCCACGGAGTAAGCGATGGCAACCAGAACACCATGGCGAACGCTGTTATCTCTGACTTTCCTCACGTTCACAATGATGGGCAACGTCGCCCGCGCGGATGAAATTCCGATCGTCACGGGCCAGCAATGGACGACCTCAACGGTTGAAGCCAAGAATGCCTATCTCGTGGGCATTGCCAATCTGATCGATATAGAGAACGCCTACTATGCGAAAAACGGCCAGGCGACCAACAGGGACATCGCGCCGCGCTTTGCGAAAGGCATGCAGGGGCAAACGCTCGACAGCGTGCGTCAGGGCGTCGATAACTGGTATGCCACCAATCCCACGATGATCCAGCATCCCGTGATCGAGACCATCTGGTTTGAAATGGTCTTGCCCGGTTTGCAAAAGAGTCAATAAGGAGCCGATCATGAAACGACTTGGATGGATCGTGACAATCGGGGCTCTGGTCATTGCAGCCGGATGCACGGACATGACCCCGCGGCAGCAAGGCACGATGAGCGGTGCAGCGCTCGGGGCGGCGGGCGGCGCGGGCATCGCGGCGATCGCGGGCGGCGACGCGTGGACCGGCGCGCTCATCGGCGGCGCGGCGGGCGGTGTGGCTGGGAATATTGCAGGTGGGCGTCGATAGAGTCGCCACGTAGTTGGCCTGGAAGTTATCGTCAATTACACACTGTCAGGTAAGTCTTGCCGGACGCGAAGCAACGCAATGTTGCTTCGCAGAAATTCATCTGCTTTTTACACGCGGGCGTGGCTGATTGCTGCGCGCCGCGCGCCTGTCTAAAAGAACCGCTCGTCCGGTTCTTCCAGTTCATCGCAATTCAATCCATGGCGGAATGTGGCATCCTACGTTAGCGTCGATACGTTGACGGGAGAACCTGAACGGCCACGCAAACCATCCGTCGAAATTGAACGAATGTCCAAAAGACTTTAGGATGTCGAAGCGGAGTTCAATCGACACAACGTGCCGTGACCACAACCGATCCAAAGCACTTTCATAGCCTTCGTGGATCACATCAGTGGCAGGTCGATTAACGGTATGAACGCAGAGCGCTGACAAAAACCACACCCCTCACTGTGAGAGCAAGAATGCTACGCAAGCTGCTGAAGGTGACAAAAATAGGCGTACTGGTTCTGGTCCTGCTCGCCATAGGCGCATTGGCATTGCGTGCATGGTATTCGCAGCGCGGACCCGCTTTGTCGGTCTGGCATACCTACGTGCCGCGCGAATTGACAGTCGAGGAAATGGACACCGGCGACTGGAATACGTATCTCAAGGCGGAGGCCCGCATCTTCGACGACGTGCGCACCAACGTCGTCGAAAAGATAAGTCCCGCCGAGCGTGTTCCGTCGAACCGGTACTACGAAGGTGCGCCGATTTATCCCGAGCACTTCAAGGACGACTGGAATCGCTCGTACATACTCGAACCGTCGGGCCCGCCGGTTGGCGCAGTTGTGATGCTGCACGGCCTGACGGATTCACCGTTCAGCTTGCGGCACATTGCGCGCCGTTATCGCGACCGGGGCTTTGTCGCTATCGGCATTCGTCTGCCGGGGCACGGCACGGTGCCGGCGGGTCTGACGAGCGTCGAATGGCGCGACTGGGCTGCGGCGACGCGGCTGGCGGTGCGTGAAGCGCGTCGGCGCATCGGTCCCGACAAGCCGCTGGAACTGGTCGGCTTTTCGAATGGCGGCGCGCTGGCTTTGCAATATGCACTGGACTCGATCGACAATCCCGCGCTGAGCCGCCCCACTCGTGTCGTGCTCATTTCACCGATGATCGGCGTGACTCGTTACGCACGATTTGCCGGGCTCGCGGGAATCCCGGCAATCCTGCCAGCCTTCGAAAAAGCCGCGTGGCTCGGTGTCGTTCCAGAGTTCAATCCGTTCAAGTACAACTCGTTCCCGGTGAACGGCGCGCGTCAATCGTATCTGCTGACCCGGACCATTCAGGATCAGATCATCCGGTTGCAGCGTGAGAACAGACTGGTCGACTTGCCGCCTGTGCTGACGTTCCAGTCCGTAACGGATTTCACTGTCAGCACGCCGGCCGTGATGTCGTCTCTATACGATCAGCTTCCGCAGAACGGCAGCGAAGTCGTGTTGTTCGATGTGAACCGCAGCGTGCGATTCCGCACCTTCCTGCGCGTAGCGTCGTACACCGCGCTATCGCGTCTGCTGCGTATCGGTCCGCAAAACTATCGGACCACGGTGATCGCCAACGCATCTCAGGAATCGGCTCACACGGTCGAGCGCAGTGTCGATGCGGGAGAAGTGGATGTGCGGGTGAAGCCGTTGGACATCGATTATCCGCAGGATATTTTCTCGTTGTCGCACGTCGCGATTCCGTTTCCGGTGACGGATGCGCTCTACGGCATTGCGCCGAACGACGAAGAAAACTTCAACGAAAACCTCGGCACACTCGCACCGCGCGGCGAACGCGGCACGTTGATTCTCACGCTCGACTCCATGTTCCGAATCGCGTCGAATCCGTTCTTCCCATATTTGCTGCAACGTATCGACGAAGGGATCGGCAAGATGCCTGGTCCTGTGGTTCAGTCGCCGGTACGTTCTCATGCGACCGCTGCGGGGCAGCCTGCCGACGAGGCCGCCGACGCTGCCGAGCTGGAAGAAACCGACTCGTATGTGCCGTGAACGATGGAAGGCCCGCGATAATCGCGGGCCATCATCACAAGTGTCAGGGCTGATAAGTCGGATCGACGATCGTCCAGAACGCTGCCTTCGGCCGCAAATTTGCATCGAACAACAGCGGCAGATTGTTGCGCGGCGCGGGCGTCGAAGTCAGCCACGTGTGCTTGTCCGAGTAACCCCAGAACGTCACTGCCTTGATGCTCGGCTCATGTTCGAACAGATCGAACACGGCCCGATAGCGCAGCGCCTGCGCGCGCATCACGTCGTTCGGGACCGGATTGCCGAGGTCGGGCAAACACGCATGCGGATCGCTCCAGCATGCGCCTGAATCGGTATAGAGACTCACGTCGAGTTCGGTCACCTGGTTTTCGAGGCCCATCGCGGCCACGTCGTCGAAAGCCTGCTTGAGGTGCGCCACAGGCGGCCAGTTGACGCTGATATGCATCTGATGCCCAACGCCGTCGATCGGCACGCCCTGCGCGCGCAATTCACGCACTACAGACAGTAGTTTCGCGCGCTTGCTCGCGTCGTCGGTGCTGTATTCGTTGATATAGAGCTTGACGTCGGGATCGGCGGCGCGCGCCGCACGGAACGCAATCGCGATGTAGTCCTTCCCCAGCGCGCGATACCACGGGCTGTCTTCACGATAGACCTGATGCGGATCGTCGCTGATCACTTCGTTGACCACGTCCCACGCATAGACCTTGCCGCGAAAATGCGTGACCACATCGGTCACATACCGGCGCAGACGTGCGGCGACGATGTCGTGATAATGCGGGTCTTTCGGATCGCCCGCGAAGAACCACGCGGGCGCTTCGGTCCAGTCGCCCGCACGGAAATGCCAGGCGAGCGTGTGACCTCGCACTGCAATGCCATGCGCCTGCGCGAACGCGATTATCTCGTCGGCGGGCGCGAAGTTGTATTGGCCTTCAGCTACGCCGATGGTGCCAGGTTTCATCTTGTTCTCTGCGGTCAGGCTCGAGAACTGCGCGGCGAGAAGGGCTGCGTCTTTAGGACTTTCTATCGAGTCAGGTTCGATCGCCGCGCCGATTTTGAAATGCGCAGCCATCACGTTTTTCAGTTGCGGCGTCGCTTCAGCCGGTGCGGCTGCAAGCGGCGGACCGTCGTGAGCGAGCGGCGCGTTAGTGCTCACGCAGCCTGTGGTCAATGCGACGGCACCGAGCGTGGCCGCGAGGTAGAGCAGGCGTGTCGAGGTCGATCTGAAGCGCATCCGGGGTCTCCGTGTCGTATGTTTTTCTGTCGATACGTCGCCTAACCTGTCGTAACGTTATCGGTAACATGCGATACTAAGCAGACGCTGCAACAGTCGCTATGCGGGGTTTACCTGACCCGTTCCACGGTGTCATCGACAGGCGCCGATTCGTGCGCGAGCGGGCTACATCCGAAGGTCGCCGAAGTCGGAAAAAGAGGTGGCTGCGTATTCCGAAAGCCGTTAAACGGTCCGGCACGCAGCCGATATTGAAACCGCATCAGTTTGATAAGCTTGACCGGATTACACATCGGGTCAGACCAACGCATGGGCATTCGACAGCTCGCCAGCGAGCTTAATCTTTCCGTTTCGACCATTTCGCGCGCGCTGAACGACAGCGACGAAGTCAGTGCCGAAACCCGCGAACGTGTACGCGCCGCAGCGCTTCGGCATGGCTATGCGCCTAACAAGGCGGCCGAAAGTCTGCGCAAGGGCAGGCTCGACATCATCGGGCTGATGCTGCCGATGCGCCGCGAAGAAGAGAACTACACGCTCGGCGTTTTCATGACGCTCGCCGACGGCCTGCAGTCCATCCTGTCGCAGCACGGCATGGACCTTGTGATGTACGCGAGCGAATCGTGGGACGACGAATGTGCCCGGTTGCGCCGCATTGTCGAGCGTCGTCACGTGGATGGGGTGATCCTCGCGGGCACCCGGCATCACGATGAAAGGATCGACTATGTGGCGGCTCGCAATTTTCCCTTCGTCGCGCTGGGCCGCAGCGAGTCGGGCGGCGAGCACGCATGGGTCGACCTTGATTTCAAATCCGCCGCCGAGGCGGGTGTTGCGCGGCTGGTGGCGCTCGGACATCGGCGAATCGCGCTGGGCATTCCCGATAACGACGCGATGCAGGCGCACGTTTATCTGCATGCCTGGCAGGAGGCAATGGCGAAGCACGGGCTCGAAGTGCCCAAGGGCTTCGTACGTCGCAACGAGTTGTCGGAACGCGGCGGCTATCAGATCACGCAGGAGTTGCTGGAACTCGCGCGGGCGCCGACCGCATTGATGTTCCAGAGCGACTGTATGGCGATCGGTGCATATCGGAAGCTTTACGAACTCGGCAAGACGCCGGGTCGCGATCTGGCTATCTCCGGTGGCGTGCTGACAGGCGAGCTTGCCGAATTCCTCGCGCCGCGTCTGACTGGTTTCACACTCGACGCTTACGAGTTAGGACGACGCCTCGCGCAATCGTTGCTCGCGCAGTTTCCCGACTTCGCAGATACCTACGGCGACGCGCGCGAGCCTTCGCTTTGGCCGTTGTCGCTGCGAGAGCGTGATAGCGACGCGTTACCGCCGGAGTCGTCAAAAGCCGTCAGGAAAAGGTAAGTGACGGCTCATGGCTAACCCGTACTTGAACCGCAACCGGCATTGCGTATTTCGGGAAATCCGATTGCGATTTTCGCCGCCGACTTGACACTATTCGTTCTACAAGCAAAGATGCGCTGGCTTCCGGAAACGTTTCCGGAAACAACGACAGCGGCGACGCCGACGACCTGAAACGTCGCGCGTCGTCAGAAAAACCGAGAGAGACGGCTCAACCGCAGTTCGAAAAATGAGCCAGAGACGAGCGTGGTTTGATCGCGCGAAAATGGAGACACCATGAAGAAGCTACTGGCCGCGTCCGCGGCATTGGGTTTGGCATTCTCGCTTTCCTGCACCGCCTTGCACGCCGCGACGCTGTCCGTCTGGGCCGTGGACGAGCCGGACAATTACACCGAAAAAATGGCGCAGGAGTTTGCCAAACTGCATCCGGACGTGCATCTGCAAATCCGCAAGGTAGGTTTCGCCGCGCTCAATGACGAGACCATGCGCGCAGTGATGTCGGGCAGCATGCCGGACGTCGTGCCGATCGATAACCCGAATACCGCGATGTTCGCGTCGAAGAACGCGCTGCTCGACCTCACACCTTATCTGGCGAAGTCGAAGGTGATCGACGCGAAGCAGATCTTCCCCGGACCGCTGAAGAACGCAAGCTGGAACGGCAAGGTGTATGCGATTCCGCGCGGCACCAACACGCTCGCGCTGTACTACAACGAAGACATGTTCAAGGCTGCAGGACTCGACCCGAACCATCCGCCGCAAACGTGGGACGAGTTGTACGCGGACGCGAAGAAGCTGACCAACGCGCAGAAAAACGTCTACGGTCTCGCGTTTTCTGCGATCAATAACGAAGAAGGTGTGTTCCAGTTCCTGCCGTTCATTCAGGCGACGGGCGCCGATTGGGACAAGCTGAACGATCCGGGTGCGGCACGCGCGGCAACGTTCTGGCAGAAGCTGATGGACGCGAAAGTGGCATCGCCCGATACGCTCACGCACACACAATCGGAAGCGGCGGCGACGTTCATCAACGGCAATGCCGCGATGGACATCGACGGTCCGTGGGAACTGAACGCGGTCGAGAAGGGCGCGAAGTTCAAGTGGCGAGTCGCATTGCTGCCGACAGAAAAAGCGGGCGGCGCGCGCGCGTCGGCGCTCGGCGAACAGAATCACGCCATTCTGCGCGGCGCAAAAGATCCGGACGTCGCGTTCCAGTTCCTCGAATACATGTACTCGCAGCGCGGCCGCAACTGGAACGATTTCGGCATGCTACCGCCGTCGAAGGACACCAACACGGTGAATCCGAAATGGCCGCAAGCGTACAAGGCGTTCAACGAGCAGATGGAGTACGCCCGTGCGCGCGGTCCTAATCCGCAGTGGCCGAAAGTCTCGAAGGCGATTTCCGACGCGATGCAATCGGTACTGACGCACCAGGCCGCGCCAGCTCAGGCGATGACCACTGCCGGTCAAACGGTGCAGGGCGTCGCTCACTAAGCAACGGGTTTTCACGTCGCTGTGCCGGGATTGCCGGGCGCCCTTCGTGGTGCCCGGTTGACCCATGCCGTACCTGTCAGATCAAAGCCATGAACACATTAATGCGCCGCTTCCCGCGCGCCAATGCTTTTGAAATATCGCTGGCGGTGTTCGCACTGCTGTATCTGCTGATATTCGCGGGGTTGCCGCTTATCTACAACATCGTGTTGTCGTTCCAGCAGGTCGACCTGATGGAGCCCGCCACGCTGTTGCGGCCATTTGTCGGACTCGCCAATTATCGCGATGTGTTCGGGCGGCCCGAAGCGCGCCAGGTACTCGTTAATACAGTGTTGTTCGTCGGTTTGTCGTTGACGTTCCAGATCATCATCGGCTTTCTGCTGGCGTTGCTGTTTGCGCAGGATTTTCCGTTTGCTAGTGCAATGCGTGGCCTGTTTCTCGCGGGCTGGATCATGCCGGGTTTAGTAGTCGGTGTGATCTGGAAACTGATTTTCGCGGGCGATTACGGCGTGCTGAATCATGTGCTGATGCAAACGCATCTGCTGAACGAGAAGATCTTCTGGTTATCGGACCCGGCCTGGTCGCTGTACGCGGTGATTCTTGCGAACGTATGGCTCGGCGTGCCGTTCAACATGCTGCTGTTGTCGGTCGGCCTTGCCGCGATTCCCGCCGATCTGTATGAAGCGGCCGAACTCGACGGCGCGAACCCATTGCAGCGCTTTGTCGGCATCACCCTGCCGATGATGAAGGCTACGCTCGGCGCAGTCATCGCACTCGGCGCAATCATGACGATGCAGCAATTCGATCTGATCGCCGCGTTGACGCAAGGCGGCCCAGCCAACTCGTCGCAAGTGGCGCAGTTCTGGTCGTGGCAGTTGTCGCTGCAAACGTTCGAGGTGTCGGCGGGCTCTGCGGTCGCTACGTTGATGTTGTTGCTGGTGCTGGTGGTCGCGGTGATTTACGTACGCTCGACCCGCAACGAAAGGATGGTCTGACATGAAGCGCTACATCCTTTTTGTGATCGCGTTGTGCGTGACGGCGGTCTACATGTTCCCGCTGTACTGGATGTACATCACCGTGTTCAAGAGCGCCAGCGAGATGTTCCAGTATCCGCCGACGTTCTGGCCGCAGCATCCCGAATCGCATTTGTGGCAGGTGTTCACCGAGCGGGGCATGGGCAACTTCCTGTGGAATTCGCTCGTGACCGCATGCGGCACGGTGGCCGTGACGGTTTTCGTCGGTACAGGTGCCGCTTATGCGCTGGCCTTCGTGCAGAACCGCTGGACCAGCTTTGCGATTTTCACGGTACTGGTTTTGCAGGCACTCCCTTCGAGCCTGATGGTGACGCCGATCTTCACCGCGTTCAAGGCGCTCGGGTTGCTGGAGACGCCGCGCCTTGCGGTAGTGATCGCGCAGATCACGAAGACGTTGCCGTTCTACATCGTGCTGTGCCGTCCGAGCTTCGTGCAGGTGCCGCGTGAGTTGCGCGATGCCGCGCTGGTCGATGGTGCGTCGCCGATGCGCGCGTTCTTCGGCGTGATCTTGCCGCTCGCCGTGAACGGCATTCTCGTGTCGGCGATTCTGGTGTTCCTGCAATCGTTCGGCGAGTATGTGTACGCCCGTTCGCTGATTCTCGACGACCAGTATCAGACCGCGACGGTGGGGTTGTCCGCGTTCGTCGGTGCGACCAGGATCGACTGGATCGGCATCATGACCTACTCGGCCATTTTCGTCACGCCGATCCTGGTCGCGTTCATGTTGTTGCAACGCAGGATCGTCGCCGGCCTGACCGCTGGCGCGCTCAAGTAACTCAAGTCACGCCTATGTATTTGCCGGTGAATACCGGCCGGAGAATCGCTGTGGATCGAATTCAGATCGAGCGTCTGAGCAAGAGTTACGGACCCGTGCAGGTGTTGAAAGACATCGATATCCGCGTGCCGGAAGGATGTTTTGTCGCGCTGATCGGGCCATCGGGGTGTGGCAAGTCGACCTTGCTGCGCACGATTGCCGGACTCGAACGGAGTACCGGCGGCACGTTGCGGATCGACGGCAAGGTGGTGAACGACATGCCGCCGCGTAAGCGCGACGTCGCGATGGTGTTCCAGAGCTATGCGCTATATCCGCATATGAACATCGAGAAGAATATGTCGTATTCGCTGCGGTTAAGAGGCACTGCGCCGCAGGCGATTCGCGAATGCATCGATGGAGTGGCGCGCACGCTGGGGCTGGAGCATCTGCTCGCACGCATGCCGCGTCAACTGTCGGGCGGACAGCGGCAGCGGGTCGCAATGGGACGCGCAATCGTGCGCAATCCCAAGGTGTTTCTTTTCGACGAACCGTTGTCCAATCTCGATGCCGCGCTGCGCGTGCATATGCGATCCGAAATTCGCAAGCTGCATGAGCGGCTCAAGGCGACGTCGGTGTACGTTACGCACGACCAGATCGAAGCAATGACGATGGCCGATCATGTCGTCGTGTTGCGCGCGGGGCAGGTCGAACAGCAGGGCGCACCGCTGGACCTGTATCACCGTCCGGCGAACAAGTTTGTTGCAGGCTTTATCGGCTCGCCATCGATGAACTTCATCGAAGCCGTGATCGGCCCCGATGGCCGTCGCGCGCAGTTCGGCGGCGCGCAGCCGCAGACGCTCGACCTCGGCCCTGGCCGTAGGCTGCCTGCGGGCACTGCAGTGTGGCTCGGTTTGCGTCCCGAGCATCTGCATATTCATGCTGGTGGCAGAGGCTTCAGCGCCGTGATCGACAGCGTGGAAACGACGGGGTCGATGACCTTTGCGTCCCTTCGTGTCGACGGTGTCGAATCGCTCGTGCTGGTTTCGCATGCGGGCGTTTCGGCCATACGAAGTGGCGAGGCTGTGAGTCTCGACATCGCCAGCGACCACATTCACGTCTTCGACCGGAAGACGGAGCAGGCGCTGTAGGCACCGAATACGTCTTAACTTAGGCACTCCATTGAGTTTCGTTCCGCCGCCCGGCGGAGCGGGTATCAACACGCTATGAGAAAGCTTGTATGAAAATCAGCGATGGCAACTGGTTGATCCGCGACGGCCTGAATGTGCTGTACTCGGCTGCACTGCACAGTGTGGAAGCGCTCGGTGACGAACTACTCGTTCACGCCGCGCCGCGCGACGTATCGAGCCGCGAGCGGCAACTCGATACCGGCTTGCTCACGTGGCGTTTCTTTTCGCCGCAAAGCGGCGTGATTGGCGTGAAGGTCGAACATTTTCGTGGCACGCGAGATATCGGCCCACATTTCCAGCTCAATCGCGTAGATGGGCCTGTCACCACGCGCAATACCGACGACGAAGCCACGCTCACCAGCGGCTCTCTCAGCGTACGCATTGCAAAGTCGGGCGATTGGTCAGTAGATTTTCTGCGCGACGGTCAACGCATTACAGGTAGCGGCTTTCGCGGCGCGGGTCATGTCAGCGATGCAAATCAGGGCGACGCGCCGTTCATGTTCGAGCGGCTCGATCTCGGTGTCGGCGAAAACGTTTATGGACTGGGCGAGCGCTTTACCGCGTTCGTGAAGAACGGGCAGGTGGTCGAGAGCTGGAATCGCGATGGCGGTACGGGCACCGAACAGGCCTATAAAAACGTGCCGTTCTACTTGACCAATCGCGGGTACGGCGTGCTGGTGAATCACCCCGAAAACGTCTCGTTTGAGATAGCCAGCGAAAAAGTGGCGAAGATGCAATTCAGCGTCGCCGGTGAAAAACTGGAGTACTACGTGATCGACGGGCCGACGCCGAAGGAAGTGCTGGAGCGCTTCACGCGTCTGACCGGCCGTCCCGCGCTACCACCGGCGTGGTCGTTCGGTCTGTGGCTCACCACGTCGTTCACGACGAATTACGACGAAGCCACGGTGAATCATTTCATCGACGGTATGGCGGAGCGTGGCATTCCGTTGCACGTATTCCATTTCGACTGTTTCTGGATGAAGGCTTTCCACTGGTGCGACTTCGAGTGGAACCGTGAGACGTTCCCTGATCCGCGGGCGATGCTGGCACGGCTCAAGGCGCGTGGTCTGAAGATCTGCTTGTGGATCAACCCGTATATCGCGCAGCCGTCGCCGCTGTTTGCGGAAGGCATGGAGAAAGGCTATTTGTTGCGCAAGCCGAATGGTGACGTGTGGCAGTGGAACCGCTGGCAACCTGGCCAGGGCATTGTCGACTTCACGAATCCGGCTGCTGCGCAATGGTATGCGGGACATTTGCGACGCCTGCTGGAAATGGGCGTGGACTGTTTCAAGACCGATTTCGGCGAGCGGATTCCGACCGACGTCGTGTACCACGACGGCTCCGATCCGCAGAAGATGCACAACTACTATAGCTACCTGTACAACAAGGTGGTGTTCGACGTATTGCGAGAAGTGCGCGGCGAAGGCGAAGCTGTTGTGTTCGCGCGCTCGGGCACGGTCGGCAGCCAGCAATTGCCGGTGCATTGGGGTGGCGATTGCAGCGCGACTTACGAATCGATGGCGGAGACGTTGCGCGGCGGCCTGTCGCTTGGACTCAGCGGCTTCGGCTTCTGGAGCCACGATATTGGCGGCTTCGAGCACACCGCGCCAGCCGATGTTTATAAGCGCTGGTGCGCGTTCGGATTGTTGTCGAGCCACAGCCGTTTGCATGGCAGCAAGTCGTATCGCGTTCCATGGTTGTTCGACGACGAAGCGGTCGACGTGGTGCGGCATTTCACCGAGTGGAAATCGCGCTTGATGCCATATCTGTTTGACGCCGCAAAGCAGGCCGTCGATCACGGCACGCCCATGTTGCGCGCCATGCTGCTGGAGTTTCCCGACGATCCCGCGTGCGATTACCTGGACCGTCAATACGTGCTTGGAGATTCGTTGCTGGTTGCGCCGGTTTTCAACGCAGTCGGCGACGTGGATTTCTATCTGCCCGCAGGACGCTGGACGCATCTGTTCAGCGGCGAGCAGGTCGAGGGCGGCCGCTGGCTGCGCGAACGGCACGGGTTCATGAGCCTGCCGCTGTTCGTGCGGCCCAACACGCTACTGGCACTCGGTACTGAAAATCAGCGTCCCGATTACGACTATGCAAAGCAAAGCGAACTGCATCTGTTCGAACTTTGCGACGGCAAAACCGCTACGGTGACGTTGCGCGATCTTGGCGGCGCAGCTGTCACGCATGTCAGCGTGACGCGTCAAGGCGATACGTTGCGAATTCGGCGCGATGGGGTGCCGGCTCCGTTGCCGCTGGTGTTGCGTCAGTGGAATAGCTTGCGGGATGCCGGCGGATTGCCGACGAAGAGTGGCGAGGCAGGTGTGAGCATTACTTTGCCCGCAGGTGAAGGAGACGTGACGGTCCACGTTTAAAGCCGTATTCGATCGATCCGGGCGTTGCTGTCACCGTCACGAAGCGACGCAAGTCTCTGGCAACGCCTGGAAGCTGCAACGACTCGCACGTAGCGCGGCAATAGAAGCCGCGCTTCGCTTGCCTCTATTCTGCAGACCTATATCGCCCGCGAGCCATTAGATCGACAAGCGGAAATCGCGGCCTGCGAATCCGCTAAGCAAACATTCAATACGTCGCAGCAGACGCAAACGTTAAACACGCGGACGGTAAAAAATCGTCCGCGTGTTTTTTGCGTTGCGTTCAACGTCCACGAGAAAGCAGGTTGTTTACCGACGTCACGCCATCCACCGAGGTGGCACTGCGTTCAGCCAGCGCGACCTGGGTGCGCTCAGGGACCCAGCCGATCAGCGTGACCTGTCCCGAGCGCGCAAAGACAAACACATGAGACAGACTTACGCCGCTACGCGCCGCTGAAACGCGGACGGCGTGCGCGAGTTGCCCATCGCTCATCGACGAATCGGTGTCGGCAACGGCGACCGGCGCAATGGTGCCGGCAATCAATAACGCGAGAGTGGTTGCAATAGCTTTTTTCACAATAACTCCTTGCAGAGAGGCAGATCTGCCGGCGAACTCCGGCGACGACACTTCCAGTCGGACTCCAGGATGGGCCGCGGAAGTCAACGACAAAAGCCCCGTCTGCGTCGTGCATAGCCATCTCTTTCGATGGTGCGTCGAGGGATTTTGTCTGTCGGGACGTTTGGAGGATGAGTTGTCGCCCCGCGAAAAGCTTGCGCGTTCGTCGTGGTGGAACGCGGGGGTGGACTTGCGGCGTGGCTCGGGCCAGTCGAAGCCGATCGGGTCATGACCTTTGTGGTGAAATCCGCCGGAGGCAGGCAAGCCCTCCAATGCGATTCCAGGCCTTGTGTCCAGCGCTCTCAAGCTGGGCACGACTCGTGATTCGGCGTCCTATGGCGGAATCATAGTCCCGAATAAAAACCCTTGCTGGAAGGTTGCCAGAAGCGCATTAGCGACGCCCGCAAAGCAGGCGACTTCTTCGCGTTTCGGGAACACGAATCGGTGAGACCAACAAAAGCACAGCGCCGATACATCAGGTGAGAACTTTCGTCGTTGCATTTGTGCAACATCGAAATCGACTTTCGCACCCGTTCAAACGACCGCACGCATTTCGCGCGGCAGCGGGAAGCGCAAACAGGTCCCGCGGGCCGATTTTGCATGTATGGATTCAAACGGATTTGCCAGACAGATGACCATGACCTCATGGTCACGAAGCGCTTGCTACTTCGTCATTTGATCGCGCGCAACAGCTATGAGCAACAGCGTTTTCCCTGACACGGAAGATCGTTACTGCACGCGATACCCATACCTATAATCGCCTCGAAATGTGAAGCGGACATTTCAGCAAGCGGGGAGTGTGCGGAGTCAGTACATGTCCTGAGCGGCTCGGAGACGCCAAAACGAATATAGGATATCTAATGAAAAAAACGGTTATTGCATTGTCCCTGATGGCAGCTGCAGCGGCGGCCCACGCGCAGAGTAGCGTCACACTTTACGGTCGTATCGACAACGGCATCCAGTACGAAACCGGCATTCCTGGCGGCCATGCATGGGCAGCCGAGAGCGGTAACTGGGGTTGCTCGTGGTTCGGGTTGGAAGGCGCTGAAGACCTGGGTGGCGGCACGAAGGCCGTGTTCCAGTTGGAAGGGCAGCTCAATACGATGACCGGCGCTTCGGCGGGCAATCTGTTTGGCCGTCACGCCACTGTCGGCTTCACGAATGACCACTTCGGTCTGTTCAAGATCGGTAACCTCGGCGCTGGCGAACTGTCGCAGGACAGCTGGGGCACCGACCCGCAACTGATGCAGCGTTACGCAATCTCGACGCTGGTGCGTGGCCGTAACTGGGCCAGCGCAAGCAACGGCGCAGAGTACAATTCGCCCGTCCTGCTCGGCGGCCTCGTTTTGAAGGGCCAATACTCGCTGACGAACAACACCAGCTGGAACTCGGCACCGGTCAATTCGGCAGGTGTTCCGACCGGCCAGGGCCGCACCAATGCTGTCGAAGGTATCTACACGTTCGGCAGCGGCGACTTCCGCGTGATCTATGACGAAGTGCGCGGCGCAGACGGCTCGTTCAACAACGTCTACTCGGCTTCGCGCTCGATTCTGGCCGGCGGTACGTACGTGATCGGTCCTGTGAAGCTGTATGCCGGCTATCAGCACCTGAGCGCACCTGACGCAACCAACGCGAGCATGGGCGTGACCGCTGCATCGCAACCGGTTGGCGTGGGCGCACCGACGGGCGTGAACCACGAATGGTTCGGCGCTGCATGGCAAGTGACGAGCGCAACGGCAGTGACCGGCGCAGTCTTCCATGCGAATGCGAACAACGGCAACGGTAACGCGACGCTGTTCACGCTCGCAGCAACCTACGCGCTGTCCAAGCGTACGTTCCTGTACACGGAAGCCGGCTACATCCACAACAGCTCGACGTCGAACATCAACCTCGGCAACGGCCCGTACGGCAACAACAACTATGACCCGGCGACCGGCACGTCGTCCAACAGCAACCCGGACTACGGTCACAGCCAGACAGGTGTCTTCGCCGGCATCATGACCACGTTCTAAGTAGCAAATTGCCTGACCGGCAATCGTAGTGATCTCTGTGTTTCTAGTACTGCTTACATCTCTTTCGTAGAGAGGCCGGTGCGACGCATCCTCCACCCTCGTCGCACCGGCTGCTTTTTTATGTAGTCACTTCACATGTAATGCAGGTGTCCTTGTTGTAGTAAGGGTAAACTCAAGTTTGAAAGCGCTTTCAAAAAGCAGTATTCTTGGACCATGAACGACGACGGTCAAACTCCACCCAATGTGACACTCGAGGAAATCGCGCGGGCAGCCGGCGTTTCCCCCAGTACGGTGTCGCGCATTCTGAATGGCACTGCGCGTGTGTTGCCCGCGAAGCAGCACGCGGTGGAACAGGCTATCGCGCGTTTCAACTATCGGCCGAACGTGCTGGCGCGAAGCCTCGCGAGCGGCAAGACCGACACCATCGGCGTCCTTACGCAAACCGTGTCCAGCCCGTTTTACGCGGAGTGGCTGCGCGGTATCGAAGACGGACTGTATGAGCCAGGCTTTACGCCGCTCTTCGTCAGCAGTCGCTGGAACGTCAAGGATGAAATGTCGCGCATGGAGCAGTTCATTGCGCGTCGTGTCGACGGCATCATTCTTCTGCATGCCCAGCTCGACGAAACCTCGCTGATCGAATACTCGCGGCATGCACCTTTGCTCGTACTCGGACGCTCCGTGCGGAACAGTGCCGTTCTCGCGAGCTTGCCGATCGACAATCTGCAGGGCGCGCGCGATGCGACCCGTCATCTGATCGGCGAGGGGCATCGCAAGATTGCGTTTATCGCCGGGCCGCCGAATCACGAAGATGCGATCGAGCGTCTCGACGGTTACCGGATCGCATTGAAAGAAGCGGGCATCCCGTTCGACGCGGAACTGGTCGAGCAGGGCGACTATCTCGAGACCGGTGGAGTCACGGCCATGGAGCGGCTGTTCGAGCGCGGGCCGTCGTTCAGTGCCGTGTTCTGCGCGAACGATCAAACCGCCTACGGCGCGCGTCTCACGTTGTTCCGTCGCGGGTTGCGGGTGCCGGAAGATATGTCGCTGGTCGGCTTCGACGATCTGCCCACCTCGTCGTACATGACGCCGCCGCTCACTACGGTCCGCCAGCCCACTTATGAAATTGGCCGTCTCGCGGCTCAAGGCATCGTGCAGATGATCCGCAAGCAGGCCGTCGCGCTGAATCCGATTCCGCTCACGCTGGTGACACGAGAGACGACGCAGCGAATAGGTCCGGCGCCAGCGCCAACACCTGTGTCGAAGCGGTCAAAACCGCGGCGTCAGCAGTAGGCACGGACGAGAAGTTAGCGGGATGCACCCTTCGGTGCGTTTTTTTTGAAAGCCCATGAAAGCGCTTTCAAAACGCATAAAGGAAAGTAAATCGTAATTGATGAGTCGCAACAGGAAAGCCCCAGAAGCAACGACGAAGTAACCGACAGCAATCTACAAACGGTTCAACAGGAGACAAACAAATGACATTCCGATTTACAGGGCCAGCCGCCGCAGTTCTGCTGAGCATCGCGGCGATCAGCGCACACGCGAACACCACATTGACGGTCGCCGTCTTCCCGAAGCTCGATCAGGAAATCAAGGACGCGCTTCCGGCATGGAAGAAGCTCCATCCGGATGTGGACATCAAGGTGTCGTCGCTGGCGATTGCCGATCACCACAACGCAATGACGACCGCGCTCGCCACCAGCTCCGATCTGCCCGACGTGATGGCGGTCGAAGTGGGCTTTATCGGCCGGTTCGCAGCGGGCGGCGGTCTTGAAGACCTGTCGAAGCCACCGTACAACGCGGGCCAGTACAAGAGCCAGTTCATCGGCTATACGTTCGCGCAGGCCACTACGCAGGATGGCGCGATTGTCGGCATGCCGTCGGATATCGGTCCGGGCACGCTGTTCTATCGCAAGGACATTCTCGACAAGGCCGGCGTGACCGAAGCCGATCTGAACAAATCGTGGGACTCGTATCTCGCGTCGGGCGTGAAGATCAAGAAGGCGACGGGCGCGTATCTGATGGCGTCGTCGCGCGATATCGAAGACATCTACATTCGTGCCGATCTGAAGCAGGGCGATGGCGTGTACTTCGACAAGGCGGGCAATCCGGTCGTTACGTCCGCGCGTTTCGTCACTGCGTTCAAGCTCGCGAAGAAGGCGCGCGACCTCGGTCTCGACGCGAAGATCACGCCGTGGTCGAACGAATGGGCCGAGAGCTTCAAGCGCGGCACCGTCGCCACGCAGATGATGGGCGCATGGCTCGGCGGCCATCTGTCGTCGTGGATCGCACCGGACACGAAGGGTCTGTGGCGCGCGGCGAATCTGCCGAACAACTCTTACGCATCGTTCGGCGGCACGTTCTACTCGATTCCCGTGAAGGCGACGCAAAAGGCGATGTCGTGGGAATTCATCAAGTTCCTGACCACCCGCCAGGATACGCAACTGGCCTCGTTCCGTTCGATCGACGCATTCCCCGCACTGCTCTCCGCGCAGAACGACGGTTTCTTCGCCGAGCCGGTTGCGTTCCTCGGCAACGAAAAGGCCCGTCTGATCTGGCGCGATGCAGCGTCGCACATTCCGGCAATCCAGCGCAGCAAGTATGACCAGGTGGCGGAAGAAGCCGTCCACTCCGCGCTCGACAAGGTGGTCGACGACAACGAGGACGTCGACACGGCACTGAAGGAAGCGCAAGACCAGATCACGCACCGCATTCGCCGTTGATGAAACACCACGGCGTGCTGTCATGCAGCGTCGCCGTGGCTGAAGTTTGCACTAGCGTGGCCGGCGATGCCTGCCGGCCACGCCCGACTGGACGGAACTACTGATGAGCTTGTCACTGCCCACACCCGAGCCGGGCGCCCATGAAGGGCGCGTGAGCGACGTGCGGCCGCCGCTCGCGGCGCCGCGCAGAAAATCGCTGGTCAATCCAGTGAAGGTCGCGCCTTATCTGTTTGTCGCGCCGTTCTTTCTGTTGTTCGCGTTGTTCATCGCGTTTCCGCTGCTGTTCTCGCTGTACCTGTCGTTCCAGAGCTGGGACGCAACAGCGGGGCTCGCCAGCATGAAGTGGGTGGGCCTGTCGAACTTCATGTTCACGCTGACCGACCCGTGGTACTGGAAGTCGCTGTACAACACGGCGTACATGGCGATCGCGTCGGGTCTGCCGCAACATCTGATTGCATTGCCGCTCGCGTTTTTCCTGCAGACCGCATTCCGGCGCTGGCGCAATTTCGTCGTCGGGCTGTATTTTCTGCCGTTCATCACGTCGAGTGTGGCGATTGCGTTGATCTTCTCGTCGCTGTATTCGACCGACTTCGGCATGATCAATCTCGCTATTGCCGAGATCGGCAAATTGCCGGGGCTTCACTGGATCGTGCCCGCGCATCGCATCGAGTGGCTGTATAACCCGGCCAACGTCAAACCGGCGGTGTCGGTGGTGATCTTCTGGCGTTATGTCGGCTGGAATACGGTGCTTTATCTGTCGGCGCTGCAAACCATTCCGAAGGATCTCTACGAGGCCGCGAAAATCGACGGCGCGAACGGCTGGCAACAGTTCACGCGCATCACGATTCCGCTGATCAAGCCGATGATTTTCTTCGCGGTGACGCTCTCCATTATCGGCGGCCTGCAACTGTTTGAAGAGCCGTTCATCCTGCTGCCGAATGAAGGCATGGGCACGAGTCAGTCGGGTCTGACGACGGCGGTCTACATGTACCGCACGGCATTTCACGACGGCGACTTCGGTACGGCGAGTTCGATTGCGTGGCTGCTGTTCATCACCATTGCCGCGCTGATGTGGCTCAACACACGCATCTTTCACCGCAGCGGCATGAACGAGGAGGGACAGCGATGAAACTGTCGCAACTGTCGAATAACAAGGCCCGCTATACCGGCTACGCGATCGTGCTGGCGGGCGCGGTGCTGATGTTCTCGCCGTTCTATTTCATGTTCGTCTTCGCGACGCACACGAGTTCGGAAATCTTCTCGATGCCGCCGCCGTTGTGGTTCGGCAGCGCGTTTCTGGACAACATGGCGTCGCTGATGCGGCATATCCCGTTCTGGCGCAACCTCGGCTGGAGCTTCTACACAGCGACGATGCAAACGGTGCTGACGCTGCTGGTCACATCGATGGCGGGCTACGCATTCGCGATGTACGAGTTCCGTTTCAAGAAGGCGCTGTTCGCGGTCGCATTGACGGCGATGCTGGTGCCGCCGTTCCTCGGCATGATTCCGACCTTCATGACGATGAACCTGCTGGGCTGGATCAACGAGCCGCGCGCGCTGTATGTGCCCGGCGCGGCCGCCGCGCTCGGCGTGTTCCTGATGCGTCAGTACGTGGCGTCGGCGATTCCGTCGGAATTGATCGAGGCGGCGCGTATCGACGGATGCGGCGAATTCCGCATTTACTGGAGCGTGGTGCTGCCGCTGCTCGGACCGGCACTCGGCACGCTCGGCCTGATCAGCTTCATTCAGGCATGGAACAACTTTTTGTCGGCGCTCGTCGTGCTGCGCTCGCCGTCGATGTACACGCTGCCGCTCGCGCTGCGTATCTTGCAGAGCCCGACCAATTCGGACTGGGGCGCGGTGATGGCGGGCTCGGCGGTCGCCGTGATACCGCTGCTCGTGCTGTTCGCTTTCACGTCGCGCCGACTGATCGACGGTCTGACGACCGGTGCGGTCAAGGCCTGATCCCGTTTCTCCCGATTAACGACTAACGACTCACTTTTGACCCTCACGGGCATGACCATTCAGGGCAACATTATTTATGTCGACATACCGGTTTAAAGAAGACTTCGTCTGGGGCGTAGCGACCAGTTCGTATCAGATCGAAGGTGCAGCGAACGAAGACGGCCGCGGCGCGTCGATCTGGGACACCTTCTGCAAGGTGCCGGGCAAAGTGGTGAGAGGCGAGAACGGCGACGTTGCCTGCGATCACTACCATCGTCTGGAGCAGGATCTCGACATGATGGCCGAACTGGGCCTGCAGGCGTATCGCTTTTCGATCGCGTGGCCGCGCGTGCAGCCGGACGGCCGTGGCGCATTCAACGAGAAGGGACTGGACTTTTACGAGCGTCTCGTCGACGGTCTGCTGAAGCGCAATATCCAGCCGTTCGCGACGCTGTATCACTGGGACCTGCCGCAAGCATTGCAGGACTCGCAAAACGGTTGGGAAAACCGCGACACCGCCTATCGTTTCGCAGACTACGCAAGCAAGATCGGCAGCGTGCTGGGCGACCGTCTGGCGTCCATCGCCACGCATAACGAGCCGTGGTGTACCGCGTGGCTCGGCAACGTGACCGGCTATTTCGCGCCGGGCAACGAGAGCCTGAAGAAAGCGGCCCATGTCGCGCACCACCTGCTGCTGTCGCATGGTCTCGCGTTGCAGGCGTTGCGCGCCGACGGCGTGAAGGTGCCGCTCGGCATCGTGCTGAACCAGTCGTCGTCGGATGGCGCGACCGATTCGCCTGAAGACCAGGCCGCCGCGTCGCTCGAATACGAGAAGTTCGTGAGCTGGTACATGGACCCGCTGTTCAAAGGCCGTTATCCGGCGCAAGCGCTTGCGTGGTACGGCGAGAACGGCCCGCAAGAGGTGATCCGCGACGGTGACTTCGACATCATCGGCACGCCGATGGACTTTCTCGGCGTGAACTACTACACGCGCATTTTCGCGAGCGCGTCGGGTCCGAAGCGTCCGCCGGGCGTGCTCGGCTTTACCGACATGGACTGGGAAATCTATCCGCAAGGCCTGACGGAACTGCTGACGAAGCTGAACGCCGACTATCACCTGCCGCCGATCTACATCACCGAAAACGGCTGTGCCGCGAAAGACGTGCTCGATAACGGTCGCGTGCGCGATACCGACCGCATCAGCTTTTTCGACCTGCATCTGTCGGCGTTGTCGGATGCGGCGAAGAAGGGCGTGGACGTCGCCGGTTATTTCGCGTGGAGCCTGATGGACAACTTCGAATGGGCGTCGGGTTACGACAAGCGCTTCGGCATGGTGTACGTCGATTATGCAACCCAGCAGCGCACGCCGAAAGACAGCGCGCTCTGGTATCGCGACGTGATTGCGCAGCACGCGGGCGTGGCGGCGTCGCGCTAACGCGGATTCATCGGCATCGCACGCAACCCGCGCGACGCGGCAGAACGTGGCGGCGCGCCACGTCGCGCGGGACAGCAGGTATCGGGCATCAGGATTCAGGTTTCAGGAGAAGCTAGAAATGGGCGAACTCGTATTGCGTAACGTCGCGAAGACGTATGGTGAAGGACCACAGGTCATTCAGGGCATCGACCTTCATATTCCGGATGGTCAGTTCACGGTATTCGTCGGGCCGTCGGGATGCGGCAAGTCGACCATGCTGCGCATGATCGCCGGACTCGAATCGGTGAGCGGCGGTGACATTCTGATCGACGGCGTACGGGTCAACGACCTGCAACCCGCGGACCGTGGCATCTCGATGGTGTTCCAGAGTTACGCGTTATATCCGCACATGACGGTCGCGGAAAACATGGGTTTTTCGCTGAAGCTGTCGGGCAAATCGAAGCGCGAAGTGAGCGACGCGGTGGGGCGTGCCGCCGAGATTCTGCAGATTACCCATCTGCTCGACCGCAAGCCGAAGGCGCTCTCGGGCGGCCAGCGTCAGCGCGTCGCGATCGGCCGCGCGATCGTGCGCAAGCCGCGCGTATTTCTGTTCGACGAACCGCTGTCGAATCTCGACGCCGCGCTACGTGTGCAGATGCGGATCGAACTTGCGAAGCTGCACCGCGAACTCGGCACGACGATGATCTACGTCACGCACGACCAGGTCGAGGCGATGACGCTCGGCCAGAAGATCGTCGTGTTCAACAAAGGACATATCGAGCAGATCGGCGCGCCGCTCGACCTGTACGACCGGCCGGCGAACCGCTTTGTCGGTGGCTTTATCGGCTCGCCGCAAATGAACATGCTGCCCGCCACGCTCGTGTCGCAGAGCGAATCGCAAACGGTGGTCACGCTGACCGGCGGCAGTGACCAGATCGTCTTGCCGGGCCGCCCGGATCGCGCGATTGCCGGTGAGCTGACGCTCGGCGTGCGCCCTGAGTACCTCGGCGTCGGCGCGCCGGGTGAAGGGCTTCCTGCTCGCGTGGAACTGGTCGAGCACCTGGGTGACGTGTCGCTTCTGCACGCGCAACTCGACGGCGTGGGCAAGCCCATTTCGCTGAAGCTCGACAAGAAGGACGCTCAGCACGCTGTCGGCGCGCACGTCGGCATCAAGGTGGCGGCGGCGTCGGTCACGCTCTTCGATGCGAAAGGCGCTGCGGTGGCATTTGAACATCGTGAAGTGGGAGAGCGGGCGCAGGCCGTCGCCTGACGACTCGTCGGGAACCCGGCCGTCGCGCACGACGGTTGCGGCTCAAAAAATAGTAGACGTATGAATTGCCTGGGTGGAGAGCGAAATGGAAAAGAGGGTATCGAAAGCCATTTTCAAGTCGAGAGCATGCGAACTGTTCAGGCACGTGGAAATGATGGGCGAAACCGTGGTCGTCACCGATCGCGGACAACCCACCATCGAAATCAGGCCATACCGCAGCAAGGACGAAAATCCGCTTGAACTGCTGCGCGCGTCGATCGTGCATTTCGATGCCCATCACGCGTCGCAGCCGGACCCGTTGGAAACGGAAAGCCAGTAACAGCGTGCAATATTTTCACGGCATTCCGGGGCTCATTTTTATATGCGAATCGCATTATTAAAACGGACGATTCTGGTGTCATATGTGCATGCAATGAACGAATCCCCAATGGGACTTTCACGGCGTGGCAGATTCGGCGCAATCCCATGACCAGTAAGCGTGAAAAGGGTTCAGGAGACCAGGTAAACTCCGCATGGCGGCGATACTTGCACGACATTAACATCATTTAACGTTAGGGATAACGTTAGACAGATTCTGTGCTTATTCGACTATCCACGGCGAGGACAAATATCGACCGTATCGGAGCGTTTTCTGATCGATAGAAACCGGCGCAAGGACCGGTTTGGGGCGGCTTCATCGTGTTTGTTGCTGATGAAGCGCGTAGTGGCGTTGAGCTGATGCTTGAGGCGAGCCTACATCGTAATCATGTTCGCCGGCGAGAGCCATAAGCATTGGAAAGTATTGGAAGTCTGAGAGAGCTTCTGGAAGTTGCTGGGCAAGATTGATAAAGAATATCGGGCCGCGAACCGTAAGTCAGGGCGGTGGTCCCGATTCATAAAAATAGCCGTACCAATAGGTTGGGTGGAGATCGCAATGGAAAAGAGAGTATCGAAGGCCATTTTCAAGTCGCGCGCATGCGAACTGTTCCGGCAAGTGGAAATGCTGGGTGAAACCGTGGTCGTCACCGACCGGGGACAACCCACCATTGAAATCCGGCCCTACCGGAGCAAGCAGGAAAATCCGCTCGAACTGCTGCGCGCGTCGATCGTACACATCAATATGAAACACCCGGCTGTTCCAACGGCGTTGGAACAGGAAGAGCGATGATCACGCTCGACACGCTTGCGCTGGTGTGTTGGCTAGGCAGGCAGAAGGCGTTGAGTCAGGCGGCACACGATGCAATCGATCGCGAACTGAACGGCGGCGAAATCCTCATCTCGGCGATTAGCGCGCTTGAAATCGCGGAGTTCGTGAAAGATGGCCGGCTCGGGTTGTCGATGGACGCCCGTAGTTGGCTGTCCACGTTTGCGTCGATGGAAGGCGTGCGGATGGTCCCGGTCGACACCGAGATCGCGATTCGCGCGGCCACGTTGCCGCCCGCGTTGACGTCGCATCAGAGATTGATCGTCGCCACCGCGCGCACTTTCGGCGGGGCGCTCGTCACCTCGGATGCCAAGGTGCGCGCCTCCACTTACGTAGAAACAATCTGGTAATGCGCGCGGCTCTACTTCGTCCGGACCTGGCCGGTGGAGTCGCGCACGACAAGTTCCGCCGGCAGCGTGATGCGTTGCGAAGCGGCGCCGATCCCGGCGATCTGCGCGAGCAACGTATTGACGGCGGAACGCGCCATTTGCTGGAACGGCTGGCGGATCGTGGTGAGCGCCGGATGAAATTGCTCCGACATCGGGATGTCGTCGAAGCCGATCACCGAGATGTCGTCCGGCACGCGCAGGCCCGCTTCCCGAATCGCAGCGATCACGCCGAACGCGCTCTGGTCATTCGCCGTGAAGATCGCGGTGGGCGGATCGGCGAGATTGAGCAGATCGAATGTGACGTCGAACGCCATCATTTGCGACAGATCGCCTTCGGCGACGAGCGCATCTTCGCGCGGCAAGCCGAGCCGGGCCAACGTGTCCTGGTACCCGCGCTGCCGGTCGCGCACGCCTTCAATCGTCTCATTGCCCGCGAGAAACGCGATCCGTTTGTGACCGAGTTCCGCGAGATGCTCGACTGCGAGGCGGGCGCCGCCGTAATTGTCGACGGAAACCGACGGGAAATCGGTCAGCGTGCTGCCGCGTTGATCGACGACGACCACCGGCACCTTCGCATTAGCCAGCGCTTCGAGGCACAACGACTCGCGCGGCAGAATCGCGAGGATGCCGTCCGAGAACTGCTGGATCAGCCCGAGCAGATCGTGATGCGGATGACGGTCTTCGTCGAACACGGTGTAGACCAGAATCTCGCAGCCCGCACCGCGTGCCGCACGGCCCGCGCCGAGAATCAGTTCGCTGGAAAACTGCGTGTCGAGCGTCGGCGTGATGATGCCGATGATGCCGTTGCGGCCACCCGACAGCTTTTGCGCGGTGCGGTTGACGACATAGCCGATGTCCGACGCGATGCGGATGATTTCGTCGCGCGTTTCGCGCGACACGCCGGGACGGCCGTTCAGTGCGCGCGAAGCGGTCATTTGCGACACGCCAGCGAGCTTGGCAACGTGCTCGAGCGTAGGGGTCTGCTTTGCCATGCGTGACGAGGGGGTCCGGGTGGTCATGTCGAAATCGACTCGTTGCCAACGTTAGCGGTAACGTCTTGATGGCGATTATTCTACCAGAACCGGCTATGATCGCGGCTACGCAGGGTTTGATCGTATTGCGCAGTCGGTGACAGGCGTCTCAGGTCACCAGGTAAAATCCCGCATAGCAACCGTTTGAACACAAGTCTAACATTCGCTAACGTTAAGGCTAACGTTACACGATCCGGTTGACATTCTAATATCCATGAGAGGGGACACAAACATGGCGTACCCGGCTTTTTCCAAAGCGCGGTCAATTGCCAGCGCCGCGGCGCTCGCATTCACGCTGTCCGCAGTCGTTTCGACAGCCGCATTCGCAGATTCGACGATCACCGCGTGGGATCAGCAAACCAACACGTCGTCGAGCAAGATCATTCGTGACGCGTCGGATCGCTTCGAGAAGGCGACCCCGGGCTACAAGGTCGAGAATTCGCACATTCTGAACGAGGCCTACAAGACGAAGCTGAAGGTCGCGTTCGGCGCGAACCAGCCGCCGTGCGTGTTCGAGAACTGGGGCGGCGGCGGCCTGCACGAGTATGTCAAATCCGGCCAGATCGTGGACCTCACGCCGTACCTGAACAAAGACCCGGCGTATCGCAATCGCTTCATGCAATCGTCGTGGAACGTCACGACGTTCGACGGCAAGACCTACGGTGTCGCGGCTGAAAACGCGGCGGCTGCGGTGATCTTCTACAACAAGGACGTTTTCGCGAAGTACGGCATCACGCCGCCGAAGACGTGGGATGAACTGATGCACGTCGTCGCCGTGCTGAAGTCGCACAACGTCGCTGCGTTCTCGCTCGCGAACAAGAACAAGTGGACCGGCTCGATGTACTACATGTACCTCGTCGACCGTATCGGTGGTCCGCAAGTCGTGAAGGACGCGATCGACGGCAAGGGCAAGGGCTTCGAAGATCCGGC
This sequence comes from Paraburkholderia fungorum, assembly GCF_900099835.1. Taxonomy (NCBI): domain Bacteria; kingdom Pseudomonadati; phylum Pseudomonadota; class Betaproteobacteria; order Burkholderiales; family Burkholderiaceae; genus Paraburkholderia; species Paraburkholderia fungorum. Next base: position 860,574 of record NZ_FNKP01000003.1, read on the forward strand.
GTTCATCGAAGCCGGCAAGCGTATTCAGGAACTCGTGAAAGCGGGTGCGTTTGCGCCGGGTATCAACGGTCTGGATTACGACTCGGGCGCATCGCGCCGTCTGCTGTATTCGGGCAAGGCCGCAATGGAACTGATGGGCGCGTGGGAAGCCTCGACCATCGCGAACGAAGATCCGGCTTTCTCGAAGAATCTCGACTTCTTCCCGTTCCCGAGCGTGCCGGGCGGGAAGGGTGATCCGCGCGACCTGATCGGTACGGTCGGCGACGGCTTCCTGAGCATCTCGACCGAGTGCAAGACGCCCGACGCAGCGTTCAAGCTGATCAAGGCAATGACCGACGACTCGGCGATGCAGGCTCGCGCATCGGACGACCACAAGCTCCCGCCGGTCAACAACGTCAAGATCGACGATCCGTTCACGCAGCGTCTGCAGCAACTGCTTGCCGCCGCTCCGAGCGTGCAGCTCTGGTACGACCAGGCTCTGCCGCCGGCGCTCGGCGAAATGCACAAGGACACGACGCAGCAACTGTTCGGTCTGTCGCTGACGCCTGAGGCTGCCGCGCAGCAAATGGAAGCCGCTTCGAAGAAGGGCGGTTAATCTCAGTCCTTAAGGAAGGGCCGGTCGGCGCCGCGAGGTGCCGGCCGGCATACAAGCTCGTGAATATCGCACTTTCCGTTACACCCGAACGCCGGCTGCGAATCTCGTCGCAAACGCTCGTCACGGCTGTGTTCCTTGCGCCGTCGCTGCTGCTGCTGGCCGTGTTCCTGCTGTATCCGCTCGTCTCCAGCCTGCGATTGTCGCTGGTCGACTGGAACGGTCTCGGCAATACCGCCCGTTATATCGGGCTCGCGAACTGGGAGCGTCTTGCGCACGACGCGGTGTTCTGGCAATCGCTCAGGAACAACGTGATTCTGGCTGTCGCGTCGATCGTCATCCAGCTTCCTATCGCGCTCGTGCTCGCCGTGCTGCTGGAAAAAGCCGGCCGTGGCTCGCGCGTGCTCAAGGTTCTCTATTTCCTGCCGCTGCTGATGTCGAGCGTGGCGATCGGCGTGTTGTTCAAGCAGATCTACGATCCGAACTTCGGGCCGCTCAACGTCGCGCTGCAGGCATTCGGGCTCGATGGTCTCGCGAAGGACTGGCTGGGCGATCCGCACTTGTCGCTGGGCGCGACCATTGCCGTGATCATCTGGCAGAACGCGCCTTTCTACATGATTCTGTTTCTCGCCGGTCTCTCGTCGATGCCCGCCGAAGTCAACGAAGCGGCTCTCCTCGACGGCGCTTCGGAGTGGACCATTTTCTGGCGCATCAAGCTGCCGCATCTGCAAGGCACGGTGCGCACGGCGGTGCTGCTGTCCGTGCTCGGCTCGCTGCGCTATTTCGATCTTGTCTTCGTGATGACTGGCGGCGGTCCCGAAGGCTCGTCCGAAGTGATGGCGACCTACATGTATCGCACGGTATTCAGTTCGTTCCAGCTCGGGTACGGCAGCACCATCGGCTCGGCGATGTTCCTGATCGTCATCGCGGTGGCGGCGGTATCGATGTATTTCACCCGCCGTTTTGCAACCGAGGTCTGAACCATGAACAAGACACTGCGCTTCCCTCGCGTGGGGATTCCTCTGCTTGCGTTGATCTGGCTGGCTGTCACGACGATCCCGTTTCTCTTCATGGTCGTGTCGAGCCTCAAGAGTCAGGAAGAGACCTTTGCGACGTCCGTTTGGGCACCGCCGAGCCAACTGTATTGGGGCAATTACGCGGCCGTGCTGAAGGGGCCGTTCTTCACGTACTTTCGTAACAGCGTGTTCACGGTGGGCGTGTCGGTGTTGCTGATCGTCATCATCAGCGCGATGGCGGCCTACGTGTTTGCGCGCATGCGCTTCAAGCTGAACAAGCTGCTGTTCGGTCTGGTGGTGGCGGGCATGATCGTGCCGCTGCATGCAACGCTCGTGCCGATCTATCTGCTCACGCGCAACCTCGGTCTTTACGACACACCGTTCGCGCTGCTCGGTCCTTATGTGGCGCTCAGTCTGCCGGTGTCGATCTTCATTCTGACCGAGTTCATGCGCCAGATTCCGCGCGAGCTCGAAGAGGCGGCGCAACTCGACGGCTGCGGTCCGTTCACGATCTTCTGGCGCATCTTTTTCCCGCTGTCGGGACCGGGGCTCGCCACGGTGGCGATTTTCAACGGCATCGGACTGTGGAACGAATTTATCTTCGCGTACATGCTCACGTCGACATCCGAACACCGCACGCTGCCGCTCGCGATCTGGGACTTCATGGGCCAATACGCGTCGAATATCCCGTCGATGCTGGCCGTCCTGGTGCTCACGTCGTTGCCGCTGATCGTCGCTTACGCGTTCGGTCAGGAGCGCGTGATCAAGGGGATGATGGCCGGCTCGCTGAAGGGCTGATCCGTATCGCACACCGCCTCCAATCGTGCGGGCCGACGTGGCCCGCACACACCGAACTTCGCATAAAACGATATGGCAAGCATTTCTCTCTCTAACGTACAGAAGTCCTATGCGAGCGGCAACGCGGTGATTCGCGACGCCAACCTCGAAGTCGGCAACAACGAATTCTGCGTGTTCCTCGGGCCGTCGGGCTGCGGTAAGTCCACGCTGCTGCGCATGATCGCGGGCCTCGAATCGATCACCTCCGGCGATTTGCGCATCGACGGCAAGCTGATGAACAGCGTGTCGCCGGCAGAGCGCCGGGTCGCGATGGTGTTCCAGAACTACGCGCTGTATCCGCACATGAGCGTCTACGAGAACATGGCGTTCGGGCTGCGTCAGGCAAAGATCGACAAGGCGACCATCGACCGCAAGGTGCGCAGCACGGCTGCGACGCTGCAACTCGACGGACTGCTCGAACGCAAGCCCGCTGCGTTGTCCGGTGGACAGCGGCAGCGCGTGGCAATTGGCCGGGCGATCGTGCGCGAGCCGGGCGTGTTTCTGTTCGACGAACCGTTGTCGAATCTCGATGCCGCGCTGCGCGTGCAGACCCGTATCGAGATTGCGCGACTGCATCGCGAATTCCGTCAGGCGAGCGCGATTTACGTCACGCACGACCAGATCGAAGCGATGGCATTGGCCGACAAGATCGTGTTGCTGCAAGCGGGTGCAGACCTCGAGAAACACGGCAGCATCGCGCAGATTGGTGCACCGCTCGATCTGTATCACCGTCCGAAGAGCCGCTTCGTCGCGGGCTTCATCGGCTCGCCGAAGATGAACTTCCTGCCGGGCTATGTGACAGCAATCGACGCCAACGGTATCGAGGTCGAACTGACGAGCGGTGAGCGCGTGCGGGCGCAGGTCGATGGCCGCAAGCAGCAACTGGGCAACCCGGTCACGCTGGGCATCCGGCCGGAGCATCTGGGTTTGCCCAATGGTCACGCGGGCGCACAGACGATTCGCTGCGCGGTGCGTCTCGTTGAACGCATGGGCGAGCACAGCTACGTTCATATCGACGGCGGCAGTCGCGACGGCAGTCCGATGATCGCCAAATTGCCGGGCGACGGCGGCGTGACACACGATGAGCGAATCGAACTCACGCTCACGCCGGAAGCCTGCCATGTGTTCGATCAACAGGATTTCGCGCTGCCACGTTTGCACTGATCGAGCGGCAACCAATACTTTTCACCAAGGCGAGGCGGTGTAGCCTCGCCGCCATTCCAGATCGATGAATTTCGCGTTTTATTAGTACTCCAACTGGTTTAGGAGGCGCGAAATTGTGAAGAACAAAAAAATGTCGGACGCGATGCGCGCTCCGGCCACCAGGATCATTTAAAGGAGTTCTTGATGTTGCTTCGCCAAAGTGATGTTCCGCTTTACCGCAACCCGGAAGCTGCCGTTGACGAGCGCGTCGCCGATCTGCTGGCGCGCATGACCCAGGACGAGAAAATCGCGCAGCTTCACTCGGCGTGGCTGAAGCTGTCGTCCGACGGCAAGCACGAAGCGCGTACGGTGGATTTCGCGCATGGCGATGCCGGCGTGACTGTCGACATGATCCTGCAGCACGGTCTGGGCCAGATCACGCGTCCGCTCGGCACGCACACGGTCGACCCGAAAGAAGGCGTGCGCGCATTGAATGCGTTGCAGCGTCAGATGGTGGAAGACACGCGGCTCGGCATTCCGGTGATGTCGCACGAAGAATGTCTGGTTGGCCTGATGATCAAGGACGCCACGCTGTTTCCGTCGCCGTTGAACTATGCGGCCACGTGGAATCCGGCGCTGGTCGAACAGGTTGGGGAAATCATCGGCGAACAGGCGCGCTCGATTGGTTGCCATCAAGGGCTTGCACCGGTGCTGGATGTGTCGCGCGATCCGCGCTGGGGCCGCACCGAAGAAACGCTCGGCGAAGACCCGTATCTGGTCGGCGTGCTCGCGTGTCATTACGTCAAGGGCCTGCAAGGCGAGAAGCGTGATCTGCTCGCGACGCTCAAGCATTTCGTCGGCCATTCGGCGAGCGAAGGTGCGCGCAATCACGCTCCTGTGCATGTCGGTCCGCGTGAACTGAACGACGTGTTCATGCTGCCGTTCGAAATGGCGGTCAAGCTCGCGGATGCCGGTTCGGTCATGCCCGCATATCACGACATCGACGGCATGCCGTGTCATGCGGACCGCAAGCTGCTGACCGAAACGTTGCGCGACAAGTGGGGCTTCGATGGTCTGATCGTCGCCGACTATGCGGGTGTCGATCTGCTGTTCAGCCACCACGCTGTCGCGCCCGACAGCGCCGCAGCGGCCGCGCTCGCGTTCAATGCGGGCCTCGACGTCGAGTTGCCCGGTCACGAATGTGCGCTGCATCTGAAGGAGGCGTTGGCACGTGGCGAGATCAGCGAGGCCACGATCGATGCGACGGTGTCGCGCGTGCTGCGCACGAAATTCCGTCTCGGCCTGTTCGAGAATCCGTATGCTGACCCGGATCAGGTCGATGTAAAAAGCGAATCCGCAGGCGATACCGCTTATCAGGTCGCGCTCGAATCGGCAGTGCTTTTGCGCAACGAAGGCGGCGTGCTGCCGCTCGATCCGAAGGGCGCGACGAAGATCGCAGTGATCGGACCGACCGCCGACGATCCGCTCGCGCTGCTGGCCGGTTACAGCTTCCCGGTGCATCTGATCAATTCGGGCGAGCAATCGGTGGCGTCGATCAGCACGCCGTTGAAATCGCTGCGCGCATTGCTCGGCGACGATCGCGTGGTCCACTCGCACGGGTGCGACATCATCGCCGAACGACGCGCCGGTGCGCCGGTGTTCCCGGGCGACGTATCGCTCGACACGATGGCCATCACCAATCGCGACGAACTGATCAGCCAGGATACGGCGGGCATCGCAGCGGCGGTTGATGCCGCGCGCGCGGCCGGTGTGGCGATCGTCTTCGTCGGCGATCTGTCGGGGCTGTTCCAGTCCGGCACGGTGGGCGAAGGTTCCGATACCGACAGCCTCGATCTGCCGGGCGTGCAACAGGCGTTGCTCGCGGCGGTGGTCGACAGCGGCACGCCGACGGTCGTCGTGATGACGGGCGGCCGTCCGTACAACCTCGGCGGTCTGGAAGATCGTATCGCGGCGCAAATCATGGCCTTCGCGCCGGGCGAACGCGGCGCGGAAGCGCTCGCCGACCTGCTGGTGGGCCGCGCGAACTTCACCGGCCGTCTGCCGTTGTCGGTGCCGAAAAGCGCGGGCGCGGTGCCCTACGTGTATAACCACAAGCTCAAGAGCGCGGGCACTCCGGTGGCGTATCACTTCGGCAGCCGCTACCCGTTCGGCTTCGGGCTCAGCTATACGCAGTTCCGTTATGGCAATCTCGCGGTGGCGCAGCGCGAAGTGCCGGTTGCCGACGGCACGATCGAACTCAGCTTCTCGGTCGACAACATCGGTTCGCGCGAAGGCACCGAAATCGTGCAGATCTACGTACGCGACCGTCTCGCATCAGCCACGCGCCCGGTGCGCGAATTGAAGGGGTTCGCACGCGTTCCGCTGGCCGCTGGCAACACGGCACAGGTTCATGTGAAGATTCCCGTCGATATGCTCAACTTCACCGACGGGCGCGGTGAGCGTATTGTCGAGCCTGGCGACTTCGACCTGATGGTCGGCAGTTCGAGCCGCGACCTGCACCTGAGCGGTACGGTGACGGTCACCGGAAATGCAGTGCGAACGCTCGAGCGCGACTGGCGGATGGTCAGCGAGGTCAAGGTCGAGCGGTAAAGGATAGGGTGTGGCGCGCAGCCGAGGGGAGGCAGCGCGCCATCGTTCGTAGTCATACTCGGAACAAGTGGAATAACAGATGTCGTACGCAATCTATCCCAGCCTGTCGGGCAAAACGGTTGTCATCACCGGTGGCGGCAGCGGTATCGGCGCCTCGATGGTCGAGGCTTTCGCGCAGCAGGGCGCGCGGGTCTTTTTCCTCGACGTAGCCGAAGAAGATTCGCTGGCGTTGCAGGAAGCGCTGCGCGGCTCCGCTCATCCGCCGGTGTTCCATCGCTGCGATCTGCGCAGCGCCGACGCCATTCAGAGCACGTTCAACGCGATCGCCGAAGCGGCGGGCCCGATCGAGATCCTCGTCAACAATGCGGGCAATGACGACCGGCACGAGATCGAAGCCGTCACGCCTGAGTATTGGGACGGACGCATCGCGGTGAATCTGCGGCATCAGTTCTTTTGCGCGCAGGCCGTCGCGGCCGGCATGCGCAAGCTGGGGCGCGGTGTGATCCTGAATCTCGGCTCGGTGTCGTGGCATCTCGCGCTGCCGAACCTCGCGATCTACATGACCGCGAAGGCGGGTATCGAGGGCCTCACGCGTGGGCTTGCGCGCGATCTCGGCGATGCCGGCATCCGCGTGAACACGATCATTCCGGGCGCGGTTCGCACGCCGCGTCAGATGCAGTTGTGGCAATCGCCCGAAAGCGAAGCGAAGGTGGTCGCGAGCCAGTGCCTGCGTTTGCGTGTCGAACCGGAGCACGTTGCGCGCATGGCGTTGTTCCTCGCTTCCGACGACGCATCGCGTTGCTCGGGCCGTGATTATTTCGTCGATGCAGGGTGGTACGGCGAATGAAACTCCGCATTCCTGTCTGCGTATGGCCGGTCAATGCGGAGCTGGGCGAAGGCCCGGTTTGGCGTGCCGAAGAGAACGCGGTTTACTTCGTTGATATCAAGGGCCGTCAGATTCACCGCTGGTCGGGTGGGTTGGGTGATACGCAGACGTGGAATGCCCCCGATCAGCCCGGCTTTGTCGCGCCGCTCGCTAACCGCGATCGCGCTTTTATCTGCGGAATGCCGGGCGGTCTGTATCGATTCGATACGGGCAGCGGTCAGTTCATCAAGCTCAAAGATATCGAAGCGCATTTGCCGGGCAATCGTCTCAACGACGGTTTCGTCGATGCAAGCGGCCACCTGTGGTTCGGCTCGATGGACGACGCCGAGGAGCAACCCACCGGCACGCTGTATCGCGTGAACGACAGCGGTGAGGTGCTTGCTCAGGACAACGGCTATGTGATCACCAACGGCCCCGCGATGAGCCCCGACCGGCGCACGCTGTATCACAACGACACGATGCAGCGCGTGGTGTACGCGTTCGATGTCGCCGAAGACGGCGCGTTGTCGAACAGGCGCACGTTCGCCACCATTTCCGGCGACGGCCACCCGGACGGCATGGCCGTCGATTCCGAAGGCTTCGTGTGGGTCGCGCTGTTCGGCGGATGGCGCATCGAGCGCTACTCGCCCGCGGGCGAACTGGTCGAGCAGGTGCCGTTTCCGTGCGCCAACGTCACCAAGCTCGCGTTCGGCGGCGACGATCTGCAAACCGTGTATGCGTCGACGGCGTGGAAAGGTTTGTCGGCCGCCGAACGTCAGCGGCAGCCGCAGGCGGGCGGCCTGTTCTCGTTTCGCGCGCCAGTGCCGGGGCAGCCTCAGGCGCAGTGCAAATGGGGCTTCGCGCAATAGCGCGTCAATACCGCCAGAGTCGCGATCCATGAAACCTGGCCCTGCCCGCAGTGTCGCCAGGTATCATGTGCGTTCTCTGACTTCTGCGCACTCGCAGTGATCGATACCATGACGTCCAGGCCGCCTGTTCCGCCCCGCATGTCCGATGTTGCCGAACGCGCCGGCGTGTCGAAGATGACCGTGTCCCGCGTATTGGCCGGGCGCAGCGTGTCGCAGGCAACCCGCGAGCGGGTTCAGAAAGTGATCGACGAACTCGGCTATGTGGCCGATGCGGCGGCTGGCGCGTTGTCGTCGGGGCGCTCGGAGTTCGTCGCGGTGCTGGTGCCGTCGCTTGCCAGTTCCAACTTTTCCGATACCGTGCGCGGCCTGAATGCCGCGTTGACCCCGCACGGCCTGCAATTGTTGCTCGGCGATACCGACTACCGTCTGGAGCAGGAAGAACTGCTGGTTCGTTCGATGCTGCGTCATCAGCCGCGCTGTGTTGCGTTGACCGGCGGGCGGCATACCGAAGCGACGCGCACGCTGCTCAAGCGCGCGGGCATTCCGGTCGTCGAAATGTGGGACCTGCCCGCCGATCCGATCGACGCGGCTGTCGGCTTCTCGAACTCAACGGCGGCGCGCGCGATGGTCCGGCATCTGCATGCAGGTGGTTATCGGCGTATCGGGTTTATCGGCGGGGCGAGCGAGCGTGACCGGCGCGGGCTTGACCGGATGCGCGGGTATATCGCCGAAATGAAAGCCCTCGGTCTTGGCGAGCCACGCGTGATCCGCCTCGGCGATTCGCCGATCACGATGAGTCACGGCGCGCCCGCAATCGGCGCATTGCTCGAAGCGTGGCCCGACACCGACGCCGTGATGTGCGTGAGCGACATGTCGGCGTTCGGCGCAATGATGGAGTGCCATCGGCGCGGCTTGTCGGTGCCGGGCGATATCGCGATTGCAGGCTTCGGCAATTTCGAAGTGTCGTGGTGTTCGCAGCCGACCATCACGACGGTATCGGTAGACGCTTACGGTATCGGACTGCGCGCGGGCGAAACGCTGCTCGCCGAACTGAAAGCGCGTGAAGCGGGCGGCGCTGGCAATGCGCCGGTTCCGACGCAGCGCGCGAAAGCCGTCAAGATCGACTTCACCGTGATTCCTCGCGAAAGCACGTGAGCGGGCGCGGCTGAACGCATAGCGCCTCCGCATTACATTCCACCTGCGGTCCGGCGGCGCGGGTCAGGGATATCCCTTGGTTGTTCGGATGATTCACCACGCGTAACATCCACAGCATCAAATGTTACCGGTAACTTAACCGGGGGCGCGAACGGCGCGGGTTTGAAGAAAACGCCCACCATCGCGCCACGCATTGCCAGAACAAATACGCAACGGAGATACGAATGACCACAGCGCCTTCCACCAGCGCGACCCATCCCGCGGGGACCAGCGAGTTCGAGGAGCGCACCTATCGCAAGGTCGTGCGCCGCCTGCTGCCCGTGCTGCTGCTGTGCTACGTGGTGGCCTATCTGGACCGCGTCAACGTCGGCTTCGCGAAATTGCAGATGCTCGACGATCTCGGTCTGTCCGACACCATGTACGCAATCGGCGCCAGCGTGTTCTTCTGGGGCTATTTCATTTTCGAAGTACCCAGCAACGTATTTCTGCATAAGTACGGCGCGCGCTTCTGGATCGCGCGGATCATGTTCACATGGGGCATCGTGTCGATGGCGCTCGCGTTCGTCGAACCGCTCGCGCACCTCGCACATGTCGAAACCGCGACCATGTTTTACGTGCTGCGCTTTCTGCTCGGTATCTGCGAGGCCGGTTTTTTCCCCGGCGTGATTCTGTACCTGAACTACTGGTTTCCGGCGCAACGCCAGAGCCGCGTGATGTCCGGCTTCCTGATCGCGATGCCGGTCAGCCTGATGCTCGGCGGCGTGATCTCCGGCTGGTTGATGGAGCACACGGCGGGGCTGTTCGGCTATCAGGGCTGGCAATGGATGCTGCTGCTCGAAGGCGTACCGTCGCTGCTGACCGCATTCGTCGTGTACTTCTCGCTCGACGACGGTATCGACCGCGCGCGCTGGCTGACGCCGCAGGAAAAGAGCCTGCTGGCCGCGAATCTGCAACGCGAAAGCACGCACAAGACCGCGCGTTTCGGCTCGGCCGTGCGCGATCCGCGAGTGTGGCTGCTGGTTGCCATCCTGCTGACTTTCAACACCGGCTTCTACGGCCTTGCCTTCTGGCTGCCGTCGATCATCAAGGCGACGGGCGTGCAGGATCCCTTGCATATCGGCTTGCTGACGGCTATTCCTTATGGAGTGGCGATCATCGCAACGCTCGCCAACGCGTGGCATTCGAAGAAAACCGGTGAGCGGCGCCTGCATGCGGCGATTCCTGCGCTGATCGGCGGAATCGGGCTGATTCTGAGCGCGGCGTTTGCGCATCAGATCGTGCTCGCCATCACGTTCCTGACCATTGCAACGGCCGGCATCCTCGCGTTGATGCCGATTTACTGGACCTTCCCGGGCCAGTTGCTGTCAGGCGCGGCGGCTGCCGCCGGCATCGCGATGATCAACGCAATCGGCAATCTGTCCGGCTTTACGGGCTCGATGATTACGGCAGTCGCCAAGAACGTGACCGGCGATATCAACAACGGTACCTATGCGCTCGGTGCGTGCCTGCTGGTCAGCTGTGTGCTGATCCTGCTCGTGCCGCGCAGCATGCTGGCACGCAACGCATCGGCCGATGGCGGCAAGCCCAGCCACGCACCGCGTGCCATGGAACACGCAAGCGGTTCAACCCTCCCCATGACAGAGAGATAAGCAACATGTCAGCATCCACACCGCGCCGGCTGCGTAGCCAGGAATGGTTCGACGACCCATCGCACGCGGATATGACGGCGCTGTACGTCGAACGTTTCATGAACTACGGCCTGACGCGCGAAGAGCTTCAGTCGGGTCGTCCGATCATCGGCATTGCGCAGACGGGCAGCGACCTCGCGCCTTGCAATCGCCACCATATCGAACTGGCGGCGCGCACGAAGGCGGGCATTCGCGATGCGGGCGGAATTCCGATGGAGTTTCCGGTTCATCCGCTCGCGGAACAGAGCCGCCGGCCGACCGCCGCGCTCGACCGCAACCTCGCCTACCTCGGCCTCGTTGAAATCCTGCACGGCTTTCCGCTCGACGGCGTCGTGCTGACCACCGGTTGCGACAAGACCACGCCCGCGCTACTGATGGCAGCCGCGACCGTGGACATGCCCGCTATCGTGCTGTCGGGCGGTCCGATGCTCGACGGCTGGCATGAAGGCAAGCGGGTCGGTTCGGGCACGGTCATCTGGCACGCGCGGAATCTGCTGGCGACCGGCGAAATCGACTACGAAGGCTTCATGCAACTGACGACCGCATCGTCGCCTTCCATCGGCCACTGCAACACGATGGGCACCGCGCTGTCGATGAACGCGATCGCCGAGGCGCTCGGCATGTCGCTGCCCGGTTGCGCGAGCATTCCGGCGGCGTATCGCGAGCGCGGCCAGATGGCGTATGCAACGGGCAAGCGCATCGTCGACCTCGTGCGTGACGACGTGCGTCCGTCGCACATCATGACGAAGGAAGCATTTGAAAACGCGATTGTCGTGGCGTCGGCGTTGGGCGCGTCGAGCAACTGCCCGCCGCATCTGATTGCGATTGCGCGCCACATCGGCGTGGAGTTGAGTCTCGACGACTGGCAGCGTGTGGGCGAGCAGGTGCCGCTGATCGTCAACTGCATGCCCGCGGGCGAATTCCTCGGCGAGAGTTTTCACCGCGCGGGCGGCGTGCCTGCCGTGTTCCAGGAACTCAGGAAGGCCGACCTCGTGCATGGTGAATGTCTCACCGTGTCGGGCCGCACGATTGCCGAGATCGCAGATCAGGCGCCGACGCCCGATCGCGACGTCATCAAGACGACCGACGAGCCGCTCAAGCATGGCGCGGGTTTCATCGTGCTGTCCGGCAATTTCTTCGACAGTGCGATCATGAAGATGTCGGTGGTCGGCGATGCTTTCCGTCAGACCTATCTGAGCGAGCCGGGCGCGGAAAATACCTTCGAGGCACGCGCGATCGTGTTCGACGGTCCCGAGGATTATCACGCGCGTATCAACGACCCGTCGCTCGAAATCGACCAGCACTGCATTCTGGTGATTCGCGGCGCGGGCACGGTCGGTTATCCGGGCAGCGCCGAAGTGGTGAACATGGCGCCGCCCGCTGAACTCGTGCGCCAGGGCATCACGTCGCTGCCTACTCTGGGCGACGGACGTCAGAGCGGCACGTCCGCGAGTCCGTCGATTCTCAACATGTCGCCGGAAGCGGCGGTTGGCGGCGGAATTGCGCTGCTGCGCACGAACGACCGTATCCGCGTGGATCTGAATTCGCGCAGCGTGAACGTGCTGGTCGACGAAGATGAACTCGCGCGACGCCGCGAAACAGCGACCTTCGAGATTCCCCCGGCGCAGACGCCGTGGCAGGAGCTGTATCGCAAGACCGTCGGCCAGCTGTCGACCGGCGGCTGTCTCGAACCGGCGACGCTTTATCTCAAGGTGATTGCCGAGCGTGGCAATCCGCGGCATTCGCATTGAAGTGCAAGTTGCAGAGCCGCGCCTGATAGCCGATATCGAGCGCGGTTTTTTTGTCTCCCAACTTTCCTGAAGATATCTATTTCCATGTCCGCAACTTCCCCCTCCAGTTTCCTCCCGAGCGATGTCGATCAGGCGCTGCTCGTGGGCCGCGTGTGGCGTAAAAGCGATCAGCACGAAGGTCCGTGCGTGGTCGTCGTGCGTAACGGCGAGGTGTTCGACATCACCGCAACCGTGCCGACCACGGCCGATCTGTTCGAGCGCGAAAACGCTGCGCAGGTCGCGCGTACGGCGCCCGGCGTGTCGCTCGGCGCGGTCGCCGATCTGATCGCGGCTAACGTGCCCGGTGCCGCTGCGTCCTCCGTGCGACTGCTCGCGCCGTGCGACATCCAGGCGATCAAGGCATGCGGCGTCACGTTCGCGGTGAGCCTGATCGAGCGCGTCATCGAGGAACAGGCGGGCGGCGATCCGGCGAAGGCGAAGGAAGTGCGCGAAACCATCGCGTCGATGATCGGCACGGATCTGTCGAAGATCGAGCCGGGCTCGGAAGCGGCGATGAAGTTGAAGGCCGAACTCGAACGACGCGGTGCGTGGTCGCAATACATGGAAGTCGGCATCGGTCCCGACGCGGAAGTGTTCTCGAAGTCGCAGCCGATGTCGGCGGTTGGTTTCGGCGCGGACGTGGGTCTGCTGGCCGCGTCGACCTGGAACAACCCGGAGCCGGAAATTGTGCTGGCGGTGAATAGCCGTGGCGAGATCGTCGGCGCGACGCTCGGCAACGACGTGAACCTGCGCGATATCGAAGGCCGTTCGGCGTTGCTGCTCGGCAAGTGCAAGGACAACAACGGCTCGTGCGCGATTGGTCCGTTCGTGCGTCTGTTCGACGACACGTTCTCGCTCGACTCGGTGCGCTCGGCCAGCGTTGCGCTGCGGGTGGAAGGCGCCGACGATGATTTCGTGCTCGAAGGCGTGAGCCACATGAGCGAGATCAGCCGCGACCCGGCCGACCTCGTGTCGCAGACGTGGGGACGTCATCACCAGTACCCGGACGGCTTCATGCTGTTCCTCGGCACGATGTTCTCGCCGATCAAGGACCGCGATGCAGCGGGCGGCGGTTTCACTCATCACCTCGGCGACGTGGTGACGATTTCGACGTCGCAACTGGGCGCGCTGACCAACACGGTCCGCCTGAGCACGGAAATCGAGCCATGGACGTTCGGCGTGCGCGCGCTTTACCGCAATCTGGCCGCGCGCGGTTTGCTGGGCGCTGAGTGAGCGGTGTGACGAGCCATGGCGTAAGCGGTGGCTGAACCACCTTCGGCTTCGAAGCGTAATTTTTGTCGCCTCCGTCCGGCTTCAGACCAGCAGGTTTGAAGCCGAGCGGCGCAGGGCAGTCTACGTGGCTCAGTCGAAAACGCGGAGGGGAGGCAGAAGCCGCCGGAAATCCGGAGGCGGAGGTTCTGACGTGAAAAACCCGCGATCGCCGTACAAGGCACGATCGCGGGTTCGGTATTTCATGTAGCGGAGCGCGGTGGGGACACGCGCTCCGCTACATCAACAGCATTTGCAGCTTGATACAGCTTACTGCGCGACTGCGTGGCCTTCTTGCGACGAACCGCTGGTGACGCCACCCACTGCGCTGTTTTGAGCAGCAACGCGTGCTTCAGCAGCCTGGACGTTCGCCGGATATTCGTTCGGGTTCGAACGTGCCGGGTTGTAACCAGCCTTTTCGATCTGAACCAGTTGTTCACGCACTTGAGCGCGGGTCAGGGGTTGGTTCGACTGGGCGAAAACAGCAACCGGAGCAGCAAGGGTAGCGGCGATAACAACGGCTTGAACGAGCGACTTCATGATTACTACCTCCAGAGATTTGTCTTGTTTAGGCTGCGAACTCATTCGTTTGCAGCAGTGATGACAGTCTAGGAGTCGGGGAAACTAGGGTAAATACCTAATTTATGAAATCACTGTTGCCAAAATTAAAACAATGTGGGGGTTGAAGGTCGCATTTTGCGGAAATTAATACGCATGTTTCAAACATTGGGATTTGAGTGTTGCTTTGCGCGGCGCGGCTCTCCGTAGAGATGCGGTGTGTGTGGGACGGTCCGGAGGTGAGTTTTTTCTGAGGGCTGCGCGGCTTTGGGCCAGGTGGGGCCGCCCCCGATGCGACCTCTGTTTTCTCATATCGGACAAATTTTGCTGACGAAAGGGGCGGGGTAACGCAGATGTTGGCGCCTCACTTTCTCCGGATATTGTTTTTCATAAGGAAGAAAGTCAGGGCAGCAATCACCAACGCTAACGCAATGCCGAACGGAGCGATTTCACGCGATCCATCCCATGCCACCGCTTCGCGCAGAAACAGAACCGCAAGGACGGCAATGACGACGCTGACCAGATTCCCCTTCAGGTCTTCGAGATTGCTGACTTCGAGCCACTTCGGCAGCGGCAGTTTGTCATCGACGAACAGCGAATAGAGGCCAATGCTGATGATGTAGACCGCAATCGCGATCAGGAATACGTCGACAGCTTCCACGATTCCAACCGCGAATATCTTGACCGACTTGGTAGTGAACGAGCGATTCCGGATGGCATCAACGGCGTTCGTGTACAGGACTACCGCCTCGTAAAGAATCAGCGCCAACGAACCCAGAAACGTTCCGACGACCGGAACGACCATGATGTAACGGCTCGAAGCCAGGATACGTCGTACCATCAGAAACCTCTGTCGGCATGATTGGGCGAGTTGGGCTAGATCACACTTTGCGTCGGTGCTGCATCAATGAGTTCGACCTTCCGGCTCAGAATTTATAAGTGAAGTGATGAGGGGAATCAAGCGGACGATCTGGCTGCCCGCGTGTATGACGAAGTATAGATCCGTCGATTGATTCAAATTCGAGCAAGCGGGATTGGCGAATGAATCTGCGGCAATGATGCTGCGTTAGTGACGGCGTGGATCCATCTGGCCAGGTATGGATGCGACGCAGTTGATGACGCGCGCAGTATCGTCTTCGTGCGAAGAGGTCCGGCCTCCACGAATAGAACGCGCTGCCCGATCTCGTGTTCTTCCTGCGCGAATAGCGACAGGCCAAATCTTCTGTGCCCTTTTCTGGCGAACAGAGAACTTATCGAATCGAGCGAACGCAGCAGAACTTTGCATGAGAGGAGTAGTTCTGCTTCTGCCTTCTTTCTGAGCAACACAGAAAAGAAAAAATTATTTGCGCGAAGGGTGTTGACCAATGCGTTTTCAGTCTGCATAATTCGCCTCCCGTTAGATGACGGACGCGAAGAAAGCAGAGCTTCCAAGCGAATGATCTTTAAAAATTAACAGCCGATAAGTGTGGGCGCTTGATGCGCGATGCGAGCGGATCTTTCGGGGTCTGCTGCAAAGCAAAAGTATCAAGTCTCACACAGTAATGAAAGGAAGGTTTTTCTGTCTTCGGACAGATGAATCATTCGTCAGTACGTTGAGTGAGCGACCGGTTCTTAACGGAACCGAAAAACAGTAACAGGTTTGAACTGAAGAGTTTGATCCTGGCTCAGATTGAACGCTGGCGGCATGCCTTACACATGCAAGTCGAACGGCAGCACGGGGGCAACCCTGGTGGCGAGTGGCGAACGGGTGAGTAATACATCGGAACGTGTCCTGTAGTGGGGGATAGCCCGGCGAAAGCCGGATTAATACCGCATACGCTCTACGGAGGAAAGGGGGGGATCTTAGGACCTCTCGCTACAGGGGCGGCCGATGGCAGATTAGCTAGTTGGTGGGGTAAAGGCCTACCAAGGCGACGATCTGTAGCTGGTCTGAGAGGACGACCAGCCACACTGGGACTGAGACACGGCCCAGACTCCTACGGGAGGCAGCAGTGGGGAATTTTGGACAATGGGCGCAAGCCTGATCCAGCAATGCCGCGTGTGTGAAGAAGGCCTTCGGGTTGTAAAGCACTTTTGTCCGGAAAGAAAACTTCCTGGTTAATACCCGGGGAGGATGACGGTACCGGAAGAATAAGCACCGGCTAACTACGTGCCAGCAGCCGCGGTAATACGTAGGGTGCAAGCGTTAATCGGAATTACTGGGCGTAAAGCGTGCGCAGGCGGTTCGCTAAGACAGATGTGAAATCCCCGGGCTTAACCTGGGAACTGCATTTGTGACTGGCGGGCTAGAGTATGGCAGAGGGGGGTAGAATTCCACGTGTAGCAGTGAAATGCGTAGAGATGTGGAGGAATACCGATGGCGAAGGCAGCCCCCTGGGCCAATACTGACGCTCATGCACGAAAGCGTGGGGAGCAAACAGGATTAGATACCCTGGTAGTCCACGCCCTAAACGATGTCAACTAGTTGTCGGGTCTTCATTGACTTGGTAACGTAGCTAACGCGTGAAGTTGACCGCCTGGGGAGTACGGTCGCAAGATTAAAACTCAAAGGAATTGACGGGGACCCGCACAAGCGGTGGATGATGTGGATTAATTCGATGCAACGCGAAAAACCTTACCTACCCTTGACATGTATGGAATCCTGCTGAGAGGTGGGAGTGCCCGAAAGGGAGCCATAACACAGGTGCTGCATGGCTGTCGTCAGCTCGTGTCGTGAGATGTTGGGTTAAGTCCCGCAACGAGCGCAACCCTTGTCCCTAGTTGCTACGCAAGAGCACTCTAGGGAGACTGCCGGTGACAAACCGGAGGAAGGTGGGGATGACGTCAAGTCCTCATGGCCCTTATGGGTAGGGCTTCACACGTCATACAATGGTCGGAACAGAGGGTCGCCAACCCGCGAGGGGGAGCCAATCCCAGAAAACCGATCGTAGTCCGGATCGCACTCTGCAACTCGAGTGCGTGAAGCTGGAATCGCTAGTAATCGCGGATCAGCATGCCGCGGTGAATACGTTCCCGGGTCTTGTACACACCGCCCGTCACACCATGGGAGTGGGTTTCACCAGAAGTAGGTAGCCTAACCGCAAGGAGGGCGCTTACCACGGTGGGATTCATGACTGGGGTGAAGTCGTAACAAGGTAGCCGTATCGGAAGGTGCGGCTGGATCACCTCCTTTCTCGAGCTAACGCATCAAGTGTTGAGCGCTCACGCTTATCGGCTGTAAATCAAGACAGACTCAGGGGTCTGTAGCTCAGTCGGTTAGAGCACCGTCTTGATAAGGCGGGGGTCGATGGTTCGAATCCATCCAGACCCACCACTGTTTCTGCGGTGGCTGCACTAATCGATAAAAAACCTCTGTGATATCTGTATGACTGGGGGATTAGCTCAGCTGGGAGAGCACCTGCTTTGCAAGCAGGGGGTCGTCGGTTCGATCCCGTCATCCTCCACCAATCTTCAGTGCCTAGTGTTCTGTGAATGCGCAGAACGTTATGCATTGGCGATTGAGCCAGTCAGTAGGGATACGCGGTTATAGCAATCGCGATATCGGCTGTCGTTCTTTAACAATCAGGAAGAAGTAGTAAAGAGATTCACGAAAGCATACTTAGAGATGGGTGTGTGAGTAGGTGGATCAGGGTTGTGATTGTATCAATGTATGAAAAGGTGATCGAAAGATTGCTTTGGAATACGGCGCAACACGAATACTCAACCTGTAGCGAGTGTGAGAAAACGCGGTCTTCCCAGTGAAGACGGCGGGAGACACACCCGTTATAGGGTCAAGCGAACAAGTGCATGTGGTGGATGCCTTGGCGATCACAGGCGATGAAGGACGCGGTAGCCTGCGAAAAGCGGGGGGGAGCTGGCAAACGAGCTTTGATCCCCCGATATCCGAATGGGGAAACCCACTCCTAATGGAGTATCCATAGCTGAATACATAGGCTATGAGAAGCGAACGCGGTGAACTGAAACATCTAAGTAACCGCAGGAAAAGAAATCAACCGAGATTCCCAGAGTAGTGGCGAGCGAAATGGGACCAGCCTGTACTCTTTATCTTCATTGTTAGTCGAAGGCTCTGGAAAGTGCCGCCATAGCAGGTGATAGCCCTGTAGACGAAAGCAGCGAGGAAGAACTAGGTGTACGACAAGTAGGGCGGGACACGTGAAATCCTGTCTGAAGATGGGGGGACCATCCTCCAAGGCTAAATACTCGTGATCGACCGATAGTGAACCAGTACCGTGAGGGAAAGGCGAAAAGAACCCCGGGAGGGGAGTGAAATAGATCCTGAAACCGCATGCATACAAACAGTAGGAGCCTCGCAAGGGGTGACTGCGTACCTTTTGTATAATGGGTCAGCGACTTACATTCAGTGGCAAGCTTAACCGATTAGGGCAGGCGTAGCGAAAGCGAGTCCGAACAGGGCGATTCAGTCGCTGGGTGTAGACCCGAAACCAGGTGATCTATCCATGGCCAGGATGAAGGTGCGGTAACACGTACTGGAGGTCCGAACCCACTAACGTTGAAAAGTTAGGGGATGAGCTGTGGATAGGGGTGAAAGGCTAAACAAACCTGGAAATAGCTGGTTCTCTCCGAAAACTATTTAGGTAGTGCCTCGTGTATCACCTTCGGGGGTAGAGCACTGTCATGGTTGTGGGGTCCATTGCGGATTACTACGCCATAGCAAACTCCGAATACCGAAGAGTGCAATCACGGGAGACAGACATCGGGTGCTAACGTCCGGTGTCAAGAGGGAAACAACCCAGACCGCCAGCTAAGGTCCCCAAATATTGCTAAGTGGGAAACGAAGTGGGAAGGCTAAAACAGTCAGGAGGTTGGCTTAGAAGCAGCCATCCTTTAAAGAAAGCGTAATAGCTCACTGATCGAGTCGTCCTGCGCGGAAGATGTAACGGGGCTAAGCAATATACCGAAGCTGCGGATGCACATTTATGTGCATGGTAGGAGAGCGTTCCGTAAGCCTGCGAAGGTGCATTGAAAAGTGTGCTGGAGGTATCGGAAGTGCGAATGCTGACATGAGTAGCGATAAAGGGGGTGAAAAGCCCCCTCGCCGTAAGCCCAAGGTTTCCTACGCAACGTTCATCGGCGTAGGGTGAGTCGGCCCCTAAGGCGAGGCAGAAATGCGTAGCTGATGGGAAGCAGGTTAATATTCCTGCACCATTGTTAAATGCGATGGGGGGACGGATCGCGGAAGGTTGTCCGGGTGTTGGAAGTCCCGGTCCTTGCATTGGAGAAGGCGCTTAGGCAAATCCGGGCGCGGAATTCAAGGGTGTGAGGCCATTCACTTAGGTGAAGAAGCAATCGGAAGTGGTTCCAAGAAAAGCCTCTAAGCTTCAGTTTAACAAGACCGTACCGCAAACCGACACAGGTGGGCGAGATGAGTATTCTAAGGCGCTTGAGAGAACTCGGGAGAAGGAACTCGGCAAATTGGTACCGTAACTTCGGGATAAGGTACGCCCCTGTAGCTTGATGCCCCTGCGGGCAAAGGGTGAAGGGGTTGCAATAAACTGGTGGCTGCGACTGTTTAATAAAAACACAGCACTCTGCAAACACGAAAGTGGACGTATAGGGTGTGACGCCTGCCCGGTGCCGGAAGATTAAATGATGGGGTGCAAGCTCTTGATTGAAGTCCCGGTAAACGGCGGCCGTAACTATAACGGTCCTAAGGTAGCGAAATTCCTTGTCGGGTAAGTTCCGACCTGCACGAATGGCGTAACGATGGCCACACTGTCTCCTCCCGAGACTCAGCGAAGTTGAAGTGTTTGTGATGATGCAATCTCCCCGCGGCTAGACGGAAAGACCCCATGAACCTTTACTGTAGCTTTGCATTGGACTTTGAACCGATCTGTGTAGGATAGGTGGGAGGCTATGAAGCGTGGACGCCAGTCTGCGTGGAGCCAACCTTGAAATACCACCCTGGTTTGTTTGAGGTTCTAACCTTGACCCGTTATCCGGGTCGGGGACAGTGCATGGTAGGCAGTTTGACTGGGGCGGTCTCCTCCCAAAGTGTAACGGAGGAGTACGAAGGTACGCTAGGTACGGTCGGAAATCGTGCTGATAGTGCAATGGCATAAGCGTGCTTAACTGCGAGACCGACAAGTCGAGCAGGTGCGAAAGCAGGTCATAGTGATCCGGTGGTTCTGTATGGAAGGGCCATCGCTCAACGGATAAAAGGTACTCTGGGGATAACAGGCTGATACCGCCCAAGAGTTCATATCGACGGCGGTGTTTGGCACCTCGATGTCGGCTCATCTCATCCTGGGGCTGTAGCCGGTCCCAAGGGTATGGCTGTTCGCCATTTAAAGAGGTACGTGAGCTGGGTTTAAAACGTCGTGAGACAGTTTGGTCCCTATCTGCCGTGGGCGCTGGATATTTGAAGGGGGCTGCTCCTAGTACGAGAGGACCGGAGTGGACGAACCTCTGGTGTACCGGTTGTCACGCCAGTGGCATCGCCGGGTAGCTATGTTCGGAAGAGATAACCGCTGAAAGCATCTAAGCGGGAAACTCGCCTTAAGATGAGATATCCCCGGGGCTTTAAGCCCCTTGAAGGGTCGTTCAAGACCAGGACGTTGATAGGTCAGGTGTGGAAGCGCAGTAATGCGTTAAGCTAACTGATACTAATTGCCCGTAAGGCTTGATCCTATAACAGGTGTGTCTTGCTCCCGCAAAGGGACACGAGACGCACGGTTGAGATCAGTGTTGTGCCAGAAACAGCACAACCCCAAAAGCTTCTCTGGTGAGCATCACCAGAAACTACTTCTTCCAGATTGGTTGTATTGCTCCACGAGCAGTACGACAACAAGTCATGCCTGATGACCATAGCGAGTCGGTACCACCCCTTCCCATCCCGAACAGGACCGTGAAACGACTCCACGCCGATGATAGTGCGGATTGCCCGTGTGAAAGTAGGTAATCGTCAGGCTCCCCAGCAGTATCAGAAACCCCACCCCACAAAGGTGGGGTTTCTGCGTTTACAGGCCAAAAATACTCCGCATGTCAAATCGCTGAGTTGTCCACCACTCCTACGCCTTGATCCGCAGGGACATCATCGCGAGTTCAATCGCCCGGTTCGGGCGCTAGCGCGCGATAAAGACGCCGCACGCACCGTGACGATGTGAGCTGCGTCGAATGCAACGCGACCGTGTTCAACGTCGGTGGTGACGGAACGAATCGAGGGAATGGCTTACGGCCTGCGACGCGTATCGCTTCTACGAAGTCGTCGAGTTTGGATTTCTGCATGACTGCCGGACAGTCGCCAACGTTTCGAAACTGAAAAGCTGCCCATTGCCGACAGGTAACGCTGCCATTAGCGGACTAACGCGCTCAAACGCACGCTAATGAATACACAGCGAGTCGCGTCGAAGAGAGTCTGAACGGGGATTCACAACTGCGGGGAAAAGAAACCCGCGTTACCAACCGACTGCATCGGCCAATCGGTTGATAGCGGAAAGTTGCTCCTGTTTGGCAGGAGCGATCACCTGCCGATATGCCGACGCTAAATTCCGCGCCGGCATATCGCACCACTTAATCGCCGAGATATTCCGGCTCGATCTGGATGTTCTTCTCGCCAGCGGCCTTCTTTTCCCAATATCGCTTGACCCAGTTTTCGAAGGTCTTGCCAGCCGCAGTATCTTTACCGGTGAACGCAATAGCGCTGATCTCCGGATACGGAATCACTTCCTTCGTCTGCTTGCCGGTCGGGATGATGCGGACGAAGCAGTCCTTGAAGGCCGCGCCGTATTGACGGTCGTACAGATAGCCCGCGACGGTCGAGCCGTCTTTGCGGGTGATCGTCACGTCGCCGCGATAATCGAAGGCCTTTTCCATCGCCTCGCGAATTTCGGCTTCGGTCGTCAGTTCCGGCGTCCAACCCTCGAGTTGCTCGTGCTCGGTACCGGCGGCGGTTTCCATCTGATCCGGATCGACCTTGGCGGCTGCCGCGGCTTGCGCCCCAGTTGCGGCCAGCTTGGCGGCAGCGTCCGTGCGCTCAGCCTTCGGGACGAACACCATCGGCACTTCGTGCGACGTCTTCTTCCAGCCGGCGAGAATTTCGGTCGCGCCCTTGTCGTCGTAACGGTCGAACAGCATCGCCTTGACCGTCTGGAACATGCCCTTGAACGAGCCGAACGTGTAGTTCACGCCGCTCGCTTCGTAGCCCGAGTGCACCATGCAGTTCGCGCATTTCGGGTTGCCGCTTTCAGTGCCGTACTCGGACCACTTCACGCTTTCCATCAGCTCGTCGAAGCTGTCCGCGTAGCCGTCCTGCAGCAGATAGCACGGCTTCTGCCAGCCAAAAATGCTGTATGTCGGCATGCCCCACGGCGTGCAGGTCAGGTCCTTCTTGCCCATCAGGAATTCCATGAAGATCGGCGACGCGTTGAAGCGCCAGCTCTTCTTCCGGTTCGACAGGATCGCGCGGAACAGCTTCTTCGAACGAGCGCGGCCGAGGAAGTGCTTCTGGTCCGGCGCTTTGTCGTACGTGTAGCCGGGCGACACCATCATGCTTTCGACGCCCGCCGTCATCATTTCGTCGAAGTGCGCACGCACGCTGTTCGGGTCTGCACCGTCGAACAGCGTCGTATTCGTGGTCACGCGGAAACCCGCCGCGACCGCTGCCCGAACGCCTTCCATCGCGATGTCGTAGCCGCCTTCACGGCACACGGCGAAATCGTGGTGGTCGCGCTGGCCGTCGACGTGAACCGAGAACGACAGGTACTTGCTCGGCGTGAACAGATGAAGATTCTTTGCGAGCAGCAACGCGTTCGTGCACATGTACACGTACTTTTTGCGCGCGACGAGACCAGCGACGATCTCCGGCATCTGCGGATGCAGAAGCGGTTCGCCGCCGGGAATCGCGACCATCGGCGTGCCGCATTCCTCGACGGCCTTGAAGCACTGTTCAGGCGTGAGTTGCGACTTCAGAACGTGCGCCGGGTACTGGATTTTCCCGCACCCCGCACACGCCAGATTGCAGCGCATGAGCGGTTCGAGCATCAGGACGAGCGGATACTTGCTCCGCCGCATCAACTTCTGCTTCAGGACGTAACTGGCGACCGTCCATGCCTGTGAAATTGGCACTCCCATGCTGCTAATTCTCCTCGGTAACTATTACTTGGCGGGGCAAGCCCCGCAAATGCGTTCATTCAGGGTGCAACGCACCCCGATCGGGCGCCATTGTCTGCGAAAACGGGTCGGCGCAAGTGTGCGCGACCGGGCGTGAGCCGAGCTGGCACCCGACTCTGTGGGTTCGAAATTTCTGAAATTAAGGGATGATCGCACAAACCGCCATATCGAGCAGGCTGCGAAACATTCCGGAGGCTCGCGCGGGCCACGGCGCAAGCCATTTGCGGGTGGTTTTTTGTCGTTATGAAAGAACTGTTTTTCGTTGCTGACGAAACACCGCGCAAAACTGCGAACCCGTGATTTTCTCAAATATTTGCTCGAACAGGCGACCGAAATACGCCATCTACTTACGGCCGCTTAATCGGGGATGTTGCCTTCCGGCTACCCCTCGGTCGTGTATAAGGAATGGATCTCAAAACGTGCCGACGAGGAAAGGGGGAACTGTTGGAACTGCGCCAGCTTCGCTATTTTGTGGCCGTGGTCGAACACGGCAGCATGGGCCGCGCAGCGGCGGAACTCGGTGTGGTCACCTCTGCGCTGAGCCAGCAGATCAGCCGCCTCGAAAGCGAACTGTCGACGCGCCTGCTGCAACGCACATCGAGCGGCGTGATTCTCACGGATGCCGGGCTGGCGTTCTGGCGTCAGGCGCAACTCGCGCTGCGTCACGTCGACGGTGCGGCGCACGCCGCGCAGCACGCGCGCCTGTCGGGCCACGTGAGCGTGGGCATGGCGCCGAGCACGACGGGCGTGCTCGGTCTCGCGTTCATGCGCGCGATGCACGAGCGTTATCCCGACGTGCGCCTGCGCATGGTCGAGAGCCTGTCGGGGCACCTCGCCACCATGCTCAACGGCCGCCAGATCGATCTCGCTATCCTGTTCCAGAGCGCTGTCGGACAGCGTTTCAGCGCGACACCGCTGATCGACGAACGTCTGTTCGCCATCGCCGCCGCCGATTTCGAACCCATGCCGGCGACCAAGAAAGCCAGGCTCGCGCAAATCGCGCCGCTGCCGCTGATCCTGCCGAGCAGTCCGCACGGCTTGCGCTCGCTGCTGACGTCCGCGTTTGCGAGCGCCAGGTGCGAGCCGAACATCATCGCCGAGATCGACGGGCTGGCGATGCTGATGGATGCCGTGGGCGGCGGCATCGGCGTAACCATCCAGCCGGGGGCGGCGCTCGCGCGACGCGACAGGGCGGCCTTTCGTGCCATTCCGATTGCCGACAGGCACATGGTTCGCACCAACCAGCTCGTGAGCCTTTCCGACGACGAATTGTCGCCCGCCGGGCTCGCCGCCCGCGTGGTGCTCGCGGATGTCGCGCGTTCGCTGGTCACGAGCGGCCAATGGGTGGGCGCGACGCTCGCCGAATCGCCAGCGCGATAACTCTGTCTTCACGATTCGTGAACACCTGTTGCCGGTTGGCTTCTGGCGGCTGAAGGGTCGGGCGTCCTACACTCCGGGCAACTGGAGGAGACGCTCGAACATGGTGGACGTACTTGTCATCGGCGGGGGCAACGCGGCCTTGTGCGCCGCATTAATGGCGCGCGAAGCCGGCGCGTCGGTATTGCTGCTCGAAGCGGCGCCGCGCGAGTGGCGCGGCGGCAATTCGCAACACACACGCAACCTGCGTTGCATGCACGTCGCGCCGCAAGACGTGCTCATCGACGCGTACCCGGAAGAAGAGTACTGGCAGGATCTGCTGAAAGTGACCGGCGGACTGACGGACGAAAAACTCGCGCGTCTCGCGATTCGCGCATCGTCGTCCTGTCGCGACTGGATGCGCCATCACGGCGTGCATTTTCAGCCGCCGCTGTCGGGCGCGCTGCATGTCGCGCGCACCAACGCGTTTTTCATGGGCGGCGGCAAGGCGCTCGTCAACGCGTATTTCCGCAGTGCCGAAGCGCTCGGCGTGCAGATTCGCTACAACGCGCCCGTCGATTCGATCGAACTCGACGGCGACCGTTTCGTCGCCGCGCGCATCGGTGACGAACGGATCGAAGCACGCGCGTGCGTGCTCGCGGCCGGCGGCTTCGAATCGAATCGCGAGTGGCTGCGCGAGGCCTGGGGGCAAGTCAATGGCGAATGGGTCGCCGAAAACTTCCTGATTCGCGGCACGCGTTTCAACATGGGCGTGCTGCTCAAATACATGATCGATGCAGGCGCGGATGCCATCGGCGATCCGTCGCAGTCGCATTGCGTGGCGATCGACGCGCGCGCGCCGCTCTACGACGGCGGCATCTGCACGCGAGTGGACTGTGTGTCGCTCGGCGTCGTGGTCAACCGGAACGCGGAGCGCTTCTACGACGAAGGTGAGGATTTCTGGCCGAAGCGCTATGCGATCTGGGGCCGCCTCGTCGCGCAGCAACCGGGACAGATTGCGTATTCGGTTATCGATTCAAAAGCGATTGGCCGCTTCATGCCGCCCGTTTTCCCCGGCACGAAGGCCAACACGCTTGGCGAACTCGCGCGTGCGAGCGGGCTCGACGAAGCGGCTTTCGTCAAAACGATCGAGACGTATAACGCCGCGTGCAGGATCGGCAAGTTCGACCACGCGGTACTCGACGACTGTCATACCGAAGGCATTCAACCGGCGAAAACGCACTGGGCCCAGCCGATCGACAAACCGCCTTTCTATGCATATGCGCTGCGACCAGGCATCACGTTCACCTATCTCGGGCTGAAGGTCGACGAACGGTCGGCGGTGCATTTCGGCGGCAAGCCGAGCGAGAACCTCTATGTGGCCGGCGAAATGATGGCGGGCAACGTGCTCGGCAAGGGCTACACGGCGGGCGTCGGCATGGCGATCGGCACCGCGTTCGGACGGATCGCCGGAACCGAAGCCGCGCGGGCGGCATTGAAATCGAAACAAGCCTTGAAGGAAGCCACTCATGCAGTCGCTTGAAGCGCTCACCCGCGAGGCGAGTGCGCTCGCCTCGAACGAAATGCCCATCACGCTGACGGCGATGACCTCCGCGGAATCGGAAGTCAGCCGCGTCATGCAGATCTGCAATGCGTGCCGCTATTGCGAAGGCTTCTGCGCCGTGTTCCCCGCAATGACCCGCCGCCTCGAATTCGGCCGCGCCGACGCGCACTTTCTCGCGAATCTCTGCCACAACTGCAGCGCCTGTCTGCATGCCTGTCAGTACGCGCCGCCGCACGAATTCATGGTCAATGTGCCGAAGGCGATGGCCGAGGTGCGCATGCAAACGTATGTGGATTACGCGTGGCCCGCAGGCTTCGGTGCGCTGTACAAGCGCAACGGCGTGACGCTCGCACTGGCGCTGGCGGGCGGCCTCGCGCTGTTCCTCGCGCTCGCGATGGCGCTCAAGGGTTCGCTGTTTTCGTCACCACTCGCCGGCAACTTCTACGCGGTGTTTCCGCACAACACGCTCGCGCTGCTGTTCGGCGTGGTCTTCCTGTTCTCGATGATCGCGCTAGGTGTCGGCGTGCGGCGTTTCTGGCGCAATGAAGACCCCGGCGCGATGTCCGGCGCAGCGGTCGGGGAGGCGGTTCACGACGTGCTGAGCCTGCGTTATCTCGGCGGTGGTCACGGCGAAGGCTGCAATACCGGCGACGACAAGTTCTCACTAGCACGCCGCCGTTTTCATCATCTGACGTTTTACGGCTTCATGTTGTGCTTCGCGTCGACCTGCGTCGCCACGCTCTATCACTACCTGCTGAAACTCGAAGCGCCCTACGCATTGACAAGCCTGCCGGTGATACTCGGTACAGTCGGCGGCCTCGGTTTGCTCGGCGGTCCTGCGGGTCTTTTGTGGCTGAACCTGAAGCGCCATCCGCTAGCCGGTGATGCAGCGCAGCGTCCGATGGACCGTGGCTTCATCGCGCTGCTTCTGCTGACGAGCGCAAGCGGCCTCGCGCTGATGCTGCTGCGCGACACGACGTTCATGACAGCGTTGCTCGCCGTTCACCTGGGCGTGGTGATGGCGCTGTTCCTGACACTGCCGTACGGGAAGTTCGCGCACGGCATTTACCGGAGCGCGGCGCTCCTGAAATGGGCGGTGGAAAAGAGAAAACCGAGCGGATTGCTGGTCGAGGATTAGTCCATACTACGCACATAACAATAAGTACGAATCGCGAATTCATACCTACAAGGAGACTCTCCATGGCAACCGCCCCCAATACACAATCGGCGAGCGCACCGCCCCTTTCGAAGTTCGGTGCCGTGCTGCGCGTCACGAGCGGCAACTTCCTCGAGCAGTTCGATTTCTTTCTATTCGGTTTCTACGCGACTTTCATCGCCAAGACGTTTTTCCCGGCCGCGAGCGAATTCGCGTCGCTGATGCAGACCTTCGCCGTATTCGGCGCGGGCTTCCTGATGCGTCCGCTCGGCGCAATCATACTGGGCGCCTATATCGACAAGGTCGGGCGACGGCGCGGGCTGATCGTCACGCTGTCGATCATGGCGAGCGGGACGATCCTGATCGCCTGTGTGCCGGGGTACGCGAGTATCGGGCTCGTCGCACCAGCGCTCGTGTTGATCGGGCGGCTTCTGCAGGGCTTCTCGGCGGGCGCGGAACTCGGCGGCGTCTCGGTCTATCTGGCTGAGATGGCGACGCCCGGCAAGAAGGGCTTCTACACCGCGTGGCAGTCGGCGAGCCAGCAGGTGGCGATCGTCGTCGCGGCGGCGCTCGGCTATGCGTTGAACCTCATGCTGACTCCCGCGCAGATCGGCGCGTGGGGATGGCGTGTGCCGTTCTTTATCGGCTGCATGATCGTGCCGTTTCTTTACGTGCTGCGCCGCTCGCTGCAGGAGACCGCGGAGTTCCAGGCGCGTCGTCATCACCCGGCGACTTCCGAAGTCTTCCGCTCGATGCTCGAAAACTGGCGGACGGTCGTGGCCGGCATGCTGATGGTCGCGATGACGACGACCACGTTCTACCTGATCACGGTCTACACGCCGACATTCGGCCGCGCGGTGCTGCACCTGAGCACGGCAGACAGCCTCGTGGTGACGCTGCTGGTGGGCGTATCGAACTTCGTGTGGTTGCCGATCGGCGGTGCGCTGTCGGACCGGATCGGGCGCAAGCCGTTGCTGCTGTTCATTTCGGCGCTCGCCATCGTGAGTTCGTACCCGGCGCTCTCGTGGCTCGCGCAATCGCCCAGCTTTCTGCGGATGCTGGCGGTGCTGCTGTACTTCTCGTTCTTCTTCGGCGTGTACAACGGCGCGATGGTCGCTGCGTTGACCGAAGTGATGCCGGTCAACGTGCGGGTCGCCGGTTTCTCGCTGGCGTTCAGTCTCGCGACGGCCATATTCGGCGGCTTCACCCCGGCGGTGTCCACGTTCCTGATTCAGGCGACGGGAGACAAGGCCGCGCCCGCGTACTGGCTTATTTTCGCGGCGCTGTGCGGATTCTCGGCGACGCTCGCGCTCTACCGGCGAGGCGGAGCAGCAGAGTTGCAGGCGAAGCTTGGGTGATCCGCTGAGAACTGGAGTGAACAGAAAGGCGGCGCTTCCTCACGGCAAGCGCCGTTTTTTTATTGCAGGCCGTCCTGCGCGGCATGCGTCTGCTCAGGATCGAACGTCAGCACATGCTGCATGAACTCGATAATCGGCGGCTCAAGCTCTTCGAGCGCGCGGGTACAGAGATAGAACTGCCGGAACGCCCACGCGTCGCGCAAGTGAACGATCCTGAGACCATGCGCCGCCACGTAGGACGCGGCAATCTGCTCGGGCATGATGCCGATCCCGATCCCTTCGCGGATCATCTGGCAGCGCGCCTCATAGTTCGACACCTCGATGCGCACCTTCAGCGGATGCGACAGGCTGCGCTCCGCTAGCGACAGAAACGCCTCGAACGAATGCCTCGGAAAATATCCGACGAATGGATATTCGACCGCCTCTTCAAGCTCGATCTCCGCGCGTTGAGCAAGCGGATGATCCAGCGGCACCACCAGCCCCACCCGATCCCGCCGGTACGGCACCGAGTGCACGCCTGGTGCGGGTGACAGCGCGTGATAAATGCCGAGGTCCGCGTCGCCTTCATGAACAAGCCGCGGAATATCGTAGCTATAGCGCTCCTGCAGATCGACCTGCGCATCGGGCCGTTCGGCGAAATAGCGGCTGAGCGTGAGCGCCAGATATTGCGCGATGGCCGAACGATTGGCGGCCAGCCGGATGCGCGGCATGCCGCCAGGCCCGAACTCCGCGACGCAACTCTGCGCCAGTTCCACGCTGCGCAAAATCGACTTGGCGCGGTGATACAGCGCGATGCCCGCCGGGGTCGGCTCGACGCCCCGGCCGTGACGCGTGAGCAGCACCGCGCCGAGTTGCCGTTCGAGTTCGGAGATGCGCTTGCTCGCCGCCGACGTGACGAGGTTCTCGTGCTCGGCCGCCTTCGACAGACTCTTCAGCTCGATGGCTGAGACCAGCATCTGCAGACCGGGTAGATCTATCTTCATGGATGCGCTTCGTTGGGATGCCGGCCGTCAATATAGCGCTGAAATTGCGCCGAAAGTTTCGAGCCGTAAAAGCGCTCGGGGATTGCCCTGGTCGATGCCGTTTTTTTGCACGCGCTTTCGACGGAAAGCAACGCGGCGCATCACGAGCCCCATTTTCACGGCTCGAAATCGACGCCGGTTTGAATTTCAGGAAACGCTGCGTTCACTAAAAAGCGCGGCACGCGGGCATCGAATGGCGACAATGAATCTGAACCTCGGCACAGGAGGCAAGGAGACAAAGTTGATCAATATTCTTTTATCCAGCGTGGCGTCGGAACGGCTTGATCGCGAGATCGGGCGTGTTCTCGCCGGTCGGCCGTATCGCCTGGTTGCGCCGCATGCCGCTGGCAGCGGTCCTGCCGATATCGCATTCGTCAGCCGGGATGTGACCGGCGGATCGTCGAAGACGCAACTCGAACCGGCCACGCTCGCGTTCTACGACGCGATGCGCGCGTCGCCCGGACTCACGTGGGTCCATACGCACTCGGCGGGCGCCGATCGTCCCATTTTTACCGAGCTGCTGCGACGCGAGGTTCGGGTGACGACGTCGTCCGGCGCGACTGCGCCGATCGTCGCTCAGACCGCGTTGGGCGCGCTGCTGGCGCTCGCGCGGCGCTTTCCCCAACTGGCCGAAGCCCAGCGCGAGCATGCATGGCGTCAGCTTCTCGCGGACGCCCCGCCGCCGCTCGCCGGACAAACCGCCGTCGTGGTCGGCTACGGGCCGATCGGCCAGCGCCTCGTTCGTCTGCTCGAAGCGCTCGACATCGACGTGATGGTCGTTCGGCGCGAAGCCGTGACGCCGAACGCGATTGCTTTTAGCGATCTCGACGTCGCTTTGCCGCGCTGCGACTGGCTGATTCTCGCGTGTCCGCTGACTTCACTGACGTCCCGCCTGATCGATGCACGCCGTCTCGCGCTGCTGCCCGCTAGCGCACATGTGATCAACGTATCGCGAGGCGAGGTGCTGGTCGAAGCCGACCTGATCGCTGCGGTGCGCGGCGGCAAGCTGGCAGGCGCTTACCTCGACGTATTCGAACGGGAGCCGCTCGATCCGGCGTCGCCATTGTGGGACCTGCCGAACGTCATCGTGTCGCCGCACAGCGCGGGTCATTCGAGCGGCAATGCCGCTGCGGTGGATCGCATGTGGCTGGATAACCTCGCGCGCTGGAACCGGCGCGAGCGTTTGAACAACGAGGTCACGCCCGTGGCCGGCGTGTCCGCACTACACACGGGCGTCGAAGCGCAATAAGGCTGAGACGGCTCAGCGGGAAACGCAGCAAGCGGCACCCACGATACCAGTCGTTCAATAAAAAAATGGAGACGAACCATGGCGGAAACGTCGAGTACCAAGGCGAGCGGTAGTTTCGGCAGCCTCGCAGGAGCCCGCGATCAGCGGACCACGGGCGTACGAAGTCAGGCGCGATCGATCGTCGGCGGATCGATTGGCAATCTGATCGAGTGGTATGACTTTCACGTGTACACGACGTTTTCCGTGTACTTCGCGGCGTCGTTCTTTCCGCGCGAGAACCGCACGATCCAGTTGCTTAGCGCCGCTGCCGTGTTTGCGCTGGGTTTTCTGTTGCGCCCGGTGGGTAGCTGGCTGATCGGCCGCTATTCCGATCTCAAAGGACGACGCGCGGGGCTGACGCTTTCCGTCGCGCTGATGTGCGGCGGCTCGCTCGCAATCGGCCTGTGTCCGACCTATCCGCAGATTGGCCTGGCCGCGCCGGTCGTGCTGCTGCTCTCGCGTCTTGTGCAGGGCTTCTCACTCGGCGGCGAATACGGCGCGAGTTCGGTGTACCTCAGCGAAATCGCGCCACCCGGTAGACGCGGGTTTTACAGCAGCTTCCATTACGTGACGCTGATTCTCGGCCAGTTGCTGGCAACTGCCGTGCAGGTGATTCTGCAGGGCGTCGTTTTCAGCACGTCGCAACTCGACGCATGGGCGTGGCGCGTGCCGTTTCTGATCGGTGCGGCGCTCGCGCTGGTCGCGTACTACGTTCGACGCAATATCGACGAAACCAGCGAATTCAAACAGCTCACCACGGAAGACAAGCGCAAGTCGGGTTTCCGCGAACTGCTGCGGCGTCCGCGCGCGACATTGCTCGTATTCGGTCTGACGACCGGCGGCACGCTCGCGTTCTTCACGTACACCGTGTACATGCACAACTATCTGGTGAACACGGTGGGCCTGAGCGCGCAGCAAAGCGCCTGGGTGTCGCTGTCGACGCTGACGCTGTTCATGCTCGTGCAGCCGCTGTTCGGCGCGCTATCGGATTTCATCGGCAGGAGGCCGTTGCTGCTGGCGTTCGGCATCGGCGGCACGTTTGGAACCTGGCCGCTGCTTGCCGCGTTGTCGCGTACGCATAGTGTCGGCACCGCGTTTTTGCTGCTGTCGCTCGCCTTGCTGATCGTCACCGGCTACACGTCGGTGTGCTCGATCGTGAAAGCCGAACTGTTTCCTGCGCATTTGCGGGCCTTCGGCGTGGGCGTGCCGTATGCGATCGCCACGGCGATTTTCGGCGGATCGGCCGGATACGTCGGGCTCTGGTTCAAAAGCATCGGCCATGAAACGGGCTTCTATGCGTACGCATCGCTCTGCATTGCCTGCACGCTGATCGCCGCGCTCTGCATGCGCAAATCCGACACCGAACATCTTCCGACTTCTCTTTCCGGCAGGAGGCCGCTGTGACAACACAACCCGAATTTTCAATTCCGTCGATGCGCGACCAGTGCTCGCCCGAAGAGTGGCAAATGCGCGTGGACCTCGCCGCGTGTTACCGGCTGATCGCGCATTACGGCATGTCCGACATGGCCGCGAATCATATTTCAGCGCGCATTCCCGGCGAACACGGCAGTTTCCTGATCAACGCGTACGGCATGATGTATGAGGAGATCACTGCATCGAGCCTGATCAAGATCGACAGCAACGGCACGATTCTGAGCAAGCCCGCGTTCGTCGGTGCGGATTACGGCGTCAATCGCGCGGGCTTCGTGATTCATGGCGCGATCCACGATGCGAAGCCCGAGATTGCCTGCGTGATTCACACGCACAGTTGGGCGGGCATGGCGCTGTCGACGCTGAAATGCGGCTTGCTGCCGATCACGCAGACGTCGATGCGTTTCGTCCACATCGGCTATCACGATTACAAGGGCGTGGTGCTCGACATGGCGGAGCGCGACTCGCTTGTGAACGACCTCGGCAACAATAACGCACTGATTTTCCGCAATCATGGACTGCTGACGGTCGGGCATACGATTGCCGAGGCATTCAATGCGATGCACCGGCTGGAACTGTCGTGCAAATCGCAACTCGCGGCGATGGCGTGCGGTGTCGAACTCAACGACGTACCTGCCAAAGTGCTCGATGAAACGTATATGAACTATCAACCGCAAACGCGTCGTCCTTATGGATTGATGGAGTGGCCCGCGTTGCTGCGCATGCTCGACCGGATGGATCGGGGTTATCGCGATTAGTGCGTGGGTATCGTCGCGGGAAGGTGGCCGTCGGTACGGTGCAACGCGGACGGCCATACAAAAAAGCGATGGCCGGTATCGTAAATCGCTAGTCCCGCACGGGCGACCCACCGGCTTACACTGCTTTACATGACGGATGAAAACTACGATCTGATTGTTGTCGGGGCGGGCGCGGCGGGACTCGCGGCTGCATCGGTCGGCGCGGCGCAGGGGCATCGTGTTCTACTGATCGAGCACACCGCGCGAATTGGCGGCACCACCGCGATTTCCGGCGGCATGGTCTGGATTCCCGCGAATCACAAGATGCAGGAAGCCGGCCTCGACGATAGCGCTGAAGCCGCTCGCCGCTATATCGACGAGACCGTGCCCGGTGGCGCGAATGGCGAGCGGATGCGCGCGTTTCTTCAGCATGGCGACCCGGCGATTCGCTATCTCGAAGTCCATACCGCGTTGAAGTTGCGACCGGTGCGTCGCTATCCCGACTATTATCCGGACCTGCCCGGCGCGACAGCGGGCGGCCGCGTACTCGAACCCGTTCCATTCGACGGCCGCGAACTGGGTCGCGACTTCGCGCTGCTGCGCGATCCGTTGCCCGAGTTCATGCTGTTCGGCGGGATGATGATCAGCCGCGAAGACATTCCCAAATTGCGCCGGATCGGCAAGTCGCCGCTCGCGACCTGGGACGTTCTCAAGCTGATCGGTAGGTACGGCTGGCAGCGGCTGCGCGCGCATCGCGGAACGACGCTCGTGCTCGGTAATGCGCTTGCCGCGCGCCTGTTCAAGTCGGCGCGCGATCTCGGCGTCGATATCGTCACGAAGGCCCGCGTCGTTCATCTCGTGCTGGACGGTGAGCGCGTTTCGGGCTTGCGCGTGCACATCGGCGGAAGCGAGAGGCAGATTCACGCGCGAGCGGTGGTGCTCGCAACCGGCGGCATCTCACACGATGCCGCACTGCGCGCGTCGTTCGTCCCGGCGTCGGCGGGGCAGCGGTCCGCGACTGCCAACGCCGGAACCGCGCAAGGCGGCGTACGCATCGCGCAGGCTGCGGGCGCGGCGTTGAGCCGACCCGCACACAACGTGGACGACGCACTCGCGTTCTGGGTCCCCGTTTCCTGCTGGCAGCGCGAAGACGGTTCGACCGCGATGTTCCCGCACACCGTAACCGATCGCGCGAAACCCGGCTTGATCGCCGTGGATCGGCACGGCAAGCGCTTCGTCAACGAAGCGCTTTCGTATCACGAGTTCGTCAGAGCACAACTGCGCCACGCAGACGACGCGATTCCCGCATGGCTCGTCTGCGATAGCCGCTTTTTGTGGAAATACGGGCTGGGCCGCGTGCGCCCATTCGCGCTGTCGACCCGACACGACGTCGCCAGCGGCTATCTGAAGAAAGCGTCCACGCTCGACGCGTTGGCCGCGCTAATCGGCGTACCTCCTGCGGCATTCGCTCAGACGCTGCAGCGTTTCAACGCCGAAGCAAAAGAAGGCCGCGACAGCGAATTCGCCCGTGGCGGCGATATCTATCAACGTCATCTTGGCGACGGCGATCAGCATCCCAACCCTTGCGTTGCGCCAATCGAGCAAGGCCCGTTCTACGCCGTCTGCGTTTTTCCCGCCGACCTCGGCATGGCTGCTGGCTTGATCACCGACGAACATGCGCGCGTGCTGCGAGCGGACGGCTCGCCGATCGACGGACTCTACGCGTGCGGCAACGACATGCAATCGGTGATGAACGGTGCGTACCCCGGTCCCGGCATCACGCTCGGCCCTGCACTGGTTTTCGGCGTGATCGCGGCATGTCACGCGCTCGGCCATAAGCTGACCGTATAGCAGGTCTCGGAAAACAATAGTTTTGCTCACGAAATCGCGACCCTACACTGGTTGCTATCGCATGGAGCCCAATTCGATGACCGAATCATTCACTGCATTGCCCGAGGTACGACTGCTGATAGACGGCGAATGGACCGACGGTGTCGACCGCATGGCAGTGCTCGACAAGTACCGTTTGACGCAGAGCGCGAGCCTGCATATCGCCTCGCGGGAACAGGTGCATAGCGCGGTGACGGCGGCGCATCGTGCGTTTGCCGCATCGACGCTGACACCGTACGAAAGAGGTGCCGTACTCGAACGGGCGGCGGTGCTGCTCGAACGCGACTCGCAGCAACTGGTTGCCGCGTTGCAGACAGAAGGCGGGTTTACGCTGACCGACGCGCAAGGCGAGATCAAGCGCTGTCTGCAGACCTTCAGGTTGTCGGCGGAAGAAGCGCGGCGGCTGGCCGGCGACATCGTGCCGCTCGACGGCGCGCCGCAGCAGTCGGGCCGTCTCGGCTTCACGATCCGCGTACCGCTCGGCGTGGTGTGCGCGATCACGCCGTTCAACGCGCCGTTGAACACGGTTGCGCACAAGGTCGCTCCGGCACTCGCGGCGGGCAACGCTGTCGTACTCAAGCCGTCGACGCATACGCCCACGCTCGCCAATCTGATGGCGTCGTGTCTGCTTGAAGCCGGTTTGCCGCCGGGGCTGATCACCGTGCTGCACGGGGCCGCGGATGTGGCAGGCTGGCTGATCGACGAACCTGCCGTGCGCTTCTTTGCCTTCACCGGCAGTACCGACGTCGGGCGGTCGATCCAGCAGCGCGCAGGCCTCCGCCGCACGCAGATGGAACTCGGCAGCCTCGCTTTCACGATCGTCGGCGACGACGCGAACCTCGATCAGGCGCTGCCGAAGATCGTCGCCGCGGGCTACCGGAAGGCGGGCCAGGTATGCACGTCGATCCAGATGCTGCTCGTGCAACGCAGCCGCCTCGCAGAAGTGAAAGCGCGTCTGACCGAACTCGTCGGCGAACTGCGCTTTGGCGATCCACGCGATCCGTCGACGCTTGTCGGCCCTGTCATCAGTCTTGCGTCGGCCGAGCGTATCGAACGATGGATCGACGATGCGGTGACGCGCGGTGCGACCCGGCTGGTAGGCGGCGCACGCGAAGGCGCGGTGGTTCCGCCGACCCTGCTCGCCGATGTCGATCCGGCTTCGCAGGTGAGTTGCCAGGAAGTATTCGGTCCGGTGATGTCGCTCGTGCCGTTCGACACGCTCGACGAAGCGATCGATCGCGTCAACGCGACGCCGTACGGCCTCGCCACCGGCATTTTCACGAACCGCCTCGACGCGGCGTTCAAAGCTGCGCGCCGCTTGCATGTGGGCGGGGTGCATATCAACGAGACGTCGAGTTCGCGCGTCGACCTGATGCCGTACGGCGGGAGCAAAGACTCCGGTTTCGGACGGGAAGGACCGCACTACGCTGTGCGGGAGATGAGCGAAGAACGTTTGATCACGCTAAGCACTTGAAGGGGACGATGCAATGCCGATGATGAAGGGCGGTCAGGTGATCGCCGAGACGCTGGTCAAGGAAAAGGTGCCGTACGTCTTTGGTATCTGTGGTCATGGCAATGTCGGCATCCTCGATGCCTTGTACGACGTGCGCGACAAACTGCAACTGATTTCGCCGCGCCACGAGCAGTGCGCGGGTCACATGGCCGACGCGTACTTTCGTGTGAAGCACCGGCCCGTCGCGACGCTGACGTCCACCGGACCGGGGTCGGCGAACATGGTGATGTCGTTGGCGACGGCGTTGTCGGACTCGTCGGCGTTCATGGCGATCACCGCAAACGTGCCGACCTCGCAGCACAATCGCGGCCCGTTCCAGGAGCTGTATCACCACAATCAGGCCGACTTCGCGCAGGTGTTGCGGCCGGTCGTCAAACGCGCGTTCCAGCCTTCACGCGTCGACATGCTGCCGCTCGCGCTGCGTCAGGCGATGGATACGATGGTGTCGGGCCGCCCAGGTCCGGTGAATCTGGACATCCCGTACAACGTGTTCCAGGAAGAGGCGGATGTCGAGTTGCCGCCCGCCTCGCAAATGGATCGCCGGGTGCGGCCGGGCGCGAACGAAGCCGATATCGCCGCCGTGCTGGATCTGCTCGCCGCCGCCCGCAAGCCGGTGCTGTTCATCGGTCACGGCGCGACGCTGGCCGAAGCCGGCCCTGAACTGGCCGAGTTGCAAAAAACGCTGCAGATCCCGGTGATCACGTCGCCGAACGGGATGGGCTGCGTGCCCGCCACCGACCCGTTGACGCTCGGTTTCATCGGCCGTAACGGGGCGTTTCCGGCCAATGAAGCGGGACGTCACGCCGATCTGGTGATCACGATCGGCACGCGCTTCGACGACCGTTCGTCGTCGAGCTGGCATCCGGGCTATTCGTGGAACTTCCCGAGCACGCGCCTCGTCCACGTGGATATCGATCCCAACGAGCTGGGCCGCAACTATGCGGCGACGGTCGGCATCGTCGCCGATGCGAAGGTGTTCACGCGGCAGTTGCTCAACGCGCTGCCCGGCCGTCCCGCGATCGAAGCGAAGCGCTACGCGCCGTGGGCCGAGGAAGTGCTGGGCTGGGTGCGTCAGTGGGAAGCGTTCGTGCGCCCGCATTTCGGCGATTCGACCAACCCGCTGCGGCCGGAGTTCGTGGTCGGCACATTGCAGAACACGCTGCCCGACGATGTCATTCTGGCGCTCGATTCCGGCGTGCATCACAACTGGTTCATGCAGTTCTGGAAGCCGAAGCGTCCGCAAAGCATGCTCAACAGCTGGGGCTATTCGTCGATGGGCTTCGGCGTATGCGGCGTATTGGGCGCGCAACTGGCCGCGCCGGATCGTCCGTGCGTCGCGGTGGTCGGCGACGGCGGCTTCACGATGACGCCGTACGTGCTGTGCACGGCGGTCGAATACAACCTGCCAGTGGTGTGGATCATCTGGAACAACTTTGCGTGGGGCGCGATTCGCGATCTGCAATACGGTCTGTTCGACGGCCGGGAGATCGGCACCGCGTTTTATAAAGGCCAGAGCGGCGAGCGCTACAACCCCGACTTTGCAGCATGGGCACGCGCGGCCGGTGCAGACGGCGTGACCGTCACGCGTCCGCAGGACCTCGGCAATGCGGTCGAACAGGCGCTCAAAAACCGCCGCCCGTGCGTGATCGACGTACACGTCGACGCCGAAGTCAGACCGCCGTCAACCGGCACCTGGCAATTGCCGCCTATTCCGTATAAAGAGCCGATTTACGGTAAGCCGTATATCGCCTGACCACAGCAGCAGATTCAGCACAACGAGAGAGCAGTCGTTCCACGCAAGCTCCACGGCGCGCCGTGATACCGCACGGTCCGCGCCGGTCCCAAGAACAGGAGACAGTCATGATTTTCCGCAATCCGCGCGGGCGGGTAGGTGTTCGCTCGCTTTTCGCCATCGTAATGGGGTTGACCTGCGGTGTTACCGCACTCGCGCAAGGCACGGACCCCGTGCGCATCGGCCTGATTTATTCGAAGCAGGGGCCGGGCGCGTCGATCGGCCAGTTCCTCGAACGCGGCAGTGAAATCGCGCTCGAACAGGCCGGCGGCAAGGTGCTCGGCCGGCCCGTCGAACTCGTGTGGCTCGACGAACCGAATCCGCAGGTGTCGCAACAGAACATGCAGAAGCTGGTCGACGAGAACAAGGTCGTCGCGGTGGTCGGCGGCAACTACAGTTCGTCCGCGCTCGCCATGATGAGCGTCGCCAATCGCGCGAAGGTTCCGCTGATTCTGCCGGGCGCGGCGGCCAGCGAGATCACCGGCAAGGATTGCAGCCGCTACACGTTCCGCACCCAGGCGACGGTGCCGGTGCAGATTGGCGGCGTGATGCCGTATCTGTCGCAGATCGGCAAGAAGGTTTATTTCCTGACGCCCTCGTATGCATTCGGCCAGGACATCCTGCGATCGGCACGCAGCCGGCTCAAGGAAAACGGCATGACCGAAGTCGGCGTGGATGAGGTGCCCGTCAATACCGCCGACTACAGCTCGTACATCCTGAAGATCCGGCAGGCGAAGCCGGACGTGGTGCTCGGCGGCCTGGTCGGCGGCGACTTCTCGAACTTCCTGAAGCAATGGAACGAGATGGGGATGAAGGACAAGATTCCCTACGTGGCCGTCGCCGTGACCGACACCGATTTCTGGGATGTCGGCCCGCAGGCGTCGGCGGGCATCTACGTGAAGCCCTGGTACTACAACAATCCGAAGAACACCGCCGCCGAAAAGCAGTTCACCGCCGACTTCGAGAAGAAATACGGCCGTCCGCCGTCTGACAAGGCATGGTCGGGCTGGATCGCGATGCGCTCGCTGCTCGAATCGATCAACGCCGCGAAGGCGACGGATTCGAAGTCGATCGTCACCCAGCTCGAAAAGTGGAAGAACACCGACGGCGCATTCCCGTTCTACTTCCGCGATTGGGATCATCAACTTGTGCGTCCTTCGGTGGTCGTGCGGGTCAAGTCGAAGATCACCGACAAGTACGATTTCTTCGACGTGGTGAGAGATACGTCGAATTCGGCCGCCGACACCGAGAAGGCTTTCGGTGACAGGCAGCAGGTCGGTTGCAACATGCCGCCGCTCTAACAGCGTCGCGACCGCACGTTTCAGGGGGCGTCATGCTCGATATGCTCGTTTCACAGGCCGCCAACGGACTCGTACTGGGGTTCGTCTACGTGCTGATCGCC
The DNA here is from genome assembly GCF_900099835.1 of Paraburkholderia fungorum. Lineage (NCBI taxonomy): Bacteria > Pseudomonadati > Pseudomonadota > Betaproteobacteria > Burkholderiales > Burkholderiaceae > Paraburkholderia > Paraburkholderia fungorum. Next base: position 900,604 of record NZ_FNKP01000003.1, read on the forward strand.
GTGGGCCTGTCCATCACGTTCGGACTGCTCGGCGTGATCAATTTCGCGCACGGCGCGTTCTTCGCTCTGGGCGCCTACGTGGCCTACCAGCTCTATCAGATGTTCGGCTGGCCCGCCGTGGTGCTCGCGCCGATCCTCGTCGGCATCATCGGCATGGTGGTGGAGGTTGTCATCATCCGGCGGCTGTATGGCAGGGAGCCGCTGTCCAGCCTGATCGTCACCTTCGCGCTGGCGCTGCTGATCGAAGCGCTGATCCGCTTCTTCTGGGGCGCGGACGGCAAGCCGTTCAACCAGCCGGAGTTCCTGTCGGGCATCGTCGAGGCGGGGCCGTTGCTGATCACCAAATACCGGGTCGCGGTGCTGGTGGCGACGGTCGGCACGCTGGTCGCGCTCGGCGCATTCCTCGCATGGACGCCGTATGGCCGCATCCTGCGCGCGGGCAGCCGCGATCCGGAGATGGTCGAGTTGCTCGGCATCAATCTGCCGCGCGTGCTGACCGGCGTGTTCGGACTCGGTTGCGCGCTGGCGGCGATCGCCGGCGTGCTCGCGGCGCCGCTGTGGACCGTGTCGCCGTCGATGGCGGCCAACGCGATCATGCCCGCGTTCGTGGTCGTCGCGATCGGCGGTCTCGGTTCGTTTGCGGGCGCGGTGGTGGCGGGGCTGGCGGTCGGCGTCGTGAGTTCGCTGACGATCCAGTTCCAGCCCGATGCGGCGGCCGCGTCGATGTATGCGTTGATGTTCCTCGTGATGCTGTTGCGTCCGCGTGGGTTGTTTGGTGAACACTGGGAGCGCTTCGAATGAACACGCGCATGAATACGGACGCAAAGCTGCACGAGCGGGCGCCTGTGCGTCCGTGGCGACATCCGGTCGTGACGATGGCGGCGGTGCTGGTCGCCGTGTCGGGGATGGCGCTGGCGGTCGGGATGCCGATCGACCGCATCACGCAGATCGCGATCTATACGCTCTACGCCGCCGGGACCAATTTCCTGATCGGCTATCTCGGCCTGGTGCCGTTCGGCGCATCGTTTTTCTTCGGCTGTTCGAGCTACGCGCTGGCGATTGCGTTCGGCGCTTGGGGCGGCAACGAAATCACCGGCGTGCTGGTCGCGGCGGCGTTTTCGCTGCTGCTGGCGCTGGTGATCGGCGCGTTGATACTGCGTCGCAAGGGACTATATTTTTCGTTGCTGACGCTCGCCTGTTCGCAGATCGCATTCGAGATCGCGTACAAGTGGACAGCAGTGACCGGCGGCGAGAACGGCTTGCAGAATATCGCGCGGCCGCTGTTCGGCTCGGCGTTGTCGTTCCATGCGTTCACGCTGGTGATCGTGATCGCGCTGTCGTGGATGTTGTGGCGCATCGCGCACGCACCTTTCGGCCGCTTGATGCAGGCGCTGCGGGACAACGAGCAGCGCGTGACCAGCCTTGGCTACGATGTCTACACGACGCGGCTGATCGCGCTGCTGATCGCGGGCGGCACGATTGGCGTGGCAGGCGGCCTGATGGCGCTGCTGCTGCAAGGCGTCTATGCGAACAACCTGAACTGGGAGCATGCGGGCGATCCGGTGCTGATGGCGGTGCTCGGCGGCGTGCATCAGTTTCTCGGACCGCTGTGGGGCGCGATTACGTTCATCGTGCTGGAAGACCGGCTCAGCGCGATCACGGAGAACTGGTGGCTGTTTTTCGCGCCGGTCATCATCATCATGGCGCTGCTGTCGCCGGAAGGCATTCAGGGCTTCTGGCAACGCTTCACGAAGCGCTCGCGCTGGACCCTTACCCGCAACACCATTCCCGTGCGGCCGGCACGCATCACGCCGTATCGTCCGCTCGATGCGGGCGGTGACGAAGGGCAGGCCGTGCTGTCGGTGCAGAACCTGTCGAAGCGCTTCGGCTCGATCGTCACGCAGGACGGCATTTCGCTCGATGTGAAGCGTAATCAGCTGCACAGCTTCATCGGTCCGAACGGCGCGGGCAAGACGACGTTCTTCAATATCCTGACCGGCTTCCTCATGCCCGACGACGGCCGTATCGTCTTCGAGGGCACCGACATCACGCGTATGCAGGCGCACAAGCGCGCCCGCCTGGGACTCGCGAGGTCGTTCCAGATTCTTAGCGTGTTTCCGAATCTGAGCGCGTTCGAGAACGTGCGCATTGCCGTGCAGGCTGCGCGCAAGGAATGGCGCGGTTTTCTGCACGACGCGTACACGACGGAGGAAGCCAACGAGCGCGTCTGGTCGCTGCTGGACGCGGTCGGTCTCGCCGAGCGTGCCGCCCATCTCTGCGCGGACCTGTCTCACGGCGAGAAGCGTCTGCTCGAAATCGCGATGACGCTCGCCACCAGCGCGAAACTGCTGTTGCTGGACGAGCCGCTTGCGGGTCTCGCGGAATCGGATCGGATCGTCGTGGCCGCGTTGATCCGGCGTCTCGCCAATTCGCACGCGGTGCTGCTGATCGAGCACGACATCGACCGCGTGCTCGCGCTGTCGGATCGCATCACGGTGCTGCATCAGGGCAGGTTGATCGCGGACGGCTTGCCGGCTGACGTCGCTCGCAATCCGCAGGTGATCAGCGCATATCTCGGCGATTCGAATGTCAAGGGGACGAAGGTCGAGCATAGCGACGTCACGCCCGAACTAGTGCGAGTCGTCGCAAAAACGGCTGAGGCAAAGCAGCAGACGCTGCTGCAACTTGAAAAGGTCAGCGCAGGCTACGACGGCGGCACCGTGCTGGAGGACATCGACCTGACCGTGCATTCAGGCGAAGTCGTCGCGCTGCTTGGCCGCAACGGCGTCGGCAAGACCACGCTGTTGCGCACGATCACCGGTACGCTGCCCGCCACCGCAGGACGCGTCGACTTCAACGGCAACGATATCAGCGCGATGCGGGCCGATCTGATCAACCGGCTCGGCATTTCGCTGGTGCCGGAAGGACGCCGGCTGTTTTCGAACCTCACGGTTCAGGACAACCTGAGAATCGGCGCGCGCGCGGGCGGCGCACCGCTCGACGAAATCTGCGAACTGTTCCCCAAGCTCAAGGTGCTGATGCGTTCGCGGGCCGGCAACCTGTCCGGCGGCGAACGTCAGATGGTGGCGATTGCGCGCGCGTTGATGGTGCCGTGCCGTCTCATTCTGCTGGACGAACCGTTCGAAGGTCTTGCGCCGGCGGTCGTACACGAGGTGCGCGAGGCGGTCGCGAAACTGACCTCGCGGGCGAGCCTCGTAATCGTCGAGCACCATGCCGAGTCCGTTCTGTCGATGTCCGATCGCGCATACGTGCTCGTCAACGGCAAGGTGGCGTTCGGCGGAAGCGCGCAGGAACTGGCCGCCGACACCGCGCTGCAGGAGCGCCTGCTTGGCGTCACAGCCGCTGATCCGGAACAACTTCTGCGGAAAACAGCATGATGTCGACACAAACGAAGCACCGCGCTCGTTCGCTTGGCGTGAACACCTACAGCTACATCTGGTCGACGCCGGTGGCCGATTGCCTTCGCCAGCTCGATGCGCTGGGTTATCGCGAGTTCGAACTCGTGCTCAATCCGCCGCATCTCGCGCTCGATGAATTCGCGCCGGCCGAGCGCAAACGGCTCGCGGCGTCATTGGCTGCCAGCGGACTCGTGGTGCGCTCGCTGAACGTGCCGAGCCTCGATCACAACCTCGCGAGTCCGATGCGGCGTATGCGCCAGTATTCGGTCAATCTTTTTCTCGACGCGATCGATCTCGCCGCCGATCTCGGCGCGGCGCATCTGGTGGTCGTGCCTGGTCGCATGAGTCCGCTGTTTGCGCCGCCGCTTCGACAGCGCGAGGCGTGGATGCGCGAAAGCCTCGACGCACTCGTGCCGCACGCGCAGCGGCGCGGCGTGACGCTGGCGCTGGAGAACGTGCCGTTCGCGTCGTTCCCCGATGCGAACACGCTCGGCGCGTTCGTGCGCGAATACGCGTCGCCCGCGCTCGGTGTCTGCTATGACGCGGCCAACGCGCATTTCATCGGCGAGTCGCCTGCTGCGGGCTTGCGTGTGTTGCGCGAACTCGTGCGGCTGGTTCATCTGTCGGATACCACGCGCGACGCGTGGCGTCACGACGAAGTCGGTCTGGGCGACGTGCCCTTTGCGGAGGTGCCCGCCGCGCTGGACGACATCAACTTCGACGGAGCTTGCATGCTCGAAATCATCTCGAACGAACCGGCTCGCGCGATTCAGCGCAGCCATCACGCGCTGACCGCGTTCGGCTTCGCACCGCTCGTGCAGGGGGCCGCATGAGCCGCATTCTCGTCACCGGAGCAGCGGGTCTGCTGGGGCGCTTCGTGGTCCGCGAATTGTGTGCGCACGGCTACGACGTGCGCGGCTTCGACCGTCGCGCGGGCGACGACGACATCGAATGGATCGTGGCCGACGTGACCGATCCTGCGGCAGTCAAGGACGCGATGCGCGGGATCGATGCGGTGCTGCACATCGCGGCGGTGCCGAACATCTGGTCCGGCGACGGGCCGACCATCATGCACGTGAATACGCAGGGTACGTGGCTCGTTTTCGATGCAGCCGAAGCGGCCGGTATTCAGCGCGTCGTGTTCTGTTCGAGCGATTCGGTCGCGGGCTACACCGTGCGCGAAGGCCGGATGCTGCCGCCGCGCTACGCGCCGCTCGATCTCGCGCATCCGCTGAATGCAACCGACCCGTACGCGCTGAGCAAGGTCGCGGGTGAGGACATTGCGCGTGCTTACTCGCTGCGCGGCATGTCGGTGCTGGCGCTGCGCACGGTGTTCGTCGCGTACCCGGAGATGGCGGGCGAGATCGTCGCGCGTGCGAAAGATCCGCTCAACTATCACGTGCCGGTCGCGGGCGGACCGTCCACGGCGGGCGGCGGCCCGCTGCATCACCATATCGATGCACGCGACCTGGCCCGCGCGTTCCGCCTCGCGCTGGAGTTGCCGATGCAGCCCGGCGAATTCGACCGCTTCTATCTGTCGGCGAGCGTCACGCTGTCGCCGGAGCCGACTGTCGAGCGGTTGCGCCGCCTGCATGGCGACGCGGTCGAGATTCGCGATCCCGAGTATTACCGCCGCAATCCGTTTGCCCCGCTTTATGACCTCAAGCACGCCGCGACGCGGCTCGGCTTCGTGCCCGAGTTCGATCAGCGGCATCTGTTGGCCGGCCTGCCCGGCTTCGAGAACTGACCATGACAACGATCATCCCCGACGATAAGCATTTCAGGAACGCAGCCAAGGAAAAGCAGGCTGTGACGCGCAATCTCGGCGAACTGCTATGGGTGCAGTACCCCGGCCATTTCAACCAGGCGCTGTCGAAAGCGATCGTGACGCCGGACACGGTGGGCAGCCGCTTCTTCGATCACCGCATCTCGTGCTACGAGCCGGGTGCTTACGTCGAAGATCATGTGCACAAGGTGCAGGAGCAGATTTATCACGTGCTGTCGGGCGAGGGCATTCTGGTGGTCGACGGCGAGCGGCGTCTGGTGCGCGCGAACGATGTGACCTATATCCCGCCCGGCGTGCGTCACGAGTTTCATTGCACCGGCACGGACACACTGGTGTTTCTGGTGATCACCAGTCCGCCGACCGATGAGGAACCGCAGCCGCGTTGAGGCTGTGCATCGGGAGAAGACAGCGATCGAAGACAACGAGAGAAGACCATGAAGAAGATTCTTGTGACGGGTGCGAGCGGCTGGCTCGGCACTGAAATCGTCAAGGCATTGCTGGCACGCGGCGACGCGGTGATCGGCACCGATATCGTCGTCAGCCCGGCGACGACCGCCCTCGCTGCACGTTATCCGGCGCTGAGGACGGTGGCTGCGGACCTGTGCGAGTGGCCGCAGGTCATGCGTCTGCTGAGCGACCATCGGCCGGATGCGGTGATTCACGCGGCGGCGATCGTCGGCGTGATTCAGTGCGCCGATATTCCGCTCAAGGCCAATCGCGTGAACGTGGAAGGCTCGATCAATCTGTTCGAGGCGATGCGCTTCGCGGGCATCAAGCGGATCGTGCATGTCAGCACCGAGGAAACCTACGGCGACTTCACCGCGCCGTCTATCGACGAAGAGCATCCGCAGAAGCCGGTCAGCGTCTACGGGGCGACCAAGCTCGCGGTCGAGCATTACGGGCGCATGTATTCGCGCGATCACGGGCTCGAATGCATCAACGTGCGTACGTGCTGGGTGTATGGACCGCATCTGCCGCGCCTGCGGGTGCCGCGCACCTTTGTCGAGGCCGCGCTGCGCGGCGAGGCGCTGCACGAGCCGGACGGTGCGGAACTCGCCGTCGATCAGGTTTATGTCGACGATACGGTGGCTGGTTTGCTGCTCGCACTCGATAAGCCAACGCATCGCTTCGACAGCTACAACGTCGCGACAGGTGTCGCGCCGACCATCGCGGATGTCGCCGAGGCCGTCAATCGCGCGATTCCCGGTGCGCGTATCAGCGTGGGCAGTCAAGGCCCGTACCGGCACGGCGGCAAGGTGCTGAGCGCGAAGAAGGGCGCACTCGATATCAGCCGGGCGCGCGCCGAACTCGGCTACGAACCGCGCTACGACCTGCAACGCGGCATCGAGGCAACAATCGAAGCCACCCGCGCGGCATTGGCGCAACGTGCCGCCTGACGCGGCACGCACACTACGAGGAGAGAAACAATGAGTGACAACAAGCCGGTGGCGCTGCTGTTCGGCGGATCGCGCGGGATTGGCGCTGCGTGCGTACAAGTGCTGGCGGGCAACGGAATGGACGTCGCGTTCACGTACGCGAGCCAGTCGGCGGCGGCGCGCGAACTCGAAGACAAGGCTGCCAGCAACGGCGCGAAAGTGCGCGGCTATCGCGTCGACATTTGCGACGCCAACGCGGTGAACGCCGTATTCGCCGATGTCCAACGCGACTTTGGACGCCCGGTGCAGGCAGTCGTGGCGAACGCCGGCATCAACGTTCCGGCCGCACCCGTCGCGCAATTCGGCGACGACGATTTCCGGCGGCTCGTCGAGGTGAATCTGATCGGCGCGTTTCATGTGCTGCGCGCGGCGGCGCGCGAGGTGGCCGATGGCGGCGCGATTGTCGCGCTGACCACGTCGCTGGTGCGTCATGCGGTGCCCGGCGTCGGTCCGTATAGCGCGACCAAGGCGGCGGTGGAGTGCCTCGTCCGCTCGATGTCGAAAGAACTGGCGTCGCGCAACATACGCGTCAACGCGGTTGCGCCTGGCCCGATCGACACGGAACTGTTTCGCGCGGGCAAGACCGAGGAGGCCAAACAGCGCTCCGCCGGGATGAGTCCGCTGAACCGCATCGGCACGCCGGAAGAAGTGGCGGAAGTGGTGGCGTTTCTGGTGTCCGCGAAGGCGTCGTGGGTGGACGGCCAGATCGTCCAGGCCAACGGCGCACTCGTTTGATTGCCCGGACGCACGACGATGCAGACACGAACCCGACTCTATCCGCCAGCCGACGAGACCGTTGATGTGCTGGTGATCGGCGCTGGCGGCGCAGGCCTCGCGGCGGCGATCGAAGCCGCCGGGGCAGGCGCACGCGTCGTGCTGCTGGAGAAAAACGCCGCGCCCGGTGGATCGACGGCATGGTCGATCGGCTCCGTGAGCGCATCGCAAACGCCGCATCAGCGAGCTCAGGGTATCGAGGACACCCCGCAAGCTCACTGGGAGGACATGCCAGGTTTTGCGGGCGACCTCGCGGGCCGCGACAACGACGCGCTGCGGCGTGTGCTTTGCGACGCGATGCCCGACACCTTCCAGTGGCTGCTCGACAGTGGCATACGTTTCATGGGACCGATGCCGGAGCCGCCGCATCGCGTGCCGCGCATGCACAACGTGCTGCCGAATTCGCGTTCGTTCATCTATCACCTCACGCGACGCGCGCGCCGATGTGGCGTGGACATTCGCGTGCGCGCCAGAGTCACCGAACTCGTGCTCGATGCGCACGGCGTGCGAGGCGCGTTAGTCGAGCAGGCCGACGGCACGACGCGGCGTATCGATGCGCGCGGCGGCGTGATTCTCACAGCGGGCGATTTCACCAATAGCCCCGAATTGAAGGCGCGCTTCATGGGACCGCAGGAGGCAAAAGTCGACGCGGTGAATCCGACCGCGACCGGCGACGGCCAGCGCATGGCCGAGCGCTGCGGCGCGCAGATCGTCAACGGCGATCTCGCGCTGGGTCCTGAGATTCGCTTCATTGCACCGGCGAAGGAAAATTTCGTGCGCAGGTTGCCGCCATGGCGTTCGCTGGCAGCGGTCATGCAATGGTCGATGAAACACGTTCCGAACGCGATTCTGCGGCCGTTCCTGATGAAGTTCCTGACCACCGCCCTGGCGCCCGCGCTCGCGCTGTTCGAAGACGGCGCGCTGCTGGTCAACACGCGCGGCGAGCGTTTCTGCGATGAAACGGATAAGCCCGCTTACCGCTTGCCCGACCAGCCGGACGGCATCGGCTATATCGTCATCGATGGACGGATTGCCGAGCGCTATTCGCGCTGGCCGCATTTCATTTCGACCGCGCCAGGCGTCGCGTACGCCTATCTCGCGGATTACCGGCGCAACCGTCCCGATGTGTACCGCGAGGCGGACACTCTGGAAGGCCTTGCCCGGATCACGGGGATGGACGCCGCCGCGCTGCGTGCGAGCATGGCGAGCGTGTCGGGAGACCGGGCGCTCGGACGCGCGCCGTTTATCGCGCTAGGACCGGTGCGCGCCGTGTTCGTGCATAGCGAAGGCGGATTGCGGGTCGATGCCGAGCATCGCGTGATCGATGCGGCGGATCAGCCGATTGCCGGTCTCTACGCGGCGGGTTCGACGGGACAGGGTGGCTTGCTGCTCAAAGGACACGGGCATCATCTCGCGTGGGCATTTGCGTCCGGCCGACGCGCGGGACGTCTCGCCGCCGCGGCCTCGCGCGGCGCGTCCCAACCAGCGGCTCTGAGAGAACCCGCATGACGACCGCGCCGGGGACATCAGCTTTCGGCGTTGTCCAGCGGGATATCGTCGAATTCGAGCGGATCGGCATCCGGTCCGCTCGTTGCGGAAAGCGGATCGGGAGGATCGAGCGAGTCGAGCGGCGACATCAACCGTACGCCTTGCCACGCGTCGCTCTCGATCAGCGTGCGCACGACGTGCTTGAGTTCGTCGCGCACGATCGCAGCCGCCTGAGACAATTTTTCCGGCGCGAGTGCATACAGGTAATTTCGACGCACCATGTCGGCGTCGGAAATACGCAGGCAACGCCATTGCTCGGGCTTGTTCTGCAGCGAATAAACGGCGGCCATCGGCTTGATGGTTGCGCCAATTCCGTCGGCCACGCAATGCATCAGAAGCGGCAGCGAATCGATTTCCGCCACCGCATCGACCGCCAGATTCACGCGCTCGAATTCGAGCGTGATGCGCCGGCGCAGACCATGTCCGGGGCTCGGCAGAATCAGCGGGACTTTGGTCAGTTCAAGCAGCGTGATGTCCTTGCGGTCCGGCGCGATCATCCGGCTGTTGCGCGGCAGGATCACGAACAGTTCCTCTTCCGCCAGCAATTCGACGCTCAGATCCAGCGCGGCTGTCGTGCTGAACAGAATCGCGAGATCGAGTTCGCCGAGGCGCGTCATGTGTTCGAGATGGCCGGACAGCGCCTCGACGACATTGAGCACGATGCCGGGGTATTTCGCGTTCAGATGTTTGATGAGCGGCAGACCGATCGCGCACACCGTGGTAGGCGCCATGCCGAGATTCACGCGGCCGCTCACATTCGAATGTTCGCGGCGCGCAACCGATACCGCCTGATCGAGCTGACGCAGGATGAAACACGCGTGGTGGTAGAGCGCTTCACCGTTTTCGGTCGGCGTCACGCCGCGCGAGGAGCGCACGAGAAGCGGTTTGCCGACTTCGTCTTCGAGCCGGGTCATTTGCTGGCTCAGCGCAGGTTGCGCGATGAACAGTTGCCGCGATGCTTTCGACAGGCTCCCGCTCTCGACGATCTGCACAAAATACTTCAACTGACGCATGTCCATGTGTGATCCCTGTGCGGAGCGGCGAGCGTTCTGCACGTCTCCTTTTCTGGACGTAACCCCATGTCGATTGCAAGTCTGATTTTTGCAAATGAGGACCAGGTCGAATTGCCGATCGAACTTCGACAATTGCGCTATTTCGTCCGTGCGGTGGAACTGGGAAGTATAAGACGGACCGCCGCCGAATTGGGAGTGACGGTTTCCCTCGTCACCCAGGATCTCGACAGGCTCGAAGCGCAACTGGCCACGCAGCTTCTTCGGCGCACGCGCAACGGGCTGATGCCGACCGACGCCGGTTTCGCATTCCTGCGCCACGCGCAGTTGACGTTGCAACACGCGGTCGATGCGGTCGAAGCCGCGCGCCAGAAGCGCCTGGTAGGACACGTGAGTGTCGGTTTGCCGCCGAGCACGGCGGCGGTGCTCGGCGTGCCCTTCGTCATGGCGATGCGTGAACGTCACCCCGAATTGCGCGTGCACCTGGTCGAAGCGTTATCGGGGCATCTGGCCGCGATGCTCGACGCGCGCCAACTCGACCTTGCATTGGTCGCGCGTGGCAATGCGGTGCGGCGCTGGAGCATTCGTCCGTTGATCGACGAGCGGGTTTATCTGCTTGGCCGTGCAGATCTTCCCGGCTTCCCGTCGGCGGAAACGTTGAGTCTCGCCGACCTCGGCGCTCTGCCGCTGGTGATGCCGAGCGGCTCTCACGGTCTGCGTGCGCTGCTCGACGCCGCGTTCGCGCGGGCGGGCGTGCAACCGCATATCGCGTTCGAAATCGACGGCCTTGCGCTGCTGATGGACGCCGTGTGCGCCGGTCTCGGCGCGACGCTGCAACCCGGCTCCGTCATATGCCGCGAGCCGGGCCGTCAACTGAAGGCGCGTTTGATCGCCGATTCGGATGCACGCCGGCAGACCCTGATTGCAAGCCCGTCCGAAGACGAATTGTCGCCGGCCGCGCAGGCCACTCGTGTCGTGATCGCCGATGTTGCACGCGACCTTGCCATCGGCGGACACTGGCCCGGCACCACGTTTCATGACCTGAACGCAGCAAGCGAGGAATCCTGACCGACGTCGACGCTGCAATACCGCGAGCTGTGATTCAAATGAAAGGGCGCACGTATATGATCGATTCGCTCAAGCGGACCTCACTCCCGAAGGAAGCGTGCTCATGATCTCTGTCATTCGACTGGTATTGGCCATCGCACTCGCCGCGCTCGCACTCGACGCATTCGCGGCGCCGTTGATTCAAACGCAAAGCGGCGCATTGAGCGGGTCGTCGGAAGAGCATGTGTTTGCTTTCAAGGGCATTCCTTATGCGTCACCTCCAGTTGGCGCTTTGCGTTGGCGGCCTCCCGTTGCACCGTTGGCGTGGCAAGGCGTACGCGACGCCACGAAGTTCGGAGCCAGTTGCGAGCAGCCGCGACGTAACTCGACGGCGGTCATTCCGTGGACGGAGGAATATCTCGCCGATCCGCCCTTCAGCGAGGACTGTCTGTTCCTGAACGTGTGGACGCCTGCGCTGCATCCGGCCCGCAAGCTGCCGGTGGTCGTGTGGATTCACGGTGGCGGCTTTGCCGAAGGCTCGGGCGAAGTGCCGGTGTATCGCGGCGCGCACCTCGCGCAAAAGGGCATCGTGGTCGTCACGGTCAATTACCGGCTCGGCTTGTTCGGCTTTCTCGCGAGTCCGTTGCTCGATGCCGAGCAGGGCGGCTCGGGCGAATACGGAATGATGGATCAGGTCGCCGCGTTGCAGTGGGTCAAAGCCAATATTGCGAGTTTCGGCGGCGATCCTGCGCAGGTGACGATCGAAGGCCAGTCGGCGGGCGCGATCTCGGTTCACCATCTGCTGGCCGCGCCATCGGCTGAAGGATTGTTTGCTCGCGCCATCGCCGAAAGTAATTCGTGGGCCGATACGAAGCTCGCTCCGCGAGAGAAAGCCGAAGCGATCGGCGAGAAAGTCGCGAGCCTGAGCGGGGCCACGACTTTAGATGCACTTCGCGCGCTTCCCGCTGATCAACTTCTCGCATGGCAGACCGATTCGCGGCTGGGTGAGCACGTGCGCTTCCTTCCCGTCGACGATGGCAAGTTCATTCCCGACGGCGCGAAGGAACGTAGCAACGTTCCGGTGCTGCTTGGATCGAACCACGACGAAGCGAGCGCCTTTAGCCCCGATTGGCAGATCAGCACGATTCAGGCTTATCAGCAATTACTCGATCAGCGTTTTGCGCCGCTGTCCGCGCGATTTGCCGCGCTTTATCCGGCGCAAGACGAGGCGGCTGTGCCCGCGACAGTGCGGCAGCTTCTCGCCGATTCCGCGACTGCTGGCGTGATTGCGTGGTCGGAGGCGCGCGATCCGCAAGCTGCTCCGGCCTATGGTTATCGCTACACGCATCCCGAGCCGGGACCGCTGGCCGCGCGGTTCGCGACGTTCCATAGTTCCGAGGTGCCGTATGTGTTCGGCACGCTGCAATACGGTCATCGCCCGTTCACCGCGAGCGATCGCGCGATTTCGCATCTGCTGCAGGATTACTGGGCGAACTTCATCCGCACGGGCAATCCGAATGGGCCAGGCGTGATGAAATGGCCCGCACTCGATAGCGACAATTTCATGCTATTAGGCGATAAGCAGATGGTCACGCCGTTGCTGTCGAAAGATCAGCGCGCGGCATTTCACGATTGGCTGGCAGCAGGTGGAAGGATTGGGCTGTTCTAACGCGACGCCCGATTTGGTGCGACGGCGGCTGTTCCGCGCGAACATCAATGACCTGGTTCTATAGCGTTGCCCGTTACTTCGTCATCGGTGAGACGGGCCAGTCGCACCGGCGGTACAAACCACACGAGACACAATCCTGCGATAGCGGTCGCGGCCGCTATCGCCAGTCCCGCATGAATCGATTCGACGAGCGCGTGACGGGCCGCGTCCATCATCGCGTCGCCGGCATGGCCGGCTTCGATCAGACGCCCGACGAGCGCCACCTGCTCATTGCGGTCGATCAACAGTTCAGGGCTCGCGAACGACTTGAACCATTGAGTGGCCTGATACGCATCTAGCGAGCGATGTACGCCGCGCACATAAAGTTGCCCGAGCAACGCGCCGGTAATGGCGGTACCGAGCATACCGCCGAAGGTGCGCAGCGATTGCAGCAACGCGGTCGCCGCGCCGAGGTTGTCGCGGGGGACGATCTGCTGCGAAAAAATCGTCAGGTTTGCGCCGACCAGCCCAAGCCCAAGTCCGCTCACCAGCATGCAGGTCATCCAGACGAGATGCGGCGCGGTGCCGGTAATCAACAGGACCGACAGGCTCGCCAGCGCAAACAGCGCGAAACCCACGTACATGATGATGTTCGCGCGCCGGATGCGCGTCACGATGCGATTGTTCGCGACGGTGCCGATCGTCGTGCCGATTACCAGCGGCGTGATCAGCATGCCGGAGTCGTGCGGCGACATCGCATAGCCGCCCTGAAACAGCAACGGCACGTAAAACACCAGCGAAAACAGGCCGAAACCGCCGAGTAGCGACATCGCGAACAGCGCGGCGAGCTTGCGATCCACCAGCATATCGACGGGGACGATCGGATAGCCCATACGCCGTTCCCAGAACCACAGTGTGATTGCGCCGCCTACTGCAATCGCGGCGAGACTCGACGTGGTTGCAGTAATTCCATTGTCGGGAAGAAATTCGATCAGCAGTTGCAGCGCGCCGAACGTCAACGCAATGACGAGCGCGCCGAGCCAGTCGAGTCGAACATGGTCCCCCATGCGCGACTGGCGCACATTCGGCAGATAGCGCTGCACGAAAAGAAACGACACGATGCCGATCGGCACATTGACGAAGAACACCAGGCGCCAGCCGCCGTATTGAGTAAGCAGGCCGCCGAGCGTCGGCCCGACGATGTTCGACAGACCGAACGCGGTGCTGACGAATACCAGCCAGCGCAGCCGCAGTCGCGCGTCGGGGAACAGATCGGCGACGCTTGCGAAGATCGTTCCGATCAGGATGCCGCCGCCGATGCCCTGCACGCCGCGCGCAATGACGAGCACCAGCATGGTGTTCGCCAACCCGCACAACACGGACGCCACGGTGAACAACGCGATGGCGGCAAGCAGGAAGCGCTTGCGTCCATACAGATCGCCGAGACGGCCGAAGATCGGAATGGTGATGACCGACGCCAGCATGTACGACGTGGCGACCCACGCGTAAAGATCGAAGCCCCGCAGTTCGGCGACGATATGCGGCATCGCCGTGCCGACGATGGTCTGATCGAGCGCGACGAGCATCGCGACGAAAGCCAGCCCGAGCATCGCCAGCAACGATTGGCGAAAGGGTAAAAGCTGACGCGTGGAATCGACGGTGGCGCTTGTCTGGAACATCGCATATTCCTCGAGCGCGCGTTGCGCGCCAGACTTCGTTCTACGACTCAGGAACCGCCGAACCAGTTGTAGCCCTGGTCGACCCAGTATCCGCCCGGAAACGTGTTGGTCACGAAAATTTCCATGATGTGCTTCGGGTTCTTGTAACCCAGTTTAGTCGGCATTCTGAGCTTCATCGGAAAGCCGTATTTTGCGGGTAAGCGCTGGCCGTCGTACGTGAATGTCAGAAGCGTTTGCGGATGAAGCGCGGTCGGCATATCGATGCTTTCGTAGTAATCGTCTGCACATTTAAAGCCGATATATTTCGCCGAAGTGTCCGCGCCCACCCGCTTCAGGAACTCGGAAAACGGTGTGCCGCCCCAGCGGCCAATCGCGCTCCAGCCTTCGACGCAGATGTGCCGGGTGATCTGCTCCGCTTTGGGCAGCGCGTAAAGTTCGTCGAGCGTCCACACTTTCCTGTCCTGCACCAGACCGCTCACTTTCAGGCGGAAATCGTTGCCGTCGACTTGCGGCGCATCGTCGACGCCATAGAACGCGTTGAACGGAAACGGGCGCGTGATCTGTGCTTCGGTGTAAGTGGGCGCGAGGCGGTTCGGGTCGAACAGCCAGCCCTGCACGCTGTCGTTCATTCGCGATACGCGCGACAAAAACGTCTCGACCGATTTATCGTCCGACAGGCTGCAACCTGTCAGCATCGCAAGACCGCCGAGCGTCAGAATGCGTTTGCCGAACAGACGTCGCGACGGCATATCGAGTTCGCGGCGCACGTCGATGCTGAGCGACTTTTGATCGACGGTCGAGGTGAAGGGTTTAAGGAGCTTCACAGTCGTATTTCCCGTTAGCGTCAGTTAGCGTCCGCGAATCATCGTAAGCAGCGAGCGCGGTACGAGTGCGACCATGGTCAGATGGACGACGATAAAACCGGCGAGCAACGCCATCGCGCAGAAGTGAACGACGCGCGCGAAGTCGTAGCCGCCCATCAATTCGCGTAAGTGCGGAAACTGCACCGATTTCCAGATGGCGAGGCCCGACAGAATCAGCACGGCAATGTCGAGCATCACGAACAGGTACGCGAATTTCTGCACCGCGTTGTAGCGGCTCGGGTCTGCGTGCGACAGGTGTCCTTTGAGCGCTTCGCCGAGGTCGTGGATGATCGAGCGAACGGACAATGGGAAGAACTTGGTTTTGATTCGCCCGGTGACGACGTTCATCGCGAGGTAGAAGAGGGCGTTGAAGAACAGCAGCCACATCGCCGCGAAATGCCACTGCAATGCGCCGCCGAGCCAACCACCCAGCGTGATGCCGGTCGGAATCCTGAAGCCCGCGAATACCGGCGACGCATCGTAGATTCTCCATCCTGACAGCATCATCAGCACCGCAGCCAGCGCGTTGAGCCAGTGCGCGATACGGACCCACGCCGGTTGAATCGTTCGTGCTGCGTTGTTCGAGGTACGAGGTTTGAGTATCGCGTTCATGTTGAGTCTCCGGGGCTGGCGTGCTCAAGGTAGAGAACTCCGCTGGGTTCGACGTGTTCTAGTTGGCGCATGGCCGCAGTTCCGCGACTTGCAGAACTTCGCCGGTTGTCCGGCTTTCTGCGAACGCCACGACGCCGCTTTGCCCTGAGCCGCCTGGATAGTCGCCGGTAATCGCAACATGTCCGTTGGCGACGGTCACGGGGCCGATCCACTGACGCACGACACGATCGTGATGCAACACGACGCCCGCGTTTTCGCCGGCTTTTACATCGCTGTCCAGGCGGTTTTCGTACACCACGGCATAGGCGACGACGTTGTCGACCGGTTTGCCGGACGACTGAAATGTCGCGTCGAATTTCATACGGCCAGGCTGAGCGGCACGCGCTTCGACATGAATATCAATCGGAGACGCTTGGGTATTCAACTGCTGAATGGTGGAAGTGAAACGCGCGTTGTCCGACCATGCGCGCATTTCGTGTCCGCCGATAAACACTTCGGGTGTGTACACGACGTGCTGGCGGCCTTGTTCGCTTAGCTCACGCTGGCGCTCGGTGAAGGTCGGCTGCGCGAAGCGGTCTTTCCAGCCGAGGCTGTCCCAGTAGTCGACATGTAGCGCAATTGGAACAACCGTGTTCGCGCTGCGGGTGCGGTCGAGTGCGCTTAGCCAGTTATCGGCGGGCGGGCAACTGCTGCATCCTTCGCTCGTATAGAGTTCGACGAGTGCGACACGATGCGCCGGACTGTTGACACTACAGGTAGCCGAAGCATTGGCGTCGACGCTGCCAACCGTGCAGGCAATCAACCCGGCGCAGATCGATACGAATAACAGGAAGCGCATGACAGACTCCCGCCGAATGGCGAAAAGCGTGAGGAACGGTAAGCGCGTTCCCGGTCGCCATTGCGAGCCGGGAACGCACGGCGGCTACTTACTTGCTCATCGCGTCTTCTTTCTTCATCGCGTCGTGTTTCATCTTGCTGTCCTTGCTCATGAGTCCTTCGCCATGGAGTCCTTGCCCATGGCGTCTTTGGACATCGAACCCTTGGCCATCGAGTCCTTGCTCATCGTGTCTTTCGACATCGAATCATTGGACATCGCGCCGCTCGCCTGCGCGAACGCCGAGCCACCGCTAACGAGCAACACCGTGGCAAATGCTGCAATTGCAATGCGCTTCATGACAACTCCTTGGATGTGGTTTAGCGGGCCGTCGTGACCCGTCTGTGTGTCGAACGAAACTGTCTCACGGCAACGACCGATGCGTCGTCGATGCGTCGTCATTACGCATCTATGAGGTAATTCGCCGGGCGAGGCTGACCGGTTACAGCACACACGAAAATTTTTTCGACGCGGGCAAAATGCGCATCAGCTGCGCGTGTACAGACCCCAACGCCACGACCGATGGAATAAACTTGCGATTCCTGTAACCAATGCCCACGATGAATCGAACTACCGATATCACCGCAGCGCAGGCGAAAGAGTCGCATCTGCGAGCCTTGTTCGTGAGCGGACAGACCGGCGACGCAGCCGCGTACCGGCAGTTCCTGACGGAATTGGGCGCGCACCTGCGGGGTTTTCTGCGCAGGCGGCTTCAGGCCGACCCGGCGGATATCGAAGATCTCGTGCAGGAGGTGTTGCTGGCGGTTCATAACGGGCGGCAGACGTACCGGCCGGAAGAACCGTTGACCGCGTGGATTCATGCCATCGCGCGCTACAAGCTGACGGATTACTTTCGGGCCCGTTCGCGGCACGACGCGCTGAACGATCCGCTGGACGACGCGCTGGAACTGCTCGCCGCGCCCGATCTCGAGCCGGCGCAGGCCAGGCGCGATCTGGGCATATTGCTCGAGCAGTTACCCGAGCGGCAGCGTCTGCCGATCATGCATATGAAACTCGAAGGCCTGTCCGTGACGGAGACCGCGAAGCTGACCGGGTTGTCGGAGTCGGCGGTGAAGGTCGGCGTGCATCGCGGGCTCAAGGCATTGGCGGCAAAGATTCGAGGAACGCGATGAAAACGGACGACTTCATTTCCCTGTTAGCCTCCGGCGTCGAGCCGGTGGATCGTCAGGCGCTCCCCAAACGCTTTGGCATTGCCGTGCTGACCGGCGCGGCGGGCGCGCTGCTGATCATGGCGATGACGCTCGGCATCCGCCGCGATCTCGCCGAGGTGGCCGTCACGCCGATTTTCTGGGCCAAAGTAGCGTTGCCGTTATGCCTGATGATCGGCGCGCTGTGGATGACCTCGCGGCTAGCGCGGCCCGGTGGCCGGCCTGGCGGCAGCGGCTGGCTGGTTGCGACGCCGGTCGTCGTGGTATGGCTAGCGGCGGCTTATGTGCTGATGGCCGCGCCTGACTCCGAGCGGCTCGTCATCGTGCTTGGCAAGACGTGGCGGGTTTGCCCGTTCGCCATCGCGATGCTGTCGATTCCCGGCTTTATCGCGGTGTTCTGGGCGCTCAAGGGACTGGCGCCCACGCGGCTCGCGCTAACCGGCGCGGCGGGCGGCCTGCTCGCCGGATCGACGGCGACGCTTGCCTACTGCCTGCATTGCCCGGAAATGGGCATTCCGTTCTGGGGCGCGTGGTATCTGCTTGGCATGCTGGTGCCGACGGTGGTCGGCGCGACGCTTGGGCCGCGTTTATTGCGCTGGTGATTGAAAACCACAGGCCGGTTCAGTGCGCCGTTGCTACGAATCGATTTTGTGGTCGAACGTATTCATGCTCGTTTCGATACGTTCCAGCGAGTGCTCCGCCCACTTCTTCAACTCGACAACAATCGGCAACACGGAGCGGGCCAGCGGACTCAACGCATACTCGACACGTGTCAGCCGTTCGTCGAACACGCTACGCTGAACGAGGCCGTCGCGTTCCATTGCGCGCAAGGTTTGCGTGAGCATTTTGTCGGAGACGCCCTGTATCCGGCGTCGGATATCGCCAAAGCGCAGCGGTCTGTCGCGCAAAGCGACCATTGCCAGGATCGTCCACTTTTGACCGAGTCTGGCGAGAACATCGCGGGACGGGCAGATTCTGGAAAACGCGTCCGCTGGCAAATGAGAAGTTCGCAACATGGCTTGCTCCACGCATTCAATTGGCACTGAGGGTGAACGGAAAGCGATGCGTCGGACTGCATTGCCTTCCGTCAGCGGGATAGAGAAGCGAGGAAACTAGTCCTTGGAGATCGCCCGTTCAATCGTCATATGGGTGGGCATCATGTTTTCGTTGGCGTTATGCATCACCCACAAAGACAAGCCGACGATGACGGCAATCAGAAAGCCCGTGCAGATAAAAATGCCGGTATTGGCCCGCTGATCGCGCGACGCGCCGATATGCAGAAAGAACACCAGTTGCACGATTAGCTGAACCACACACAGCACCACGATGATCGCGAGGCCGAATCCGCGTGGCACGATGTCGGTCATGACGACGCCGAACGACGCCAGTGTCACCGCCAGCGACATCACCATTCCAATCACATAGCTTCTCAGCGTACCGTGCGACGACTCGTGACCGACCTCGTGCAAAGCTGAGTGTTGAGAAGTCTTGTTCATACAAACTCTCGCAGATAGACAAAGGTGAACACGCAGATCCAGATGAGATCGAGGAAGTGCCAGAAAAGACTCAGGCAGGCGAGGCGGCGGCGCGTCACGCCCGTCAGCCCGAACTTGTAGACCTGATGCATCGTAACCGCGATCCACAGCAGGCCGCATGTGACGTGCAAGCCGTGTGTGCCGACCAGAACGAAGTACGCCGACAGAAATGCGCTGACGTGCGGCCCCGCGCCGTCGCCGATCAGCTTCGCGAACTCGACCAGTTCCATCGCGATAAAGCCCGCGCCAAGCGCGAACGTCACCGCAAGCCAGCCGATTACCTGAGCATTGCGGCGAATCTGCAACGCGAGCATGGCGAGGCCAAACGTGAAACTACTCGCCAGAAGCAGCAGGGTTTCGCCGAGTACATAGCGCAATTCGAACAACCCTTTGCCACTCGGGCCGCCTGCGGTTGCATTCGCCAATACACCGAACGTCGCGAACAGCGTGGCGAAAATGAGGCAGTCGCTCATCAGGTAGATCCAGAACCCGAGCGTGGTTTTGGACCCATCGTCGTGCGCATGGTGGTGCCCGTCATGATGCGAGTGGGCGTGATTCGTTGCTACTGTCGTCATGATCAGACCACCTCTTCCAGTTGCGCATAGCGCGCGCTTTCGATTCGCGCGACTTCTTCCGGCGGCACGTAATAGTCGACATCCTGGTCATACGTACGGACGATGAATGTGCCGATCATCCCCGCGAGACCGATCGCCGCGAACAGCCACATGTGCCATATCAGCGCGAAGCAGAGCAGCAGGCTGAACGCGCCGATGATCACACCCGAACCCGTATTGCGCGGCATATGGATGTCTTCGTATTCGCCCGGTTCCAGATAGGCGCGGCCTGCTTCCTTGTTGTCCCAATGCTGTTCGAGCGACGTGATAACCGGCACGTGTGCGAAGTTATAGAACGGTGCGGGCGATGCGGTCGACCATTCCAGGCTGCGGCCGTTCCACGGGTCGCCGGTGACGTCGCGATTGGCTTCGCGATCGCGAATGCTGACCGCGAACTGAACGATCATCGCGACGATGCCCGCGGCGATGAACAGTGCGCCGATCAGCGCAATGACCAGCCATTTATGCCATTCCGGCACCGCGTAGTGATTCATGCGGCGCGTCATCCCCTCGAAGCCGAGGATGTAAAGCGGAGTGAACGCGAGCCAGTACCCGACCAGCCAGCACCAGAAAGAGACCTTGCCCCAGAACTCGTTCAGCGTGAAGCCGAACACCTTCGGAAACCAGAAGCTGATGCCCGCGAGGCAGCCGAACACCACGCCGCCAATAATCACGTTATGGAAGTGCGCAACCAGAAAGAGACTGTTGTGCAGCACGAAGTCCGCGCCCGGCACGGCCAGCAGCACGCCCGTCATGCCGCCGACTGCAAACGTGATCATGAAGCCGATCGTCCACAGCGTGGCAGTGTGATAGCGGATGCGTCCGCGAAACATCGTGAACAGCCAGTTGAACAGCTTCACGCCGGTCGGGATCGAAATGATCGACGTCATGATGCCGAAGAACGCATTCACGTTCGCGCCCGAGCCCATCGTGAAGAAGTGATGAAGCCACACGAAGAACGACAGAATGCCGATCGACGCCGTTGCATACACCATCGACTTGTAGCCGAACAGCGGCTTGCCGGAGAACGTCGAGATGATTTCGGAGAACGCGCCGAAGCATGGCAGGATCAGGATGTACACCTCGGGGTGGCCCCACACCCAGATGAGGTTGATGTACATCATCGCGTTGCCGCCGAGTTCGTTGGTGAAGAAGTGCATGCCGAGATAGCGGTCTGCGGCGAGTAGTGCGAGCGTGCCCGTCAACACCGGAAACACCGCGACGATCAGAATGTTGGTGATGAGCGCGGTCCACACGAACACCGGCATCTTCATCAGATTCAAGCCCGGTGCGCGCATACGCAGAATCGTCACGATGAAGTTGATGCCGGTCAGCGTCGTACCGAGCCCCGATATCTGTAACGACCAGATGTAGTAGTCCATGCCGACAGTCGGGCTGTAGCCGAGTTCGGATAACGGTGGATACGCAACCCAGCCGGTCGCCGCGAAATCGCCGACGAACATCGACATCATCACGAGTACTGCGCCGACTGCGGCGAGCCAGAAACTCAATGAGTTGACGAACGGAAATGCCACGTCGCGCGCACCGATCTGCAACGGGACGACCACGTTCATCAGGCCGAGAATCAGCGGCGTCGCGACGAAGAAGATCATGATCACGCCGTGCGCCGTGAAGATCTGATCGTAGTGATGAGGCGGCAGATAGCCGGCCGCGTCGTTGTAGGCGAGCGCCTGCTGCGCGCGCATCATGATGGCGTCGGCAAAACCGCGCAGCAGCATCACGAGTGCGAGCAGGATGTACATCACGCCGATGCGTTTGTGGTCGACCGAAGTGAGCCACTCGCGCCACAAATAAGTCCATTTGCCGGCGTACGTGACCGCGCCGAGCAGGGCGGCGCCCAGCACGGCGACCACGGCCAGTGTGCCCATGATGATGGGCTCGTGATACGGAATAGCGTCGAGGCTAAGTTTTCCAAACATGATGACTACTCCCCAGCCTGTCGGGCAGGCATTCGGGCTCCGATATGTTCAATGGAAGGCGCGGTGTTGGCGGTGCTGCAGATCGGATCGTTCGCCGACGAGTGCATGTACTGGCTCGCCACATGATCGAAAAGACGCGGCGCGACGTTCGCGTACACCGTCACGGGATTCTTCTCGCTAGGCTTTTCCAGCGCATCGTAAGTCGCCTTGTCGAGCGACAGCGGCGACTGTTTTGCGTGGGCGATCCATGCATCGAAATCTGCGCGGCTGGTTGCCACCGTGTCGAAGTGCATGTCCGAGAAGCCGGGGCCGCTGAAGGCCGACGACTGGCCCGCGTAGACGCCAGGCGTATTGGCGATCAGGTTCAATTGCGTGCGCATGCCGGACATCGCGTAAATCTGGCTGCCGAGTTGCGGGATGAAGAACGAGTTCATCAGCGATTCGGCGGTGATGTCGAATGAGATCGGCGTGTCGACAGGAATGGCGAGTTGATTGACCGAGGCCACGCCGTAATCCGGGTAGATGAACAGCCACTTCCAGTTCAGCGCGACGACTTCGACGCGGACCGGTTGGGTCTGCGATTCGATGGGCTGGGATGGATCGAGGCTGTGCGTGGTGCGCCAGATCACCAGCGCCAGAATGCTCACGATCACGCACGGAATGGCCCACACCACCACTTCGATCGCGGTGGAATGCGCCCATTTCGGCGCATACGTCGCGCTTGTATTCGACTCGCGATAGCGCCACGCGAAGTACAAGGTCAACAGGATGACCGGCACGACCACCAGCAGCATCAAACCTAATGCAAGCAGGATCAGGTGCTTTTCCTGCATACCGATGTCGCCCTTGGGGTCGAACAGCGCCATGCTGCACCCGCCGAGCAGGCCGGATGCCCCGAGCGCGGCGGCCCGAGCCGCAGCGGAACAGAAGCCGCTGCCTGGCCGGGACCGGATCGACGCACTTAACCCGCTGGCGGGCCTTCTTCTAAACAATCTTGGATTCCGCATGTCATGTCCTGGTTGTCGGCGACACCATCCATACATGCATCCGGTCAGCGCTTCGGCACACCCGGCCGAATCACGCAAAAGTGCTTCGTTTTATGGTGCTTCCGCGCCGTCCGTACAGGTCCGTACAGGTCCGTACAGGTGGCGCGGTGTATGGATTTTCGTCCCGTGCCGGGATCGTAGTGTGAGACAATATCCATACAACTGCGACAGAATGACGCCGAATGACATCCATGCATGATCCATACAAGGAGGCGCTTTGGGCCTCCGGTTTCACCCACGGCGAAGGCCCGCGCTACCTTCAGATCGTCAAATTTCTCGAACGCGCGATAGCGAGCGGATCGATGCGCGCGGGCGACCGGCTTCCCGCGCAACGGCGTCTCGCCGAACTGCTCGACATCGATCTGACCACGGTGACGCGCGGCTTTGCCGAGGCACGCCGTCGTCAGTTGATCGAGGCGCGCGGCACGCTGGGAACGTTTGTCGCCGCGCCCAGGGTGGAGTTGACGCAAAGCATCGACCTGAGCATGAACATTCCGCCGCCGCCAGCGGAGGTCGACATGGAAGTGCTGTTGCGCCAGGGTATGTCGCAGGTACTGATGCGCACCGATACGGACCTGCTGATGACGTATCACCTGGGCGGCGGCAGCAGCGCCGACCGCAACGCGGGCGCGCAATGGTTGCGGCCGATGCTCGGGCATGTCGATCCCGAACGCGTGGTGGCGTGTCCCGGTGCGCAATCCGCGCTCGCCGCGTTGATTCTCGCGCTGACGCAACCCGGCGACGTGATCCTGATGGAGTCGCTCGGCTATCCCGGCATGCCGATGGCGGCAGAGCAATTGGGGCGAAGGATCGAAGCCGTGGCCGCCGACGAACATGGCATGCGCCCGGATTCACTGGAAAGCGCGTGTCAGCGATACAACGCACGAGTCGTCTATCTGAACCCGACGCTTCAGAATCCGACCACGCATACGATGCCGGAGAAGCGGCGGCTCGAAATCGCTAAAGTAGCGGCTCGCATGAATGTGAAGATCATCGAGGACGATCCGTACTGGCTGCTCGCAAACGACGCGCCGCCGCCCTTTGCACGTCTGATCCCGGAGCAGGTTTTTTATATTTCGACGCTGTCGAAATGTTTGTCGCCCGGGTTGCGCACCGCGTTCGTGGCCTTTCCGAACATGGAAAGCGAGCACGCGTTTCTCTCTGCATTAAGGACGTTTTCTTTAACCTCGCCATTGACGAAGACGCTGGTCACGCAATGGATTCACGACGGCTCGGCGGCTTTGCTGCTGGCGGGAGTGCAGGCTGAATCGCGGGCGCGTCAGCGAATGGCGACCGGAATGTTGTCGGGCGCAACCAGCGGGACGGTCAATCACGGCATCCACGTGTGGCTCACGTTGCCGAGCTATTGGAGAGCGGTGGATCTTTGCGCCGCCGCGCGTGGTGAAGGACTGGTGGTCGCGCCTTCGTCCGCGTTCTATCGCGGACACAATCCGCCGAATGCCATTCGTATTTCACTCGGCGGATGCCGGGGGCGCGAGCAACTCGATGCGGCGTTGCGGAAGCTCTCCGGCTTGCTCGCGCAGAAGCCGCCGGTGAGCCACGAACTGGTGATCTAGCAGTGCGATCTGTGACGACGCGTCAGAACCGGTGCCGCACGCCGATGCTGACAATCGCCTGCGATTGAGCCGCCGACGAGTGACCGTTGCCCTTATCCGTCACCGACGCAGTCGCGGCGACCGGGTTGCCCAACGCGTCGAGCGTCGTGCCTGAAGCGTGCTGATAGCCGCCCATCAGATACACCGTCGAACGCGTCGACAGGTTGTATTGCGCACCGAGCGAGACGGTGTGATATTGCGCGCGATCGTCGACGCCATCCACTTCGCCGCCTCGCGTGTAGCTGTAACCCGCGAACAGTTGAACCTCGGGCCGCAGATTCCACTGCGCGAACACGCCTGCAATATTGAGCGTGGCGCGGCCGTTGAACAGCGAATCCGCGCCTGAACGATATTGCACATTGCTGTAATTCACACCGACAAGCGCCGGCCCGAAGTCATAAGTGGCGCCTGCCGCGACGATCTGCTGCGACTGAGCGCTTGCATAACCTTCGTTGATCGACGAGTTGAACAAACCGTCGTCGGTGCCGCTCCATTTGCCGGTTGTCGTGTCGCTGGCGCCGCTCTTGCTGTTGTCCGAACGTTCATAACCGACACCGACGTGCACCGGCCCGTTCGCATACGACGCGCCGACGCTCCACGTATTCTGCTGTTTCAGGCTGCCCGGCTGGCCGCCGAAACCGTACATCGCGCCGAACGTGAATCCTGCGTAAGCCGAGCTCGTGTACTTGAGCGAATTGTTGACGCGCGCGGTCTGGTCGAGGTCATCGATATCGCCCGGATGCGCGCCGTAGCCTCCGACCAGCGACACTGCCGCGACCGGGCCCACGAAGTCGTTGAGCGACGTGTATTGCCGTCCCATCGTGATCGTGCCGTATTGCCTGCTGCCGATCCCCACATAAGCCTGGCGGCCGAAAAGGCCGCCGTTCTGCCCGCTCTTGCCATTCGTGATGTCGAAGCCGTCTTCGAGCTGGAACAGCGCGGTCCAGCCGCCACCGAGCTGCTCGTTGCCCTTGATGCCCCAGCGGCTGCCGGACAGATTCCCGCTCGTAGCGGCGACATTCGAATGGCCGCTGTACGCGCCTGTCGAACCGACACGTTCGTTGCTGCGATAGCTGATGCCCGCGTCGACGATGCCGTAGAGCGTCACCGAACTCTGCGCAGATGCGATGCCCGCGAAGGACAGCAGGAGGGGCGTGGCAAACCAATGTTTTTTCATCGTTGTCATGTGTTAGATAAGGCGTGGATCTCGGGTCGCCTGAGCGGCGATCTCTGTTTGTTTCGCGCGAACGCCGGCCCGCCTCGGGCAGTGAGGCCGGTCGACGTCAAGCGGGAATGGGCGGCGCGGTGAAGGTGGGCTGACGCGCACTGCAACGAGTGCTACATCAGCCCGCGCGCGGGTTGTGAATCAATGGCTGCGGATCGCGCCTGGCGGCAGCTCGGGCGCGGCGACGGGCACTGTCTTGCGGACCTTCGCAACGTCGGACGCAGTCACTGTCGAGCCGGTATTGCCCCAGCTCGTGCGCACGAAGTTGGTCACGTCGGCGACTTCCGCGTCGCTCAGACGCCAGCCGAAGGCCGGCATCGTGAACGTCGACGGCGCGGTTTTCGTGCCCTGCAGCGCGCTGCCCGACAGCAGCACGTGAATCACCGATGTCGCGTCCTTGCCCTGCAATACGGGATTGCCGCCGAGCGCCGGGAACACGCCGGTGTAGCCTCGTCCGTCGCTGCGGTGGCAGGACGTGCAGTTGTCGCGATAGACCGCTGCGCCTGGCGCGCTGGCGTCACCGGTTCGCAGCGCATGAGCGGCGGTGTCGTCGTAGACGTAAGGCTTTTCGGCGGGATCGCTGGATGGAAGCGTCTTGATGTAGCGAGCCATGGCGGTTACGTCGGCGTCGCTCATGTATTGCGCGCTGTGCTGCACGACATCCGTCATTCCGCCGAACGCGGCGGCGTGCGCGGTGCGGCCAGTCTTCAGAAATTGCACGAGATCGGCTTCGCTCCATGCACCGACGCCGGTGCGCGGATTGCCGCGCAAGCTCGATGGCACCCAGCCGTCGATCGGTGCGCCGCCGGACAGATAGCTCGGTCCGTCGAGATCGTCGAGCGCGAGTTCCTGCATCGTCACGCTACGCGGCGTGTGGCATGCGCCGCAGTGGCCGAGTCCCTGAACCAGATACGCGCCGCGTGCGAGAACCGGGTCGCTGTAGTGAGCAGCATCGAATGCCTGCGGATTCGGCGCGAACAGATGACGCCAGATGCCGAGCGGCCACCGCATCGACAAAGGCCACACGATATCGACAGGACGATTGTTTTGCGCGACCGGCGCGACGCCGTGCGTGAAATACGCGTACAGCGCGTGCATGTCGTCGTCGCTAAGACGCGCATACGATGGGTACGGCATCGCCGGATATAGCGTGTCGCCGTTCGGACGCACGCCCTCGCGCACCGCGCGATCGAATTGCGCGAAGGTCCACGAACCGATACCGGTGCTGCGATCCGGCGTGATATTGGTCGAGTAGATCGCGCCGATCGGCGTGTCGAATTTCAGCCCGCCCGCGAACGGTTTGCCCGATGGCGCGGAGTGACATGCGATGCAATCGCCCGCACGTGCGAGATATTCGCCGTGCGCGATGAGCGCGGCGTCGCCTGTGTTGTCCGGCGAGCTTTGTGCGGCGTCGGCCGTCAGCGGCCCGAACAACGCTGCGCAAGCACCCAATGCCCACGCCGCGCTGCGCACGCGCTTCGAAATATTCATCGTCATACGCATGCTCATACGCTCACCAGCGGACCAGGGTTCTTCAGATACTGCGTGCGGATTGCACGCGCGGACCAGTAGGCGAGCGCGGCGACGAGACCCGTCGGGTTGTAGCCAATGCCCTGCGGAAACGCCGACGCACCCATCACGAACACGTTATGCACGTCCCAGCTTTGCAGATAGCGATTCAGCACGCTCGTCTTCGGATCGGTGCCCATCACCGCGCCACCCACGAGGTGAGTGGTCTGGTAGCGACGCGAATCGAAATGCGCGCCGTATTCGCGCGTATACACGTTGATCGCTTTCGGGCCCATTTGCTCGGCGATCTTGTGCATCTGGCCCGTGACGTAGCGTGCCATCGCGATGTCGTTGTCTTTCCAGTCGAACGTCATTCGCAACAACGGCTGGCCGTACGAATCGCGGTAAGTCGGGTCGAGGTCGAGGAACACATCACGGTATGACATGTTCGAACCGTGCGCGTCCATCGAGACGGTGTGCGCGTAGTGATCCTTCACCGACTTCTTCCACGTGCTGCCCCAGTTCGGCGTGCCGGCCGGCGTCGCAATGCCGCTGATCGGCTTGGTGCCCGCCTGATTCACCCACAACGGCGAGCCGCCGACAAAGCCGAGTGGACCGTGATCGAAGTTGTCCGCGTTGAAATCGTCGACCGCCACGCCGTTGCCGCCCGCACCGATGAACGGATTGGTGTACGTGTCCTTGTCGAAGAACGCGGTAATGGTCGACAGGTTCTGATACGCGAAATTGCGGCCGACCACGCCTTCACCGGAGATCGGATCGTACGGCTTGCCGATGCCCGACAGCAGCAACAGATGAACGTTGTGATACTGGAAGGCCGCGACGATGACGAGATCGGCGGGCTGGAAAACTTCCTGACCCGACGGATCGACGTAGGTCACGCCTTTCGCGAGCTTTTTCGAATCGTCGAGTTCGACGCGCAGCACGTGGCAACGCGAGCGCAATTCGAAATGCGGCGACTGCTTCAGCGCGGGCAGGATGTTGACGTTCGGCGATGCCTTCGAATACATGTAGCACGCGTAACCGCTGCAGAAGCCGCAGAAGTTGCACGGCCCCATTTGCGCGCCATACGGATTCGTGTACGGACCCGACGTATTCGCCGAAGGCAAACGATACGGATGCAGCCCGAGTTCTTTCGCGGCTTTGCCGAAACGCTCGGCGGAATAGGTGTTCAATTGCGCGGGCAGCGGAAAGTTATCGCTGCGCGGCGCTTCGAAAACATTGCCGTCGCCGACGATCTTGCCGTTGACCTTATACGCCTGGCCCGAGGTGCCGAACACTTTTTCCGCGAAGTCGAAATGCGGTTCGAGTTCGTCGTAGCTGACGCCGTAGTCCTGAATCGTCATCCCTTCGGGAATGAACTTCTTGCCATAGCGTTCTTCGTAGTGGCTGCGCAGACGCAACTCCTCCGGCGTAATGCGGAAATGCACGCCCGACCAGTGCAGCCCTGCGCCGCCCACACCTTCACCCGGTAGAAAAGCCGCGAGTTGACGATAGGGCAGCGCGGTTTCCATCACGTTGTGACGGATCGACACCGTGGTCTTCGACAGATCGAGGAACAGTTTCTTGCGGACGTTGTACGTGAGTTCGTCGATCGTATTCGGGTACGCGCCGTCCGGATACGTATCGCGATACTCGCCGCGTTCGAGCGCAACGACTTTCAGGCCCGCTTCGGTGAGTTCTTTCGCGAGAATCGCGCCGGTCCAGCCGAAGCCGACGATGACCGCGTCGACATGCGGTTTGCTGTTGGTAGTCATCAGGTGCGTTTTCCTTCAATCGACACGGGACCATACGGATAGGCCTCGCCGTTCTGGTTGACGAAGTCCATGAAATCCGCGCGCGCGCCGGGGAAGCCGATCATTTTCCAACCGCCCATGTCGCGATTGCCGCCGTGAATCGGATCGCAGAAATAGCCTTCGCGGGTGTTCTGCAGCAGTTGCGCGAAGAACACGTTGGCGGGCACTTCGGCGAGATCGATGCTGCCTTTTTCGAGCGCGCCGAGCACGGTGTCGCGGGTGGCGGCATCGAGCGCGTCGAACGGCTTCGCGTAGGTCTTCGTGCAGTACGCATTGACCGACGCAATGCCGAGCCGGTACAGGTCGCGCGGCACCAGCTTCAACTGGTAGCCGAGTTCGGGCGCGCCTTGCCTGAACGGGCCCTGCATGTACCAGAGCGCGCCATGCGCGTACGGCGTGTCCATCTGACGGTCGATGAATTCGGGCACGCCCGCTTCAATCGCGCCGGGGCCTTCGCTGTCGGCGGGAATCAGACGATCGACGGCCGCGTTGACGAACGACCATTCCTTCGCGTCGAAGAAGCGCGGCTTGTAGTCGGCGCGAGGCGTGCTGGCGTTGTCCTGCCCATTCGGATTCGACGCGGACGCCGCAGGATTCGACGCGTTGTGCTGTGCGTCGCAACCCGCGAGCGTGCCGGCCGGAACGAGCGCGATAGCCGAGCGCAGGAAGCCTCGGCGGGAGGTAAGGGGGAATTCAGGCATGTTCTCGATTCACCATGTGTGGGACGCGCAATTGCGTCCACGACGACATTTTGCCGCGGGACGGATAATATTTGGAACCGGTTCCATAAGCACGCGATTATTTCGCAAAATGTCGTTGCGAAATCTGGCGAAATGGGACCGGCGAGGGTGTTTTGCCGCGCCGCAGCCTTGTTCTGGCGGCGGTCACAGGGCCTGGACGAATGGATAGAACCCGCCGTGGCAGCGTGTTTTAGGTGTTGCATATTTTCGACAACCAACGGCGGCGGCCGATTTATGGGCCTCACAGGCTGCGCGGATATGCCGAAAGCCGTTCCGATCGATTGTTGCGAATTTTGCAACCAACCTTTCCGTAATTTATTTTTACATGGAACCGGTTCCAAGATAATATTCGGCCAAATTTCGCCAAAGGCGTCATCGAATACGACCGTGATTTGCCCGTTTTC
The DNA here is from genome assembly GCF_900099835.1 of Paraburkholderia fungorum. Classification (NCBI taxonomy): domain Bacteria; kingdom Pseudomonadati; phylum Pseudomonadota; class Betaproteobacteria; order Burkholderiales; family Burkholderiaceae; genus Paraburkholderia; species Paraburkholderia fungorum. Next base: position 930,912 of record NZ_FNKP01000003.1, read on the forward strand.
TCGACGAATGACTCACTCATCGTCGAGCGTGGCGGCACGCCCGTAGACCGTTCCAGCAAGCCTCGAATGCTCAAAGAAAAAATCAGTCCGGACGGTGATCCGGGCACGCCGAATCTGTTGCGGCGTCATGCGTTGAAGACCCTCGCGGTAGCGACTCAACTTGCGTTTTTATCGCCGGTGGCCGCGCTTGCGCAGAGTTCGTCGCCAGCAGCGCCGCTTGCCTCGACCGCACCGTCACTGGACGCGCCGGGCTTCCTGCAACTGTCGAAAGCGCTGACCGGCCATGCGTCGATGAATACGACTTTCGGCACACGGCTCTTCGCGACGCTCAGCGCCAGTGACAACAGCTTTGCCACTCGTGCAGCAGCGCTCGCGCATCAGATGCGCGCAGGGCAGACCCCGCAGCAGTTGCTCGCGGCGGCCAACGCGGCTGGCTTGCACGATGTCGCGCTGGCCATCGTCGCGGGCTGGTACACCGGCACTGTCACGCGCGATCATCATTCGAAGCTGGTCGCTTACGCCGACTCGCTGATGTACGCAACCGTCGCCGATGGTCTGAGCCCGCCGACCTATTGCGCGGACGGTCCGCTCTGGTGGCAACGGCCGCCGCCCGCCGCCGGCGTGTCGACCCCCGCCGAAGCCGCTAGAGCGCGTCTCGCCGCGCCCGCGCCCATCACGAACAAACAGGCTTGAACATGGCATCGCCCACAATTTCATCTAGCGGCGATGTCGTCGCGGACGTCGTTATCGTCGGCTCCGGCGTGGTCGGCGCATTGATCGCCGATCAACTGGCAGGACTTGGCCATTCGGTGGTGATTCTCGAAGCGGGCTTGCGGATCGACCGCGCCACTGCCGTCGAAAACTGGCGCAACATGCCGTTCCCGAATCGCGTCGGCTCGGATTTTCAGGGCTTGTATCCGCAAGCGAAGGCTGCGCCTGCGCCGCTGTACTTCCCGCCGAACGACTACGTTGCGCTGAGCGGTCCGAGCGCGGGCAGTTTCAAGCAGGGCTATCTGCGCACGGTCGGCGGCACGACCTGGCACTGGGCGGCGTCGTGCTGGCGGCATCTGCCAGTGGACTTCAAGATGCGATCGACGTATGGCGTGGGCCGCGACTGGCCGATCTCATACGACGATCTCGAACCCTACTATTGCCGCGCGGAAGACGCGCTCGGCGTCGCCGGTCCGAACGATCCCGCGCGGCAATCGCCGTCCGAGCGCAGCCGTCCGTATCCGATGGACATGGTGCCGTGGGCTTACGGCGACATGCGTTTCGCCGAAGTCGTCAATGCGCATGGCTATCGATCGATTCCGATTCCGCAGGGCCGCAGCACGCGTCCGTGGAACGGTCGTCCGACGTGCTGCGGCAATAACAATTGCCAGCCGATCTGCCCGATCGGCGCGATGTACAACGGCATTCACACGATTCAGAGCGCCGAGAAGAAGGGCGCGAAAGTGCTGGCAGAGTCGGTGGTTTACAAGATCGATACCGACGACCAGAACAACATCACCGCCGTTCATTTCTACGACGCGAATCACCAGTCGCACACGGCGAAAGGGCGCACATTCGTGCTCGCGTGCAACGGTATCGAGACACCACGTTTGCTGCTGCTCGCGGCAAACGCACGTAATCCGAACGGTATCGCGAACAGTTCCGACCAGGTTGGCCGGAACATGATGGATCACTCCGGTTTTCACTGCACATTCCTTGCAAACGAACCGTTGTGGCTGGGTCGCGGACCGGCGCAAAGCAGTTGCATCGTCGGCCCGCGAGATGGCGCGTTCCGCTCGAAGTATTCGTCGAACAAGATGATTCTGAACAATATCTCGCGAGTCGCGCCTGCTACGGAACAGGCGTTGAAGCTCGGACTCGCCGGCAAGGAACTCGACGATGAAATCCGGCGGCGCGCAATTTTCGGCGTCGATCTGTCGATCAGTCTCGAGCCGCTGCCTGATCCGAAGAACCGTCTTACGTTGAGCAAAACGCGGCGTGATCCGCATGGGCTCGCGTGCCCCGATATCTATTACGACGTCGGCGATTATGTTCGCGACGGCGCGACTGCCGCGCATGCGCAACTCGAACATATCGGGCAGTTGTTCGGCGCGGTCGAGTTCAAGATCACGACGAGCCTGAACGCGAATAACCACATCATGGGCGGCACGATCATGGGCGCGAGTGCGAAAGATTCGGTTGTCGACGGCGATTGCCGCGCGCACGATCACGCGAATCTGTGGTTGCCGGGTGGCGGCGCGATGGTGTCGGCGTCGGTGGTGAATACGACGTTGTCGATGGCCGCGCTCGGTATCAAGGCCGCCGATTCGATCGAAAAAACTCTGCGGCGGGCCTGAGATGATCGACCGATTCTTTAACGCGCGCCGCATGATGGATGCGGCCGCGAAGCGTAGCCGTGCCACGTTGGCGGCAATCGTTGCACTGGGTGTCGGCGGCGTTTTGAGCGTTGGAATTTCCGGCAGCGCGTTTGCTCAAAGCGTCGCGAACTCCGTAACACCTGCTGCCGCACCCGACACCGAAGCCGCGTTGATCCATCAAGGTCATCTGTTGGCCATCGCGTCCGACTGCATGGCATGCCACACGGTCGCGGACAAGGGCAAGGCGTTCGCGGGCGGCTACGGCATCGTGTCGCCGATGGGCACGATCTACTCGACCAACATCACGCCGTCAAAGAAGTCGGGCATCGGCAACTACACCGAGGCGCAGTTCGCTCGCGCGTTGCGCGAAGGCGTGCGCGCCGACGGCGCACATCTTTATCCGGCGATGCCGTACACGTCGTATGTCGGCATGACGGATAAGGATGTTCACGCGCTTTACACGTATTTCATGAAGGGCGTCGACCCCGTCGACGACGTGCCGCCGCAAACCGCGCTGCCGTTTCCGTTCAGCATTCGCCAGTCGATGATCGCGTGGAACCTGCTGTTTCTGAAGAATCAGCGCTTCACCGTCGATCCGAATAAAAGCGTCGAGTGGAATCGCGGCGCGTATCTGACGAACGTGCTCGCGCATTGCAGCGCGTGCCATACGCCGCGCAACTTCATGATGGCCGAGGATCTGGATCGCGGCTTCAGCGGCGCGCAACTCGGGCCATGGTATGCGCCGAATATCACGTCCGATCCGGTCAGCGGAATCGGCGCCTGGAGCGATGACGAACTGGTCGCGTATCTGAAAACCGGCCACGTGGACGGTAAGAACCAGGCGGCCGGCGGCATGGCCGAAGCAGTGCAGAACAGCTTGCAGTTTCTGTCGAACGACGATCTGAAATCGATCGCCGTCTATCTTCGCAGCACTGCGCCGATTCGCACGCCGGGGGAAAGCAAGCCCGCATTCGCCTACGACGGACACGACAGCGAAGAAGCGTCGCTGCGGGGTATGTCGAGTGAAAACAGTATCGTGCCGCCGACTTCCGGCGCGGCGCTTTTTAGCGGCTATTGCGCAAGCTGCCATCGCGCGGATGGGTCGGGCAGCGGCGATCTGAGCTATCCGTCGTTGTTCCATAACACGGCGACGGGCGGCGCAAATCCATCGAATCTGATTGCGACGATTCTTCATGGCGTGGACCGCAAGGTAGGCGACAAGCATGTGCTGATGCCGAATTTCGGTGACGACTCCTACGTGCAGCCGCTGACCGACGAACAGATCGCGACAATTTCGAACTACGTGTTGCAGCGCTTCGGCAATCCGGCAACGACAGTGACTGCCGCCGATGTCGCCGTCGCGCGGCAAGGTGGGCAATTGCCGCTGCTCGCGTGGATTCAGCCGTATATCTTGCCGGCGGCTGGCGTCGGTGTACTTGCGTTGCTGTTTGCGGTGTTCGCGGTCTGGAAACGACGTGCGCAGCGTGCGAATTCCATTGCCGGACAGAACGCGGGCTAACCGTTTTGAGCGGATGCGCTGATGTGCGCATCGCTTGTGAAAGGAAAACACATTGATGAGCAAGCTCGCTGTTTCGTTTCTGCTGACGGCTGTCGCATTCAGCGTGGTCGGTGTTGCGCAAGCGCAGCCTCCGCTTATCGCCACGGCTTCGGTGCCTGACAAATTGCCGTACGACATTCCGTACGGTCCTCCGCTGACGCTGGCGCAGGCCCGCAAGATTATCGATGCCGCCGAAGCTGAAGCTCGTCGACGTCATTGGCAATACGCGGTTGCGGTGGTCGATAGCTCGGGCAATCTTTTGTCGTGTGACAAGATGGACGATACGCAATTGTCCGCGCTGGCGATTGCCGAAGCCAAAGCGCGTGCGTCCGCGCAATTTCGTCGCGCGACCAAGGTGATGCAGGACACGGTGAGCAATGGCGCGACGGCTTTGCTCAGCATTCCGGGCATTCTCGCGGGCGAGGGCGGGATGCCGATTGTCGTCGAAGGCAAGCTCGTGGGAGCAGTGGGCGCGAGCGGCGGAGCGGGTGTTCAGGATTCTGTTATCGCCGAGGCGGGCGCGGCAGCGGTGTCGGCGGCCGCAAAATAATTTCATCGAGAACCGTTAGGGAGACACTGAAATGCCATTTGTTTCTTTGAGGCTTAGCCTCTGTGCGCAAGCACTGGCTGCGCTGGCTACCGCCGCCACCGCGTGCACGTCGTATGGCGCGGACTGGATCGTATCGGGCAATGACGGAAAGTATCAGCGTGTCGAAGGGCGCGATACGTATCCCGACAATCCGAAGCCGGACACGCTGACTGTTCTCGATGCGAGTCATTTCCCGCCGCTGGTGAAGGCGCAAGTCGAGGTCGAGAACGGCATTCAGGGACCGCCGCAAGCCGTGGCAATTACGCCGGACGGCGGCCTCGCACTGATCGGCGCGCCGACGCGCTACGACCACGCGAACAACAAGCTGCTGATGGATTCGTTCGTCCAGGTCGTCGATCTGAATGTGCCGGTGCCTGTCGTGAGCCGGATCGATATTGGTAGTCATCCTCAGGGAATTGCGATTGACCGGGCGGGGCGGCTTGCGCTTGTTGCCTGCGTCGACGGTAGCGTGGTGGAGCTTCATATCGACGGTAATCGCGTGAGCGTTGCAGGACGTTTGCATATCGGACAGAAACGTCTTGCAGGTGTGAGTTTTACGCATGACGGGCGGCACGCGCTGGTCGCTTTGCGCGACGAACAGGGTGTCGCCGTGCTCAACGTCGCCGACGGTCAGGTGAGCGACAGTGGTCTGCGTTTGTCGAGCGGCGTAGCGCCTTACACCATCGACGTGTCGAGCGACGGCAAGTGGGCCGTAGTCAGCGACGTGGGCCTCGCCGGATTGCCGTCGTACGCGGGCACGCTCGCGGGCGATGCCGATACCATCACGCTGATCGACGTATCGCACGAACCGTTCCGCGCGGTTCAGCACATGACGGTTCCGTCGCTGCCGGAAGGTGTCGCGATTTCGCCGGACGGTAAGTGGATCGGTGTGCAGGCAATGGACGGCTCGAATCTCACGCCGGACAATCCGGGTCGGCGCACGCACGGCAAGCTGGTCCTGTTCGCGATTCGCGACGGGCAGGCAGTGAAGGTTTCCGAAGTGGAGGGCGGTGAGGCGTCGCAAGGAATCGTGTTTACCGCTGACAGCAAGTACCTGATCGTGCAATTCAACGTCGAGAAGCAACTCGCTTTCTTTGCCGTGGATGGCGGACATCTGCATGAGGTCGGCAAGAGAATGGCGTTGACCGGCGGCCCGTCGTCGATCCGTTCCGCACCGCGCTGATAGCCCGCTGGCGACCACCCGGAGAAGTCCGCCACGCGTCGGATTTTCTCTAAGGGTTGATGTGGCTGCGGTGTTTCATATTGATGTGCTAAAACTCTCCCTGGCAAGAAAAGATGTATCCGGCCGGGCTCCTGGAAGCGTATGCGAATTGGCATGCGTAGCGGGGTCCCGGAGACTTGTGGTGATGTCGGCGGTCATTCGTGTCGTCGACGGAATCAGGGAGGGTCTTATGCAGATGCGCAAGCTCGCGAACGTGAGTGCGGCGGCTGGTGGTCTGGTGGAATTGCTGGATCAGCTCGAGTTGGCGCTCGCGGATTCGTCGCCTCGAAAGCCAGTGTGCAAGGCGCTGTTCGACCTGAACCGCCGACTCGGCACTGACCTGACAGACAGGCCGCCAACACGGGCGAAGCGAAGGGCTTCGGCCCAACGCGGGCGGCGTGCCGTGGTCGAGTCTCTGCCGCTGTTTTCGTAGACGTGGCGGCGCGAGCGCAATAGAACGGAAGCGGCTCCCGTCACGAAGGCTTGAGCGTTTTCATCGACACCAGCGGTGCGAGAAACTGCTCGAAGTGCGGTAACCAGATAGGCATGGAATTCTCGACCGCGAACATTCCGTGGCCGTTCCTGCCGAACGGCGGTTCGACGATCAATTGCCCCTGGCCGCCTGCCGCCTGAAACGCGGCGAACCATGTCGCAACGACATCGGGTTCGAAGAACATATCGTTTTGAACGTAGTGCCAGAGTACGGGAACGTGTGTTGTCGACGCGAATTTCCCGATCGTGCCGGCCATCTCTTCCGGGCCGCAAGGCATGCCCGGATGCTTCGACGGATTCCCGCCGCGGCCGCCCGAGAAGTTCACCACCGCCACCAACCCCTTCGGCGCAAAGCTCGCCGCCGCCAGCGACGCGAATCCGCCCGCTGACTGTCCCACCAGCACGACATGATCCCGATCGACCTGAGGCAAGGTGTCGGCATAGGCGAGCGCCGCCAGCACGTCCTGCGCGGCCTGCTTGCCCGCGGTCGTATAGTCGGGATGCTTGCATGAGCCACCGTCTTCGGCATAGGCGCCGCCGGTCGCGCCGAAGCCCCGGCGGATCGGCACGATGACCGCGAAGCCAAGCTGGACGAACGTGCGGATCTGCGGCAGTTCGCGATAGCGGCCGACCTTCGGCCGGTTCAGCGGATCGGGCGGGCTGCCGTGGCTCAACACGATCAGCGGAAACGGGCCGGGACCGTCAGGCATGTAGGTGGTCGCCACGATGTCGCGTTCGTGATCGCCGAATAAACCGTGCTCGGTCATCGGCACCTTGACGACCGTTTCGTGCAGATCGGTTGCGATGGGTGCGTTTTCGTCGGCAGCCAGCGCGGTGCCGGTGACCGACGCGATCAACGCGGCTGAAATCATGAATCCCGTCAAAAGAGGGAGCTTCCGCGTGCGGCGAATAGTCGGTCTCATAGGTGCTCTTTTAGTTGATTTCTGCGACGCTGCATTTTTTCTTACGCGATGGAAGCAATGCAATCAGTGATAGATCGTCTTTGAAGATTGCAGTTTGGAAAACTCGCCATGCCTGAATCTGAACCAGCCTTGTGAACCTTGCATCACGACTTCATCGTCTTGCCAGAAGACGCGTTTGATTGTCATGCGCTGGTTGGCATGTTGGACGGTGGGCGGGCGGCGCTGAAAGTCGTAGAGCACCGGGCCGGAATCGGTTTGCACGAGCATGCGGGAGATCGTGTCATGCTTGCTGTCGATATCGTCGAAATGCGTCAGCGTGTTTGACGTAAAGCGATCGAAAGATTGCTGATCGAGCGTGGCTTCGAAACCGCGATCGACGTGCGTAAATTGCAGCGTGCCGGAGCGCGTCGCGAGCGAGTTGGACGCGCTGCTTTGTGCGTGGGCGCAGCTTATGACGGAGAGAGCGGTGAGAGTGGCGAGGAACAGTCGTTTCATATTGCTTTTCAATTTCCTGTCTGGTCACGGCTGGATGCATGATTGCCGATTGTCCATTGCACTATCCTTCTCGTCAAACGACCGCTATGCACTTCGACAGATGTTATTGCACTCAAGTGACAGGAGAAGCCCGACGTGTCCGACGAATATATTTTCAATGTCTTTGGCCGGATCATTGCGGTCGTCAGAAATCGAGCGCCGGGATCACTAGCTCTCGTTGTCCATGTGTGGCGAGACGCTTCTATCGCAACATTCGTTTGAAAAAATCCACCACATTGACGTTGAACTGCTCGTGAAACGCCGCCCGGTCGAAACCCGGAAGACTAATGCAGATCTCCGGCCGAAGTCGCGAAAGACGTGCATCGCAGGGCGGCAGGAAATCGTAATGACCGGCGTTGGCAACCATGTGAAAGTCGGGCGCGCGGGGCAAGTGGTCACGTACCGGCTCATCGTAGTCGGGGTGCGGCTGGTGACGATCATCGGCGGCACTCCAGAGTTGCACCGGCGCGTGAACGCCACTTAACCCTGTACGACCGAACGCAAACCCGAACGAAGGCGCGGCGATGACAAGCGCTCCAATACGCGGATCGTGGACCCAGGCGTCAGTAGGTACGTTCGCAATGGAATGCACATCGACGCCGAAATGCCGTAGCGCTTCGCACAGATCCTGATCCGCGTGAGTCTGGCAAAACGGACCGATTGTCGAGAGGTCCGGGATTGCGCCCGCAGCCACCAGCACGGTGAATCCGCCGTTGGAGAAGCCAAATGCGCCGACGCGAGTCGCATCCAGTTGCGCGTGTCCATGCCAATCGTCGAGCATGTAGTCGATCAGCCGGTGAAGCTGGGCGGGACGGCGCCAAAGTTGCAGGACGCGGCTCTGGTCATCGAAAGTGTCTCCCGCGTGACTGACCGCCGCCGCGACGAAGCCCGCATGCGCCAACGCCAGCGCCGTGTCGTAGTGGCTGCCGTACCAGCCTGCGCCGCCGTGAGACATCACCACGAGTGGCAGTCTATTACCCGCCAGCGGAGCGCCGCGCGCCACTGTCTGGGTGACATCGCCCAACGCGCTCGAAGTCGCCGGCGAATCGGTCGGATACCAGATGCCCACGATGAGTGGCGGCTCCGCGCCGTTCGATATCCTGACCTCCTCAAAGCCGACATCGGTGGCGAAGGCGGCGACCGGGGCCAGACCTAAAAGGAAAATGACAATGACCATCAACCTCACCGTGGCCTCCGTTACTGTCGTCGCACAAACCGAACGGTACACGCATTCGCGTTAGCCCAGCGAATGGCGCAGTGCGGCAAATTAATCGACTGCAGAAAGACAGTAGGCCCGATTCGAAGGACAATAGTCGATGTCGATCGAATTACATCGTTGAATTGGAATTGGAGTGAATTGAGCCATGAAGAACACGTCCAGAATCTGGCCCGCGCTTTCTGTGTTGATGCTCTCGCTCGCGGGCTGCTCGACCGGCGGCGTGTCACAGAACCAGCCGGTGTTGAGCGCCGCGCAATGCGCCGATCTGGGCGCGCTTAGACACAACGCGCCTGTGACACCCGAGCGAAGCCGCAGCGAACTGGCGGCCCTGAGAAAAGCGGGCTACGACCCGGGGCTACGGTTCGATCCACATTACCCGGATGATTTGCAGGCGGCGCAGCAACAGGTCGATCTCTGGTACGACGCGCAATGCAGGTGAGCGAGAACCCCCTCTCATAATCTGCGTACCGCCCGGACTTCAGCCAGTGTTCTGGAATTCGGTGCGGCGACCTCGCGCTTGACTGGGCCCCCGCTGAACAGATCGTTGCCACCCACAGCCACCATGACCATTGAACTGACTAAAGAACTACGAGCCGACGCGATCGCCTCCATTCAGCGTTATTTCGAAAAAAATATGGAGGAGCCGATAGGCAATATCGGTGCGGGCGCGCTCCTTGGTTTCTTCCTCGAAGAAATTGGACCTACCATTTACAACAAAGCCGTGGCCGATGTGCAGGAGCGACTCCAGCAGCGTATCTCTGAACTCGATTTCGACGTGCACGAAGACGAGTTCCAGTACTGGAAGAAATATGAAGTCAAATCGAAGCCACGGAAATGAGCGTGGCTTCGACTAGTGCGATTTTCGTCAATCGCCGTGCGTCGATGTAGTCGCATCACAACGGCTCGGCGAGATACAGTGGATCATCGAAACCGACTCACTGCGCTTTCCACGCCCGAGGAACGCGATGAAAATACCTGTCGAAATAGATCAGACTATCGCCGTCGTTGCGTACGCGAATCTCGGTCGTCTCCACGAACATGACCGAATGCGATCCAACCTCCTTCGCTTCGACAATCGTCCCTTGCAGGCTCGCGAGTGCTCCGCGTAGTACTGGCACGCCATCTATACCTTCGTCCCACACCGGCAACTTGAAGCGCTCTTCCATCGACAAACCGGTCATGCCCGCAAAGTGACGTGCAACGCCTTCGAGACTGGCCGGAATGACGTTGATACACACGTTCCTGTTGCCGTTAAAAACGGCATGCATCGCACTGGACCGGTTCAGGCAAACGAGCAGCGTGGGCGGCGCATCCGTGACGGAGCAAACGGCACTCGCGGTGATTCCGCAGCGGCCGTGTGGACCCGCCGTGGTAATGACGTTGACCGCTGCGCCGAGGTGCGCCATGGCCTGGCGGAATTGCTGGCGAACGGGATCGACTTCGGTACTGGCCACTCTTTGAGCATTGGACATGTGGACGTCCCCTATTAGTTGTAGAAGGGTTATCGGATGGTGTCGGATTGAACGGAAGGCAATGCACGAACACGGTTATCGCTAGCGCCTGAAGTGATGTCGCGCGAATTGGCGAGGTAGTGAGAGTGCGTATTTGCGAGCGGGAATTGGCCGGTTATCATTGATCCATGACAAGAACTGGCTGTGCGGGCATGGAGTTGTTTTCGCTGCGCATATAGATCCGCCAACCCCCCGCAGTTCGCAACGAGACTGAATGTCCATGAACGAAGTGTCTCCGCTGGTTTATATCGTCGACGACGACAACGGTATGCGTACGTCGCTTGCGTGGCTGCTCGAATCGGTCGGCATCCGTTCGCAGGGATTTGTCAGCGCGGCGGATTTCTTTGTCGCGTTCGATGCAAAAGTGCCGGCCTGTCTCGTGCTGGACGTCCGCATGCCGGAAACGAGCGGCTTCGACGTGCAGGAAGAATTGAACCGTCGCGGCGCGACGTTGCCGATCATTTTCGTTAGCGGGCATGGCGATATTCCAATGTCGGTGCGTGCGCTTCAGCAAGGCGCAATCGATTTCGTCGAGAAGCCGTACAACTCGCAGCAAATGCTCGAGCGCGTGCAACGTGCGATAAAACTCGCCACGCAGCGTCACGCGAAAGACGTGCGTCTGCGCGAATTGCGCGAGCGCGTGAACTCGCTCACCACCCGCGAGAAAGAAGTGCTGCGCGGGCTGATAGAAGGCAAACCCAGCAAGCGCATCGCGTCGGATATGTCGATCAGCGTGAAAACGGTGGACGTGCATCGTTCGAGCATCAAGGAAAAGCTGGGTGCGGTGTCGATAGCAACGCTCGTGCGCGACGTGCTCGAAGTGTGGAGTCCGCCGGGCGAGCAACGCGACTAGCGCATGTAGAGGCCGCCGTTCACGTCCCAACACGCGCCGTTGGCGAAATAGGCCTCTGCCGATGCAAGCAATACGGCGACATCCGCAACATATGCAGCGGAGCCGAGCCTTCCTACTGGAATGCCCGCGATCACTGTGGCGAGTTTGTCAGCGGGAACGCTTTCGTGGACGATGGGCAAATCCAGTGGACCCGGCGAGATCGCGTTAACGGTCACGCCATGCGCGGCGAGGTCGCGCGCGAAAACTTTGGTCAACGTGATTGCGCCGCCCTTCGCTGCCGCATAATGCGCGCCGGTCGCTGATCCGCCGTTTTGACCCGCTAGCGAAGCGATATTCACAATGCGTCCCGCGCCACGATCCGCGAAGTACTGGCCGAATACCTGGCAACCGAACAACACGCTACGCAGATTGATGTCGATCACCTGATCGAACTGCTCTGCTGTGATCTCCATCACAGGCACGACTTTCGATGCGCCCGCGTTATTGACGAGCGCATCGATCGAACCCCAGCGTTCGATCAGCGCATCGCGTGCGGCCTCGAAATCGGCTTTCGATGAAACGTCAAGTCTGAGCGCGCACGCGCTCGATCCGTCTTCACTTAACTCTCGCGCGAGCGCTTGCGTCGGTTCGACCGCGATATCGGCCAATGCGACGTTGTAGCCCGCTGCGTGGAAGCGGCGCGCGACCACTGCACCCAGTCCACGCGCAGCACCGGTGACGATTACTGTTCTGTTCGACATGTCGAAACTTTCCTTTGAGTACGCATTAAGCAGCGGAACACTTGTGTCATGGCGGATTCGCTGTTTTTAGCGAGTGAGAATCGCCTCGATATGCGCCGCAACGGCACATACCATTTCGTCCGCCCCTTTGCGTCCGACGATCTGCAAACCCGCTTTTAACGGCGAGTTTTTCAGAGGGACAGGAAGCGTGAGCGCGGGATGTCCGCTGAGGTTGAAAGGACGAATCAACGACGACATGCCGATGACCGATGTTCCCGCGCGTGCAGCTTCGACGGTAATGGGCAGCGTGGGCATGGTCGGGAGCACGAGGATGTCGGCGTCTTCCAGCGCGCGATTGACTTCATCGGTAAAGCTACGTCGCACGCTTTCGGCTGCTTCCAGGTCAGCGGGCGTCGTGTTGGCAGCGGCGCGCAATCGGGATTCGATATCGGGTCCGAGCTTGCCGGTTTCCACTAAATGGCCGAATGCCTGCCAGGTTTCCGCGTTGATAACGGCGAGTCCAGCCGAAAATGCGGCGCTCATGAGTTCGAATTCGACACGGTGCGAAGCTAATTCCGCGCGTTGTAGGGCGGCTTCAATCGCTTGCGTTATGTCGGTGTCTGCCTCCACGGTGACGATGCCTACACGTACACCGGTGGCATCGCGACGCGCATCGCCCGCATTGAATGATGGGTCGATCGCCGACATCAGGCGAATGATCGTGTCCATGTCACGCGCAAACGGTCCGACGCAATCGAGCGTCGTTACGCGGGGCGCGATACCGTTGCGCGAAACACGGCCGAACGTTGGTTTGAGTCCGATCACGCCACAACACGCAGCGGGTCCGCGAATCGAGCCGCCGGTGTCGGTGCCGAGAGCGGCATCCACGAGGTGTTGTCCCACTGCGGAAGCAGAGCCACTCGACGAACCGCCCGGAATGCGCGCCGGGTCCTGTGGATTCGGTGGCGTTCCATGCAGATCGTTAATGCCGGTCATGCCGAATGCCAACTCGTGCATGTTCGTTTTGCCCGTGACTCGCCATCCTGCATCGAGCAGACGCTGCACGACTTCGGAATGCGTGGAAGCAGGTGGTGCATCGGCCAATGCACGACTCGCGGCGGTCGTCGGATAGCCGGCAATGTCGATGCTGTCCTTGATCGCGACTGAGGGCGCATTCGCGTCGCCAGACGTTGCGAGGTGGAACTGTTTGAGAAATGCGCTCATACGGGAACTCCGTTACGCGGATTGACTTGCCACGGTGCATCGAAAAGACGTTCAGTGCGAAAGTGTTGAATCAGCCACGTCAGTCCTCGATCGTGACGCGAGGGCACGAAGTCCACTTCAAGGCGCGCCGCGATCAACTCCGCTTGCCCATCGATATAGCCGGATGCCTGCAACATGATCCAGCGTCCCCTGGCTTTATCGGCATCGTCAGCCACTTCGATATGTTCCGAGGTCAGGAAATGCACGTTGGTCGAAAAATGCGGCGTGGGCGGCAGATATCGTTGCAGCATCGCGGCGATCTGCGCGCGTCCGTGCAGACATCCGAACTTGTTTGCGTATGGCGAGCCGATACCTTCCCACACGGCGTCTTCTGAAAAGAGCGCGGCGAGCGATTCGCCGTCTTGTGCCTGCGTGGGAACGTCGCACAACGCCATGTAACGCGCGATGGCTTTGCGCACCGAGTTCTGCGCTTCAAGTGCGATCAATCGCGCCTGCAACGCGCGCAATGCCGTCGTGTCGAATGTCGATTCGGTCATGAACGTCAGCCGTTGTTCGTTGCCGAAGTTGCTGCGGCAACAGCAGGCGGAACAGCCAGCGCGCGGCCGACACGCGCCTCGATCTTGCCGTAGCGCCACAGGTTGTACTCGCCCACTTGCGTGGTTCGATACAGATTGCAGACGGCGACAGCCGTGTCGAAATCGGCGACATCGGCCATGATGTAGAACGTCCACGGCGCGCTGTCGGCCTGGCCGACCACCAGCCGGTCGTCGTCCATGATGCCGAGGACGCGCACGTTTTCCATCGACTCGACGGCGCTCAGCATCTTGCCGTAGGCCTGCCACACCTCACCTATTTGCTCGCGCGGCAAGTCGAAGAAATTCTGCGTGACGCCGCAGCAGAAAAGTACACGCAAGGGCAGGTTTCGAGTGTCGGTCATGGTGAGGTTTCCTTATGTTGAATGTCGAATAAAGCGTGTCAGAGATAGCCCGGAATCGGCGGCACGCCGACGAACACCGCACCCGCGCCGTCATAGTTGCCTTCGCCGAGAAACGCGTGTTGCGTGACGACCATCGAGTCGCGCATCAACCTTTGCAGCGGATGCGTGCGATAGATCGCCATCGTGCCGCCGAGCCGGTACGCGCGGTTCACCACGTCAGCGCCTTCGCGCGCAATCTGAGTAGCCGACAAACGCAACAGACTGACCTGGTCAGGCGTCACTTCGTTGCCTGCAAGAATCGATTGCCACACGCTATCCGTCGATTCGTAGAAGAACGCGCGCGCCGAGCGCAGTTGCGCTTCGGCTTTTGCAAGCTCGATCCGGTAGTAAGCGCGGTCTGCGAGTTGTGGCGCACCGGTCGTAGTCTTGCGGCCGCCCGCCATGTTGTTCGCGACATCGAGTGCGGCCCGTGCGAGACCCAGGTTCACGACCGCCAGCACTTGCGCCGCGTAGGCGATGGTCGGATAGCGATAGAGCGGCTCGTCGACGGTCGGTGCGCCACCACGCACGAAGGTCCAGTCTTGTGCGACGAACTGGTCGGTTACGCGTAAATCGTGGCTGCCGGTGCCCTGCATGCCGACCACGTTCCAGTTCTCGACGATCTCCACCTGTTCCGCACGGAACACAGCCGTTTGCGGCTTGCCAGGTGCGCTGCCTGCGTTGCCCGTGCTGATCCCTACGCCGAGCCAGTCCGCGCCCTTGCAACCGCTCGCAAACTTCCACAACCCGTTCACGCGATACCCGCCCGCGGCAGGTGTCGCGTTCTGAACCGGAAAGAGACCGCCCGCGAACACCTGGTCCGGCCCGTTCGCGTAGATTGCGGCTTGCGTGGCGAGCGGCAGCGCGGCGAGATACACGTTCGCCGAGCCGAAGCTGGCAACCCACGCGGCCGAACCGTCGGCCGCTGCAATGCGCTCGATCATCTGCAGGAATTCGTCAGGCGCGCGCGCGTCACCGCCAAAGCGCTTCGGTGTGGCCGCACGATAAATGCCCACACGTTTCAGCTTGTCGATTACATCGCGTGGTACGTGTGAGAGCCGTTCGAATTCTTCGCGTCGTTGAGCGATTTCCGCGATCACGTCGTCTAGTGTGAGTTCATCCGTCTGATCGACGAGGTCTTCCTTCTTTACGGCAGCGGTGAGCGACATGAGCGTCTCCGAACCTTTTAGTAGTTGAGGATAAAGTGGGGAAGGTGTGCAGGCCGCACACGGTGATGCCAGTCTAGGAACACAAAAAATCGCGAACAATTGGGAAGAGACCGTGCGGCATACGGTGATTCACCGGGTCCGCTAAAGAAATCTTTAGAGGTCGGCTGAGGGCGCCGGTGGTATGGTTGAAGCTCGCCAAAACTGTCGTTCGATTGCCGCTCTCCGCATTGGAAATGTGCTCCATGGATTCGCTTGCCGAAGAAGATTTCCGCCTCCTGCTCGATGCACTGACCCAATGCGTGCTGTTGCACGATGCGCGGACGAAAGCCATCGTCTGGGCCAATCGTGCAGCGTGTGTCGCGCTCGGTTTTTCGGTGGAAGAACTGCTGCCGCTGAAAGCGCATGACATGACACGCGATGACCTCAAGTACCGGCGCGAGATCGCCGTCGACGCGATGGACCGTTCGGTTGCGAACGGGCCGCAGGCATACGAGTGGTGCTATCGCTCGCGAGCGGGTGTCGACATGCTGTCGGAAGCAATCGCCACTTATGTGCCGTTGCGCGAGCGTGCGGTGGTCATGGTGCAGTTCCGCGACATCAGCGCGGAAGAGGCGATGCGTCAGAAACTGCGCAGCTATGAGATGCGTCTGCGCGAATATATGCAGGATCTCGGCGAGGGCGTGGCGGTGATCACGCCCCGCGGAAAGGTTGCGTATCTCAGCGAATCGGGGCGGCGCGTGCTGGGAATCGCACCTGATGCGTTGCTCGAAAAGGCGGCGCTCGATTACTGCATGCCCGTTGATCGCGAACGACTGATAGCGCAATTGCGCGGCGCGACGAAGCGGCGGTCTACTGCGGCGCAGCGCTATCGCATCGTACGTCGCGATGGTGTTGAACGCTGGCTGCGCATTACGTGCCGGCGCGTCAATATCGACGATGACTTGAACGGCGTGCTGCTGCACTTTCGCGACATCAGCGAAGAAGTGGCAACGGAAGAAGCGCGCCGTATCGAGGCGCGAATGCTCGAATACGCGGGCCGATATAACGCAATGGGCGAAATGGCGACGGCGATCGCGCACGAATTGAGCCAACCGCTCGCGGCAGTACGCAATTTTGTCGAAGGCGCGATTCAGCGGTTGAGTCCACTCGACGCAACAGCGGACGCAATCTGGGGTTTGCGTGCCGCAGACCGGCAAGCGGAGCGCGCCGCGCACATTATCAAAAGCGTGCGTGAGTTTGTCGTGAAGCGCGAGCCGGTCGAGACGCAGGCAGACCTTCGCGATGTACTCGCGGAGGTCGCGTATTTCATCCAGCTTCGAGCGCGCGATGTGGGTGTCACCGTGATGATCGAGCAACACGATACGCCGCTGCCGATACGCTGCGAGCGCGTGCTGATCGGTCAGGTGATTCTCAATCTGGCCTTCAATGCCGTTGAAGCGTTGACGGATGCAAAGCAAGCTGCTGGCACTGTGACGCTCGCCACGTCCGCACACGACGGGGCGGCGGAGCTTCACGTCATCGACAATGGCCCCGGTGTACCTGCTGAAGCATTGGGCCGTCTGTTCGACGGCTTTTCGTCGTCTAAAGCGGGTGGGAACGGCATTGGGCTGTCGTTGTGCAAGAACATCGTCTCGCGTCATGACGGACGCATCTGGGCGCAGCGTTCGGCGTCGGGCGGACTCGATTGCCGCTTTGCGTTGCCATTGTTGCCGTGCGCGTAAAAGCATGGCGAGCCTGGATCTAGCGGCCTAATGCGCGCGCGGTTTGGCCGCCAATGCCGAAGTCCGTGTTCGGAATGTCCTTGATCATCACGCGAGTGGATTGCAGCGGTGCATCGAGCAAAGCGGCGGTTGTCTCCGATAACTGCGCAATGAGCGCCTGCTTTTGCACATCGGTTCGCCCCGCAATCAGAATCGCAACGATCACAGGCAAAGCGGCGACGGTAGCTTTGCCACCGAGGCCGATATTCGCAGCGGGCAATTCGGAGAGCAGCACGCGAACGGACTCTGCGGGCGCACTGATTGCATCGACGGTGGCTTGCGTAAGTGCGTCGATTAAAGATGCTTTACGTTCGTCCGCGTGACCTTGTGGCAGATAGACTTCGAGTGTCGGCATGGCGATGGCGTCTCAACCTGAAGAAGAGTGCGCGCCGACGCAAACATGCATCGACGCGCGATTGAAAATCAGAGCAGGAAGCCGATGGCGCTGAGCGCGTCGGTGGAATCGATCAGGCGGATAACCTTTTCGACGAGTCGCGGCTCGCCACTCGCCATGCTGATCTTATGCGTGAGATTGGCGGCGAAAATGGTCGACACCCCGCGCTTGTATGCGATTACCACTTGCGATGAGTTCACTTCGATCACATCGGCGCTGTCGCTCGACAGCGTGAAGCGCGATACCGTACGCACTGTACGAGCCGCGTCGGATGCGGATGCCGAGTAACCGGAGGTCATTCGCTGCACGCGTTTCTCACGCATGTCCTGATCGTCATAGGCGTAGTTCAGCGTGGCCGCGTAGTCGGTTGCGTCTGGATCGATCGGCACCACGTAGTGGCCTTTCGAATCCCACAATTCCAGCCATGCGTGATAGTCGCGGTGATCGAGCAATTCGGCTTCGCGCCAGATGAATTCGATGGCGCGCGAGAAAGTCTGCTGGGTAAAGAGTGCGTTGCGGTCATCCATCATGCTTGCTCCATCATTACGCGCCATTGCTTGTAGGCTTCGCGCATGCCGGTTTCATCGGTGGCGTGGGCGGTTTTTTCTCCGTTCGCAGACGTGGTTTCGCGGTTCAGCCCGCGATTGACGAGGATCGGTACATCCGGCCCTGCGTGCGAGCCGCGCTGTACGCGCTCCCATGCTTCGGCGTCGTCGGGACTGCCGAAACCGAATGGGCCCTGGAAATGTTCGTGAATACGCAGGCGCACGCGATTCGCTTCGTCGGGGCCGCCATCCATTGCAAGGGCGACGTGGCGAATCTCGGTCTCTTCGGCCGAAATCGGGCGCAGTACGCGAAAAAATGCCATCGACAGCGCGAGGTTCGGAAAGAGGTTGAGATTGAAGCCGACGCCCATCAGCGAACGCACTATGCGGCGAACTTCTTCTGGCGAGTGCTTTTCTGCGAGTTGCGCCGCGAGTTCGCCGAAGCGTTCGGGCAAAGGCGCGCCGTCGTCCTGATCGAGATCGACGATTTCAGGCACCAGCACCGCGAGACTGTGACCGTTGCCCAGCGAGCGGCAAAATGCCTGGTCGCTTGTCATGAAGCTGGTGATTGCAGCAGCGGTTTCGTCGTCGATCGACTTCATCCACGACTTGTGTACGACCGGAAAATGGTAGAGGTCGGTCGTATTCTCAAGCTGGATTTTCCAGTTGCCCTTGAACTTGAATTTGTGTTCGCCGTTCCCCTTGATCGGATAACCCGCGCCCTGTTTCATGAACAGATCGATCCACGGCTTCGCCCCGCCGAGAAAGTCTTCCAGCGGTTCGATCGTTTCGTTGAAGCTCGCGAAGATCAAGCCTTGATAGATGCCCACACGCAGCTTCTTCAACGGCAAGTCGCCCTTTTCGCAGACGCCTTCGTAGCCGTCGCCATAGGGCAGCGCGCGCAACGTGCCGTCGAGCGCGTAGGACCAGCTATGGTAGGGGCAGGTAAAGCCTTTGGCATTGCCTTTGTGCTCTTCGCAGACGGTCGCGCCGCGATGACGGCAGCGGTTCTGCAACACGTGTACCGCACCGCTCTTGTCGCGAACCACGATGACGGGCTGCCGGCCGATCGTCGTTGTGACGAAATCGCCTGGTTTCGGCAATTCGCTTTCGTGCGCGACCCAGATCCACGTCTTGTAGAAGATGCGCTCAAGTTCTGCTTCGAACAGATCGGCATCGTAATAGAGGGAAGGCGCAATGCGATCGCTTTCGGCGCGTTTCGCTAACGCGCTTGTGTCGATGGTTTGATAGGTCGGCGTGCTCATCGTATTCGCTGTGGGAAGAGTGGGTTAGTTGATTGAGCGACTAACAACGAGGATGGCGGAGCATTCATGCAAATCAGCACATCCTCTCGTTGACATCAGTCTCTCTTTCCGAAGATCATGCGTCAAATCGATTAAAAAGCGGTCGGGGAATAAGTCCGATCTATATCTTGAGGTTCCCATGACATCCATCGACCACGTCGATCTCAATCTGTTGCGCGTGTTTCATGCAATCGTCGAGGAGCGCAGCCTGACGAAAGCGGGGGACCGCCTCGCGTTGTCGCAACCCGCGGTCAGCTATTCGCTGGGGCGCTTGCGTACGCTATTCGACGATCCGTTGTTCGTGCGCACACGTGCGGGTATGCAGCCCACGCCGGTGGCGCTGGAGCTTGCTGAAATCGTCGGACGTGCGCTCGACACCGTGCGCCAGGCGCTGCGTTACGCGGAGCGTTTCGATCCGGCGACGAGTACCCGAACGTTTCGTCTTTCGCTTTCAGATGCAGGGGAAATGGCGTATTTGCCGGCTATTTGCGCGGCATTGCACGACGTCGCGCCGCGCGTGAAATTGCTGGTCGAACCGTTGCCAGTTGAAGAAATCGAAGAGGCGCTTCGTTCGAGCCGACTCGACTTCGCGATCGGCAATCTGCCTTCGCTACTGCCGCGCACGCGGCATGCGTTGCTGTTCGAAGAAGCCTACGTGTGCATGACACGCAAGCGCAAAGGGCTACCGGCAGGGAGTACCTTGAAGCTCGAGCAGTTTCTCGAAGCGTCACATGTGCAGGTGCGTTCACTCGAACACAGCCATCATGAACTCGACGATGCGTTGCGCGCGCAAAGAGTCGGACGCAATATATCGCTGGCGTTGCCGCACTTTGTAGCGGTGCCGGGTGTGCTCGCCGTCACCGATCTCATCGCGACACTGCCGGAAAGGCTCGCGCATATCCTCAATCGTGGCGACGCGTTTCGAATCTATACATTGCCTGTGCAACTGCCGAAGGCGGCCGTCACGATGCACTGGCACGAGCATTTTCACGAAGATGAAGGCATTGCATGGATGCGCGGTTTGATGACCGACATCCTTGCGAACTTCCAGAAAAAGATCTGAGCCTTAAAGGTCGAGTACCAATACGGGAGAGCGCGAGCGTGAAATGCAACAGCAGATCACGCTATTGCTCGCGCGCTCCGCTTTGCTCAGACAATGGTCCCGATGCTCGGGCTCGCCGCTCACCACGTCGACCATGCAGGTGCCGCAGACACCCTCGCCGCACGAGGTATCCACTTCGATGCCTATCGATGCGAGTGCTTCCACGATGGAGGTTTTTTCATTTACTCGCACGGTTTGTCCTGAGCTTGCAAGACGTACATCGAAGCTGTCGAGCGATGCTTCGCCGGGGGTTGGAGGTTCAGCTTTGAAGCGTTCGAGGTGGATCGAACCGGCGGGCAAGCGCGTTTGTGCAGTCTCGACGACCCGATCCATGAACGGCGCCGGGCCGCAGGTATAGACGTGCGCATTTGGTCCGGTATCGCGCACGCACGCATCGAGTTCGGCAACAAGATTTTCGCGCTCTACGCCGAAATGTAGCTTCACATGCTTATCGAAGGGCGCGCGTGTGAGCAGCGTCATGAACGCAGCATGCGTTTCGCTGCGCGCAAAATAGTGCAGCGTAAAACGAGCATTCCGCTCGACAAGGCGATACGCCATCGAAAGCAACGGCGTAATGCCGATACCCGCGCCGATCAGAATGTGTTCGTCCGCGTTTTCTTCGAGCCGGAAGAGATTGCGCGGTGCGCCTACTGACAATTCAGTGCCGACCGTCACTTCTTCATGCAGCGAGCGCGAACCGCCGCGCGATTGATCTTCCTTTTTTACGGCGAATAAATGGGAATCGACGCAGGCGGGGTCGCCGCAAAGCGAGTATTGACGCGTGATACCGGACGGACTCGTGACGTCGATATGCGCGCCCGCGTCGTAGCCGTCGAAGGGAAGGCCGTCGACGCGCGAGATGCTGAACGACCGCACGCCGTGCGCTTCCTCGCGCAGCGCGTCTACCCGGACTTTCAGGGTGGGAGCTTGCATGATGCCTTCCGTTGCATTGATAGGGGACGATGCGCTGAGGTTAGCGACATGCTTTCTATAAGCCAAATAGATTAAAAATTGGTGTGGATATCAATGGGGATTATTTGTTCGAGTGGTTTGTGTGGCGTTTGGTATCGGCCTAAGGTCTCATTGACCTGCCAGAACTCCGGAGATCATATTGTGTTGAGAGAGTTCGCCTGCCGGCAGATCCTGCATTGCGGAAAAGAAAGAGTCTGGAACTCCCGGCGGAGGTGGTCTGAACACCGACGGGCCATCAAGCCGACGACCGAAGGATGCCGTGAGGCAGGGATAGAGGTGCGCGTCTCCGGCTAGCCCCGTCTGGCTGTCGGCTGGCGAACCGCGAATGTCGTGGGTGTCCGCTGCAATATGAATCGTAGGGAGAATGCCGGCATGGACTGGAACCGTTGGTACAGTTTGAAGAGCTACTTAAGGTCTTCGCTGTGGACTGTGCCGGTCATTGCAGTCGTGATCTATGCCGTTGTGAAGCCTGTGACTGAAGTGGTGGGAAGGTGGATGATCAGCCAGGGAACCCTTGATCCGAAAACCGGATTTCTTGGGTTGTCCATGACCGGGGCGCGGTCGCTGCTCGGTGATATCGTTTCTGCCGACATGGCGTTTCTGGTATTTACGTTCGGTTCACTGCTCGTCGCAATCCAGGTCGCCGGCGGCCAGTACACTCCGCGAATCATCGCGACGACACTGCTGCGCGATAACACCATCCGTAGCATCTCGGGACTATTCGTCTTCACACTGCTGTTCGCCGACAGAACGCAGAGCTGGATGGGTGAGAGCGAGGTACATCAGCTTCAGGTGTTTATTACGGCGCTATTCGGATTTGCGTCCGTCGTCGCTTTCCTGTTCCTCATTGACTACGCCGCGAAATTCCTGCGGCCCGTCAGCCTGGTGGCTCGCGTTGGAGAGCAAGGCATCACGGCCATCGAGCATGTTTACCCCGCCCCGGCTACGGGCGTAGCAACCTCGACGGAACATGACAAAGAGCGAGGCGCACCTGATCGCATTGTTCTCCAGCGGGGCAAATCCCGCATCGTTCTGGCCGTGAATCTGGAAAGGCTCGTGGCCCGAGCGCAGCGTGCTGACGTAGTTATCGAATTCGTGCCGCAGGTCGGTGATTTTGTCGCGGTGGACGAGCCCTTGTTTTACCTGTACGGGAACTCCGGCGCAATCGACGAGATCAGGCTGCGCACGCTAGTCGCTTTTGGAACGGAACGCACGATGGAGCAGGATCCCATGTTCGCGTTTCGCATTCTGGTGGATATTGCACTGAAAGCGCTATCGGCAGCGATCAACGATCCCACCACTGCAGTGCTTGCAATCGACCAGTTGCACCGGCTATTGCGCATGGTGGGCAAACGGTCTTTGCACACCGAAGAAATAATGGATGGGGCGGGACGGGTGCGCGTGATCTTACGGACGCCGAATTGGGAAGACTTCGTGCACATAAGTTTCCGCGAGATACGACAGTGCGGCGCGGGCAGCATCCAGATCGCGCGGCGTATGCGCGCAGCGATCGAGAACCTCATCCAGAGCCTGCCGGAGCATCGCCACGACGCATTGCGTGCCGAGTTGGCGCTGCTCGATCGTGCGATTACCTCGAAGCATCCGTTCCCGGAGGACCTGGCGTTGGCCCGCATTCCCGACTCCCAAGGGCTGGGAGGTTCCGCGGTCTCGACGGCAAACAACTAGCTTTCTGGGAGCAAGCCATGCGCAAACTCATTATGGGCATCGTCGAATTCCGCGAGAAAATGCTGCCGCAATACGCGAAACAGTTCAGCAAACTGGCACTCTCGCAAGCGCCTGACGCGCTCTTCATCACGTGCGCGGACAGCCGGGTTGTCCCTGATCTGCTTGCCTCGACCCATCCGGGCGATCTGTTCACGATGCGTAACGTCGGCAACCTGATTCCGCCGGCGACTGCGGAGGGGGTTTCTACCGGAGACTTCTCTGAGGCAAGCGCGATCGAGTACGCATTGCTGGTGTTGAAAGTCGCGAATATTGTTGTATGCGGGCATTCCGAGTGTGGTGCGATGAAAGCCGTCTCTACACGCAAAGCCAAGCTGAAAACGCCGAACCTGGATAGATGGCTGTCGCACGCCAGCAACGCAGCATTTCGCCTCGAACAGGAAGGTCCACTCGATGGCAGGTTGAAACCGCACGATCAATTGTCGCAACTCAACGTACTTGTGCAACTCGAGCATCTCATGACCTATCCCATTGTGCGTCGGCAGGTCACCGCCGGGGCGCTGGTATTGAGTGGCTGGTGGTTCGACATCGCAACTGGCGACATGTATGCCTACCTGCGCGCGAGTCGCTCATTCGAAATCATCGACCGCGCGATGGCGGATGGGATCATTGCGCGGCTTGCCGCGCGGGCGCGGTGAAGGTGACCGAAGCTCCGGTACATAAAACGCATTCTCGGGTTGAGGATGCACAAGATGCCATCATGCCTGCGCTCCGCGTACGCTGGGCCCGCCGCGCATCCTGGGTGTGTGCCGCTCTGGCGTTCGCCGCGCTGCCTTGCCTGTCGAATGCGCAGACCGAGCCGGTCCCATTGACCAGCAATACTGTGGTCGGCGGCAACGTGAAGCAGCATGCCAACGCCGTGCTCGCGATCATGACCTACACGACAGTCCCCGACGTTACGACCAGTAACCTGTCGGTCAATAGTGGCACCACCGGCAATCCCGGTTTCGGTCAGTCGCAGTTTGGCGGGGGCTTCACTATCAGTCGATCCTTCCCGCTGTACCTGGAGGGCACGCTCGCCTACAGCCGTTACGATCCGATCTTTGTCGCTACGGACGGCGCCCAGCAGCGCGAGGTCCCGACAAAATGGAACACGTTCAGCGGCACGGTGGGCGTCGGCTGGGATTTCCGGATCACGGATGAACTGGTATTCCGTCCGATCCTGAACGGTACGATTGGACGGGTCTCGAGCGATCTGAAGGTGGGACAGACACTCTTCAATCACGTCACCGATAGCAACCTGCAGTTCCTGGAGAATGGCTCACTGGACGCGTACGGATACGGTGGCTCACTAATGCTCGACTACGAGCACTACCGCGAAAACTACGAAATCGATGCCGAATTGCGGGCCACCGATATCTATCTGCGCAGCTTCGGCGGTTCATCGGAGGCAGTTCAGGGATCGGCGATGGCACAGCAAGTGAGCCTGTGGACACGCTGGAGAGCGCCTACCGGCTGGCACGCGCTGGACCGGCCAGTCCGCTATGTGCTGGAAGCCGCGTATTCACACTATTTTGGCGACAGTGCTGGCGTGCTGGGGTTTAACGACCTGATGTCGTTGGGAGTCGGACTTGAACTCGATAGCAGCAAGTACCCCATTATCATCACGCGTACGCGCGCGATGGTTCGATACGTGTTCGGGCATAACGTGCATGGCGTGTCATTTGGCTTTGCGATGAGTTTCTAGCTCTTTCGCACAGTCAGTGTTCATAGGCCGGTTTTCGGGTACCACATCGTAGCGCCTGGCCGTTACTTCGCAAGGCGGGGAATACTCCAAAAGCCTTAACGTGTTGCCCCGACCACCGAATACGTATCGGCCTACAGACTGAGCAAGCGGCGACGCCTTTTGAGACTTGTTCGACGCCAGCCTGTGTCCGAAGGTTCGCAAGCGCTTGGCAGCGCATGCGAGAAAACCTCAGGACAACTTGTCAGGCAAGGTGCCGGACGAATGGCCGTTCCGCTCTCGCGACCAGTCATAGTTTCTAAAGCGAGTCGAACGGCAGTCGCGGGTCGATGATGGGCCGCCGCGCCGGGCAACGTTCAGCCATCAGCGGCCGCTCAGCATTCGGCATGAATCGACATTCAGACATCCGCTTTGAGTTCTCAATCGGACGTCGCATGATATTAGCGGCTGGAAAGTTGATGTGCGAGCGAGGGCGGCTCATGCGATACGAGACTTGCGGTGCCAGTGTTGGAACTCAAAATATAAGTTTCCGAGACCTTGTATGTCACCAGATCGCCGATTAGCGCTGAAATACCGCCATACCAACCCGGCCTCATAAAATGCAAAAGGGGTTAGATGTTATTCGCCGACATCAGCCCACCTGCCGCCACGCCCGGCGCGATCTGCATAAGAGTGCAATGGCGCTTCAGGCAGCTGCGCAATTCTCCCGTTTTCGAGGCGAATTAGCCTGTCCGCCATATCAAAGTAGCGGTCATCGTGAGACACAACAATTAGCGTCTTGCCTTGCCTTTTCAACTCCGGCAGGAACTCGGTATAAAACACGCGCCGGAAGGTCGGGTCCTGATCGGCGGCCCATTCATCGAACATCATGACAGGCCGTTGTTCCAGCATCGCGTGAATAAGCGCAAGACGCTTGCGCTGCCCAGTCGACAGATCGACGGTCGAGAACGCCTTATCCTTGATCTGAACCTTGTGAGCAATCTCGAACTGTTCGAGGTACGTCGAGGCGCGCGCCAGCAAGGCCGGGTCTTGCACGACCAGATCATCGAACAGGTAATAGTCGGAAAACACGGCTGAGAAAAGCTGCCGGTAGTCATCCATCGCGTCGGCCTGCACCGGCTCACCGTTCAGAAGCAACTGACCCTGTTCGGGCGCATACAGGCCCAGAAGCAGCTTGATTAGCGTAGTCTTGCCGCTGCCGTTCTCGCCGATCACAAACAGCGTCTCGCCTTTTTGGATTTGCAGATCCAGCGGCCCCAGTTGAAAAAGGGGTTGTCCCTCGGCTTGCGGAAAGGCCCACGTCGCGCCGTCCAGTTCGATTGTCCGGATCTCGGGCAGTGGTTTGGCCGCGGTGCTTTCCAGCAGACGTGTCTCGCGGTTGGTGAACTG
The DNA here is from genome assembly GCF_900099835.1 of Paraburkholderia fungorum. Classification (NCBI taxonomy): domain Bacteria; kingdom Pseudomonadati; phylum Pseudomonadota; class Betaproteobacteria; order Burkholderiales; family Burkholderiaceae; genus Paraburkholderia; species Paraburkholderia fungorum. The sequence continues at coordinate 957,163 of NZ_FNKP01000003.1, forward strand.
CGCACTCAATTCGGCGACGCGCTGAAAGGAGATTTTCGCCTGACTCAACAGCGGCAGACTGCCTGCGAGGACTTCGACCGGCCCGCGCACGTACAACAGCACGATCACGAAGCCGCTGACCACGCTGGCCGGCGACCCGAGTCGCTGCTGACACAAAAGGATTAGTCCGATGACGATAAAAAACAGCGTCGCGCTTGTGGAGTTGGCGCCATAAAACAGACGCATTGCGCGAATCTTCAGATCGGCGACCCGGTCGGCGGCGCCAGAAAGACGCGCGCCATACACGCTCAGGCGGCGCTCGCGGTTAAGTCGCAGTTCCTTCGCACCTTCCGTGATCGCCTGGTATTGCTTCTGGAGTTCATCCTGTGCGGTGCGCACGCCCTTGTAGTGCTGCTGCCATTTCGTGATTGCGTACTGGTTGATCAGCGTGCCCGCAATAATCGCCGCCGCCGCGAGAGTGGATAGCACGGGCGACAGCGCGATCATGTAGACGACACAGCCGAGCGTGACCGCGAAAGCGACGGCATAGCTGGGAAAACTGAACGTCACTGCGCTGACTGTTTCGACATCGCTGTTGAGCGTGGAGAGCAGCCGGTGGATACGGTAGCGCTCGATCGCGGCGATGGGCGCGCAGACGATCCGCGCCGAGATGTCCTTGCGCAGCGCGGCGATGATCTTCTGTCCGATCATGCTGTTCACGATGCCGGCGGTAGCATTGCACGACAGCGTGACGACGCACAGGCCCGCGTACGTCGCGATCATTTTGGGGCTGATGACGCCTGGCGCGTGCAGGCCGTCATTGACGACAGCCAGCAGCCATGCGGTGCAGAGTCCGCCGACCACGCCGAGCGTGGTCGCCAGCAGCATGATGGGCCAGAACGGACGCAGCAGCCGGAATGTCTCGCTTGCAAAGCTGGGGGACGGCATTGAAGCCTGATCTTCTCTCATCGAGATTCCTGACGATTTTTTTGTGATTGGTATGAAGTGTCGACGCGGCCCCGGCGGTCTTAGCGGACGAAACTCAATGGCTCGCCGGTGTCCGGGTGCGGCATCACGCCCATCGTGACGCCATAAATGGTGTGCAACTGCCCGGCCGTGACGATTTGCTGAGGCGTGCCTTGTGCAATCAGCCGCCCGTTGCGCAGGGCGACGAGTTCGTCACAGTAGCGCGCGGCCATGTTGATATCGTGCAGCACCACGATCACGCCGAGCCCGCGTTCCGTCGCGAGTGTCCTGATGAGGGACAGCACGTCGACCTGATGCGCCACGTCCAGCGCCGAGGTCGGCTCGTCCAGCAGCAGGCACTCGGCATCCTGAGCGATCAGCATCGCGAGCCAGACGCGCTGCCGCTCGCCGCCGGACAGCGTGTCCACCTGCTGATCGGCGAAACGGCAGACATCGGTGGCGTGCATCGCGTCGTCCACTTTGTTCCAGTCTGTCACGCTAAACCGGCCTAACGGCCCACGCCACGGATACCGGCCAAACGCGACCAGCTCGCGAACCAGCATCCCGCCTGCGGGAGGCGGTGTTTGCGGAAGATACGCGAGCCTACGTGCGAGCTCACGGATGGACCAGTTTTCCAGCGGGCGTCCACAGAAATGGATCGCGCCGTGCGTGGGACGCAGTTGCCGGGCCAGCATCCGGACCAGCGTGGACTTGCCCGATCCGTTGTGTCCAATCAGTCCCGTCACGCGCCGCGCATACAACGACAACGAAAGCCTCTCGACCAGCGGACGCCCTTGTATTGAGAACCCGACATTATCGAGCGCGAATACGGCGTGGTCCGTGGGCAAGCGGCGCTCAACGTCGGCGTCGAGCGGAAGATCATAGGCAGCGGAGATCATTTCTGCTTCCATAAGAGGATCAGGAAATAGGGACCGCCGACAAACATGGCCAGCAGTCCCGCCGGCACCTGGTTCGGAAACAGCAGGTTCCGGCCCAGCCAGTCGGCGAGAACCAGTAATGCGGAGCCGAGCAGCGCCGCGCCCCATGCCTGGGTCGCGCTGTGTCTGAAACCGGCCATCCTTGCCATGTGTGGCGCCATCAGGCCGATAAACGAAATGGGGCCGACGATCACCGTGGCCGCGCCGGTCGTGACTGCACATAGCGCGAGCATCCATGCCCGGTAGCGGCGGACATCGACGCCAACGGAAAGCGCCGCCGGCTCGCCCACCATCAGTATGTCCATGGGCCGCGCGATAAACGGAATCGACGCAGCGACAAACAGAAGCAGGGCCAGCGCAAGCAACGCGGCCTGCGCCTGCACGGGATAGGTCGAGCCGGACATCCATGCAGTGAGAAACAAGGTACGGGGATCGCCGCTTGCCATCAGCACGGACACGATGCCGCCGAGCACGGTCGTTGTCATCACGCCGGTCAGCAGCAGCCGTTCGGGCGACAGCGCGCGACGCCAGGCCACCGCGAACACGGCGGCAGTCGCCAGCGCTGCGCCGCAACTGGCGGCGGCAATCTGCATTCCTTGAGCGGAGCCTGGCATGACGAACATCAGCACGATCATGCCGAGCGACGCGCCGGACGACACACCGATGATCTCCGGGCTCGCCATCGGATTGCCAGTCATGCGCTGCATCAGCACGCCTGCGAGACCCAGCAGGCCGCCCGCCGCTGCTGCCCCACCGATCCGCGGACCGCGCAAAGGAAACATGAAGCGGACGTGTGACCAGGTGTCCCAGCCCCAGCCGCTCACGCTGCGATTGAACGACGCAGCCGTCACGATCAGCGCGATCAGCGTGCCGACGCCCGCGATGGCCCAGATTCCGCCGTGCCGCCGCACGATGCGCGACGACGGCATTGGGCCGGCCGACGACGGCGCGGTTTCACGCAGGCTACGCATCATGACAAGCAGCAGCGGCGCGCCGATGAGAGCCGTCACCGAGCCAGTCGGAAGTTCATTGCCGGGCGTGCTCCACATTTGCACGCAGCCATCGGCCAGCCAGAGCAGCGCGGCCGAGACGAGGGACGCCCAGACCAGTCGCTGCCGCAATCTCCTCGCGCCGCTGAGCCGCGCAAGCCACGGTCCGGTCAGGCCGACGAAGCCGATCATCCCGACCGAACTCACGACAGCGCCAGCCAGCGCAGACGCTACTACCAGCGCCGCCACGCGAATCAGGCGGGGCGATAGTCCGATGCTGCGCGCGCTTTCGTCTCCCAGTTCCAGTACGGCGAGAGGACGGCTGATCAAAGCCACGACGAGGACGCCCACCATCCACTCCTTGAGGAGATGGGCGGCTGTCGTCCAGCCGCTCTGGTACAGACTGCCGCTTTGCCAGAGGAAAACGGACACGAGGTCTTCGCCGAAGAACAGCATCAGCACGGAAGTGGCTGCGCCCGCCGTCAGCGTGACCAGCAATCCGCCCAGGATGACGCCGATCGACGAGAACGCGTGCCGCCACGCAATCGACATCACGATACCGAGACCCGTCAGTGCACCGATCAGCGCCACCCCTTCCTGTCCATGGACGAGCAGCGCGGGAAACCACAGCGAGACGATGACGAGCGACAGGCTAGCCCCTGCCGATACGCCCAGCGTCGTCGGGTCGGCGAGCGGATTGCGCAGCACGTGCTGAAGGATCGCGCCGGCCAGCCCGAGCATGCCGCCGCCGATCAGGCAGACGACGCAGCGCGGGAGGAACGAATACTGCGCTGTCAGCACGCGCAGGTCGTCTGCCTCTTTAAACGCGAACAGCGTGGCCCACTGCGCGACAGGTACGTTACGCGCAAGATCGGCGGCTGCGACCCACGCGGCGAGCGTCATCAGAATCAGGACGACATAAGCGGGTCGTAGCAAGCGCGCAGCAGCGTATCGGCTTCCAGTCATAGCGCTCATCATGCGTGCCCCCGTGCGAGCATCGCAGCCTGAAAGTGCTCGGCGAACTGGACCGCTGTCGGCAATGCGCCCATCGGGTCGAAAAGCGCGATCGGATAGACGCGGCGCTCGCGCACCATCGGTAGGCGGGTCCAGATTGGGCTTTGTGACAGTTGCGCCATAGCGGCCTGAGTCTGTTCGCCGTAGTCGATAAACAGCAGGTCGGCCTCGGGCACGGTCGCCAGACGATCAAGTCCGATCTGCGCGCAACCGTAGGCGTTCGTGTGCCCCGTCCACGCATTCTCGAAGCCGATCCGCTGCAACACGTCACTGGACACGCTGTTACGCGCATACAGCAGAATGCTTCGTCCCGACGGATCGAGTTGTGCGATCAGCACGGGTCGCTTCGCGTCGCCACGCATCCGGTCGCGGATAGTTTCGAGGCGCTTGTCTGTCCATTGCCGGTACTTCCGCGCGGCGTCGATTCGTCCGATACGCTGCGCCACGCGAAACATCTCTGCGCTGGCGTGTTCGACAAAATCCGCACGGCCGCTGCCGGTGTAAATCTCCATCACCAACACTGGCGCGACCTGTTCGAGTACGCCCTTAAGACTCGCGCTCATTGCTTCGATAACGATCAGCTCGGGCCGAAGCTCGCGGAGTATCTCCAGATTGGGCTCGAAAGGGTAGCCCACATCCATCACGCCAGGCGGTAGCGCCGGCGTTCCACCGATAGCGGCATAAATTCCCTGCGAGCCGACCGCTACCGGCGAGACGCCGAGCGACAGCAACGTCTCGGTGCCGATCCGGTCGGGCGTCGCGACACGAATGCCCGCAGCGGCCGGCCGTGCCGGCGGCATAGCCCAGACGCCAGGTGATGCCGCCGACAGCATCAGCGCGCGCAATACATCGCGCCTCGTCAATTTCAGGACTCCCATTTCATTGATGCACTTCATCTACGATTCGATGTCCACTCACGCCATGCAGTCAATCAAGCAGAAAAGCCCTGCCTGGTTGCGCATCAGGCAGGGCAAAGCGATACGACGGGTTCAGCCAGTACATCCACGCTGCCCTGGACTCAAGCTTGCATCACAGGGCGGCCCGCAAAGTAAACAACACCTGGCGGCGATCGCCGTAGAAAAGACTCCCGGTACTCGCGATGGATTCGTAATAGCGGCGGTCGAAAAGATTCGTCACGTTGATCGCCGCGGACAGGTTCTTGTTGATCTGATAGCCAAGCCGCAGATCCACCGTTGCGTGTCCGCCCTGGGCAACCGTTCCCGTACCGTCCGTCGCGCTAATGCCACTCGACACCATCGTCCCGCCGCCTACCGAGAACTTGTTGAACTCGCCCGGCAGACGATAGTTGGTCCACAGCTTCAGCAGATGCTTTGGTGAAATGGCCGAGAAACCGATGTAGTCGGGGTTGGAGCTGGAGTCCATGTAATAGGTATCCGTATAGGTGTACCCCGCGAATACCGACCAGTTCGGCGTGACATAGCCGGTTGCCGTCATTTCGACGCCACGGCTGCGCGCCTTGCCCGTTGCGATATAGAAACCTTGATCCGGGTAACGCGGATCAGCCATGCCGCGGTTTCTCTCCGTCAACTGGAACAGGGCCAGCGAAGTGTTCAGGCGACCGTGCATATAGTCACCCTTCACGCCGACTTCATATTGTTCGCCTTCGATCGGCTTGATAATGTTTCCCGATGCATCCGTTTCCGTTTGCGGGACGAAGATCGACGTGTAGCTCGCGTAGACCGAGTGGTGATCGTCGATGTCGTAGATCAGCCCCGCGTAAGGCGTGATCTTGCCCGTAATGCTGCTATGCGTGACGGTATCGCCAAACGGATTCTCCGATGCGTTGGGCGTGTAGGTTTCGTTCCACCACGTTCCGCGCAGACCGAGCACCAGCGTCAACGGATCGAGCAGGCTGATGCGCGCGTTGCCATAGAGACCATACTGATTCGTCACCGTGGTGCGTCCATAGACAGGACCATCGAATGCCGGCTCGGCGGAGAGATCCGAATAGAGGCTGCCGGTGAACTCGCAGAAATTCCCCGAGCTGCCGAGCAGCGCGTTGTCGCTGTCGCCACAATAGTAATTGGTCTGCTTCAGGCTCTCTCTTTCATAACTGGCGCCGACCGTCAAATGGTGCTCGCGTCCGAACAGCGTGAACGGCCCGTTCGCCATCAGGTTGATCGACTCCTGTTGATCGTCGAACCTGAACTTGTCCGAACTGAACGTCACCTGGTTGTCCGGACTGACAGTGGTGAGCAAGGTCTCGTTGATCAGCGAGTAGCGGTTCTCGAGATAGTTGAAGTCGAGATTCGCTTTCCAGCCGCCGCCGAGCTTTTGCTCGACGCCGGCGAATGCCGTGACGATATCCGACGAGGCGTGATTCCATGGCGCACCGAAATAGGCAGAACGGGACACTGGCACGGGCGAGTAGTTGTCATAGACCGGATCGCCGTTCCAGGACGCTTTCTTGTCGGTCCGGTCGTAACTCGCGCCGACCCGAACCGTCGTGTCGCGCGTGAGGTCCGCTTCGAGCGTGCCGTACACCGATTTGTTGCGCTGCCAGGTCGAGTCCTGCAACAGGTCCTGATAATTTTCGCTGGCCACGACCCGGCCGCGCAAGGTTCCCGCTGCATTGATGGGACCGCCAATATCGACATCCGCACCCAGATGGCTACTGGTACCGCCATAGAGTTCCGCGTTGGCGCTGAACGTCGACGGCGCGCGCTTGCGCACCAGGTTGATCGAGCCGCCGGGACTGCCGAAACCGTTCAGCAGGCCATCCGGACCGGTCAGCACCTCGACGCGGTCATACATCACGAGGCTGGGGGCAATCGATGCCAGGTTCTGCGTGGTCGGCACGCCATCCAGCAGCCAGGTGTCGATCGGGAATCCGCGAGCGTAATAGTTCGACCGGTCGGAGTCGCCATGAAAGACGGTGACGCCGGGCGCATAGGTCATCGCGTCGTCGAGCGTGCGCATGCTTTGCTGCTGGATCTGCTCCTGGGGAATCACCGTGACTGACTGCGGGATTTCGCGCTGACTCAACGGGATTTTCGAACCGACCGTGGTCGCCGGATTGACCGCCTGCGCGAGCTTGTCCTGATCCGCGCTCACTTTGATGGCCGGCAGGGTAGGGGCGGCCGAAGCCTGAGCCGATGTTGCCGCCGCTGGCTGTGCCGCCTGCGAGGCTGGCGTGGTCGACGTATCACCCGATTGCGCGTGAGCTGCTGCCGTGAACGCGATGCCTGCCGCGAGCGCGCTCGCCGTCAGCCCATACCGCCTGCCCTTATTGCCCCGCGATTGCCCAACTTTCCTGTTTTTCATTCCCCGTCCTACAGATTTTCAATATCAAAATGAGTCGGCTCATTGCGACGACCCTCCACTGAAACGAGCTTTGTTTGTAGGAACAATCTTGTTTTTATCGATGGGCTCAGCCCCGACGCCCCGCTACCTCGCATGACGACGGAGAAGGCCTCAAGCCGCCTTCGTACGCTATGCCGACTTGACACCATGATTGGCGCACAGATATGTAATGAGAACCATTAACTATTGAGGCGACCATGGCGCCTTGGCGACCGTACGAGAGGATAGCGGCTCGCGGTCCCGATAGGTTGAAATGAAGTAGTGAGTTTTCGAAGCATTTATTCCATTTTGAGCTACCATAGCGAATTTTGTCGGCCAAGCGGAATAAACCGTGAAAGAGTTCCTTGTAAGGCAGTATCCAAGAAGCCGGGAGCGCATCTCGCGGCCCGTATTTGCTGCGGTTTCCCGCTATGAACATAAGGACGTTTCGGTCTGGCATCAGCATTCCTACGGCCAGTTGGCGTTTTCGATTCGCGGTGTCGTGCGGATGCTGACGCCGACACGCACGTGGACGTTGCCGCCGTCGCGTGCGATCTGGCTTCCGTCCTATGTCGACCACGAATTGCACGCAGTGGGAAAGTCCGAGCTTTGCAATGTATATATCGAACCTGAGTTGTTCCCATGGTCCTGGACAAAGCCGACCATCATTGCAATTACCCCGCTATTGCGCGAGTTGGCAATTCTGGTGAGTGAGGGCGGGGGAGAGTACAGTCCGGACAGTCGCGCGGCTCGTGCTGCATCGTTACTACTTGAAATCCTCGCTGAGCAGCCTGCGCTGCCCGAAAGCGGAATTCCGCTCCCCCGCGACGAGCGTCTGCTGGAAATCTGCGCGCACTTGCTGAACGATCCAGCCAGCAATCAATCGCTCGATGTGTGGGGCGAGAAATTCGGCGCCACCGGGCGCACGCTAGCGAACCGTTTTCGCGAGGAAACTGGGCTGACGTATGGTCTGTGGCAGCGGCAGTTGAGGGTCGCGGAGGCCATCACCCGGCTTGCGAACGGGCAGACTGTCGCGAAAGTGGCAACCGACCTTGGCTACAGTACATCCAGCGCTTTTATCGCCATGTTCCGGCAAGCGACTGGGGACTCTCCTCAGCATTATCTTGTGCCTAAGTAAGTCGAGCTGCTCGCGATGAAGGCATCGATTTGTCACTGACTTGTGGCGGTGGATTGATAGCCGGGTTTAGTTACCACTCCACCGGATACGAATAAAAATTTGTGTTTTTTAGGGTGCATAAAACGGCGCGCGAAAAAGATCGGTGGATAGCGACCGCGCTGCGGCAACTGTAGTGGGCAAACATGTCCGCAGACGTACCCCTGCGAGTGACCGTTATAGTCAAGTTGCTAACATCAAGCGTTATTGTGTTGAATGACAATTGTTGCTCGATGACGGTCCGCCGCGTTGGGCAAGTGTCGTTCAAGAGCGGCCGCTTGCAGCACTTTGGGGTACTGGCCGTTTAAAGCTCGGCACCGGACTGATCGGTGGAGGAAGCTCGCCAGCTTTCCAGAACAGTTTCTCGCAGTGCTGCAGCGGCCGGGCAGGCGTTGGCCGCACCTTGTATCCAGGACAACCAGCTTTTTCCCATCCAATGTGGCCAGATTGCCAATTCGCCGGCTAGCGCTCCGGCCGTCGCCTCGGTGCGACGAAGAATGCCGGCACCGATCCCGCTGCTGATCATGCTGCGCAACACGCCGTCGCTGTCTGCCACGTATCGCGCGTCGGGTACGTGGCCCGTATCCCGAAACAGATCGAGCGCGGCGGAGTGGAGCGCGCACTCGGGCACGCTCACGATCCATGGCAGGCGAGCGATATCCGCCAGGCTTAGGTCATAGACTTGCGACGCGAAACTTGGTGGCAAAGCGACGACAAGATCGATTTCGCTCAACCGGTCAACCGACAGAGTGGGCGCACAAATGTCGGCCAGTGTGAAACCGCCGTCCAGCTCACCGCCGCGGACGCGTTCCACTACCTCGCCCGACACGGCCTGGTGAAGCGTCACCCGAATGTTCGGATGACGCAATCCAAGCGCGAGCAGCGCGTCACCGACTCGCAACGGTACCGAGTCGCTCAAAGTCCCCACCCTGAGTTCGGCCGACAATTGCCCTCGTTCTTCGGCAGCGACACGTTTCACGCGGCTGGCTGCCTGGAGAGTTTGCTCGGCTTCGGCGAGCAGTTTGCGCCCGGTCGCCGTGACGAACATTCCTTTGGGCGTTCGCTCAAACAACTGGACGCCTAGCTCCTCTTCAAGAGCTTTGATCTGCGCGCTTGCCGCGGGAACGCTTAGATAGAGTCGTTCGGCCGCCCTGGTGAGGCTGCCTTCTTGCGAGACGGCGACGAACGCCTTGAGTTGATATAGCTCCATGACGTGATTTTGCACCAGGCTTGCGCTGTTGCTTTATTGAAAATGCGAAACCGGGTTTCCAAACAAGTGAATGGACTGTGCATCAACCCCGTCATCACAATTTCTCGTATCTCAACCACGAGGAAGCAAACGTGAAGTCAAGCGCAGAAGTCACGACACATATGATGGCGAAAGCTGGTTTCGGGAAAGGCGTGATTTTGTGCCTTCTCGCCACGGTGTCATGGGGCAGCCTGTTCCCCGTCATGACAGAAGCTCTGCGCATTCTCGACCCTTTCACTTTCACGACTCTGCGATTCGGCATTGCCGCTGTGTTTTTTGCCGCCCTCCTGTGGCGACGCGAGGGCAGGCAGGCCTTTTCCATAGAGGGGCGCGGTCTGCTCACGTGGCTCATGGGTACGCTCGGATTCGCCGGCTTCGGTTTGCTGGTGTTCATCGGGCAACGCATGGCTGGAGTTGAAGGGGCGCTGATTGCATCCGTGATGATGGCGACCCAGCCGATGCTGAGTTTGCTCGCGAACTGGGCAATCCGGCGCATTCCGCCCCGGCCGCTCTCGTTCTGTTTCATTCTGCTGTCGTTGACGGGTGTGTTGCTGGTCGTGACAAAGGGTGCCATCAATGACGCGGCGAAGTCCGCGGAGCATCTTGGCGCAGCGTCGATCATCGTCGCAGGCGCGCTGTGCTGGGTGATATACACGATTGGTAGTACGTTCTTCAATGGCTGGTCGCCGTATCGCTATACGACGCTCACGACGCTTTTTGGCGTGCTCAGCCTGCTAGCCATTAACGTCGTCCTCTTCGCTGCTGGGAGCGTTGCTCCTCCAGATGTTTCGCAGTTGGAAAGAGTGTCGCCTTACCTCCTGTACACCGCCTGTGTTCCGGGCGTTATCGGCGTGTTGTGCTGGAATTTGGGTGTGAGAATCGTGACGCCCGTTAATGGCGTTCTCTTCATGGACGTGATACCGGCAACGGCCTTCGCTATTTCAGCATGTGAGGGCGTAGTGCCGGTGAGCGCGCAAATCGTCGGCGTCGCTTGTACGGCGTCGGCAATCGTCCTGAACAATTTCTATCTGCGCTCAGATATACGCCGAAAATCGCGGCTACACACCACACAGTTGCAGGTCGAACGAATGCGCAAGGATTGACCAAAAGCGGTCGGTCGTGCGGCAATGGCTTATATACGCTGCGGGTCGAGATTTGCCCATCGCATATGGCGCTAGCCAGCCACGAGCGCTCGTCCGAAACTGGCAACCAAATCGTCGACATTTCGCGGAAGCCACGTGGCCCCAGTCTCGAAGCCCCAAGGTGACATAACATCGACACCCTTCAGAACGTTGCAAAGAGTGAGAGCGACCATGCGCCTGCAGAACCAGCCAGCCTACATCATCAGAATGCGCGCCAAGCCCGGAAGCGGGGACAAGCTGTTCGAACTTGCTACCGCCGGCATGGCTAAGTCAGGTGCATCCAATCGCTTTATCATTCTGCGTGAGGATGACGACCCTGATGTGCTTTGGAACATCGAGGTATTCACATCTGAAGAGGCAAAGGATTACTATGAGAATAGCCCGCTAGCTGACGAACTCCGGGACGAGATTCTGGAACTTCTGGCTGAGCCGCCGACGCGTATCGCGGCCCACCCTTATTCGGCTGCACCGGAATGAAACGCCGTTGCGTGTGACCAAACGGCGGCGATCCCGACGGACTCTGAGCCGCACGTAAGTTGATGGGTGGCGAAACGCTTGACGAGTCAGTATGGGACCGTGCCCGCGGCCATCACCGGTCATTCGACGACCTTCCCACGATCGCCGACGATCCGTAAAAATGCACCAGCGTAGCCCAATGCTGCCGCCCCGGCCGTAGACGGCAACGGGGACTGCGCTGTCATCCCACCGCTCACGCGCCCGCGGATGCTTCCAGCTCCGCAAGACGCTGGCGCAACAAGCGATCCTCTTTGAAACGGGCGGTTTCATCGCGAATCACTGCGACGATACCGTTGAGTTCATTTTGCGGCGAATGCAGCAATGCAACTGTAAAGGCGATCGACATTGACCGTCCGTCCTTATGCACGGCGGGGACACGCAGAACATCATTGCCGTAACGGGTTTCGCCCGTTGCCATGGTCTTGTGATAGCCGTCCCAGTGTCGGCCGCGCAAGCGTTCCGGAATGATCAGGTCCAGTGAATTGCCGAACGCCTCGCTTTGCGTAAAGCCGAACATCCGTTCGGCTGCGGGGTTCCAGAAGGTGATGCTGCCGCCGGCATCGGAGATGATGATCGCGTCGCCGATTGCGTTGGCAAGTTGCTGGAAGTCGATGGGAGTTTGCACGGCGCTCCTCCAGGGAAAAATGCGGATTTGGACAAAATGCGGCGCCGTCGGAGGCGCCTCATCTTCACGTCAGAGCCAGATTCACCGGTCTGCGTGGCGCCGTCAAACCGCTTTGACTTCGCGCAGATTGAAGATCTCCTGGTTGCTGTAACCAAGGCCCGCCAGCACTTCGTCGGTATGCTCCCCGAGCAGAGGAGATGCCGTGACCTCCGGCTTCATGTCCGAGAATTTGATCGGGCTGCCGACGGTCAGATACGAGCCGCGTTTCTTGTGCGGTACTTCGACGATCGTACCGCTCGCCCGCAATGAAGGATCGTTGGCCAGTTCCTTCATCGTCAGCACTGGCGCACATGGAATGTCGAATTTGCGCAAGATGTCGACCGCTTCGAATTTGGTCTTGTCGGCGAGCCACGCTTCGATGGTTTTGAAGATCTCAAAGATATGCGGTTGACGCGCCTCAGCGGTTTTATAGGCCGGGTCATCGATCCACTCTGTCTTGCCGAGCGCTTTGCAGATCGGCTCCCATGCATGGCCCTGGATCGTGAAATAGATGTAGGCATTCGAATCCGTTTCCCAGCCCTTGCATTTGAGCACCCAGCCCGGCTGCCCACCGCCGCCCGCATTACCGCCGCGCGGCACTACATCGCCGAACTCACCGTGCGGATATTGCGGATATTCTTCGAGATATCCCACTCGCTCCAGTCGCTGCTGATCGCGGAGCTTCACACGGCACAGGTTCAGCACGCTGTCCTGCATCGATACAGCGACCTTCTGGCCCTTGCCTGTTTTGTCGCGCCCGAGCAGTGCAGTCAGAATGCCGATCGCGAGATGCATGCCTGTGTTGCTGTCGCCAAGCGCCGCGGCGCTGATTGTCGGCGGACCGTCCCAGAAGCCGGTGGTGGAGGCCGCTCCCCCTGCGCATTGCGCAACGTTTTCGTAGACCTTGAGGTCGTCGTAGTGGTGACCGTCGCTGAAACCCTTCACCGAGGCGACGATCATCTTGGGGTTGAGTTCGTTCAGACGCTCCCACGAAAAACCCATCCGGTCCAACGCACCCGGTCCGAAATTCTCGACCAGAACATCGGATTCGCGGATCAGTTTTTCGAGCACTTCCTTGCCTTCTGGCTTCTTCGTGTCGAGTGTCAGCGACTTCTTGTTGCTGTTGAGCATCGTGAAGTACAGCGCGTCGGCATCCGGGATGTCGCGCAATTGGCTGCGCGTGACGTCGCCCGACCCTGGCCTTTCGACCTTGATCACGTCAGCACCGAACCAGGCGAGCAACTGGGTGCACGCGGGACCGGCCTGAACATGAGTGAAGTCGATGATCTTGATGCCTTCGAGAGGTTTGGTCATGTTGGTATCTCCTTGGTTAATACAATTACTTTTTCATTGCCGCGCTTTGCGGATTCAGATTCGTCAGGCGGCCGCTTTCGGTGCCGGCCGCTTCGTCGATTACTGCATTGATCAAGCTAGGTTTGCCCGATGCGATTGCCTCGACGAGTGCCTTCGTCAGTTCTTCCGGCGTGCTCGCGTGGTAGCCGATGCCGCCGAATGCCTCGATCATCCTGTCGTAGCGCGCACCCTTCACGAACACAGTAGGCGCAACGTCCTTACCGCCCGTCGGGTTCACGTCGGTGCCGCGATAAACACCGTTGTTATTGAATACGATCGTGCAAACCGGCAACTCGTAACGACAGATCGTTTCGAGTTCCATGCCGCTGAATCCGAAAGCGCTGTCGCCTTCGATCGCGACCACCGGCTTGCCTGTCGTTACCGCCGCGCCGATGGCGAAGCCCATCCCGATACCCATGATTCCCCACGTGCCGGAATCAAAGCGCTTGCGCGGCTCGGCCATGTCGATAATGCTGCGCGCGTAGTCGAGCGTATTGGCGCCTTCGTTGACGACGTTGATGTCCGGGCGGGTCTTCAGCACGTCGCGAATCGCACGCAAAGCACTGTGGAAATTCATCGGAGATGGGTTCTTGTCGAGCATCGCGGCCATCTTCGTGAGATTCCGGCTCTTGCGCTCGGCGATCGCACCGGTCCATTCGCCCGCCGGCCTGGGGAAGTTCTCATCGAGGCCGGCGCGAAGCGCCGCCACGCACGAGCCGATGTCACCGATTACCGGCGCCGCAATCGCGACATTGCTGTCGATTTCAGTCGGAGAGATATCGACCTGCACGAACTTTTTTGGCGCCGTGCCCCACGTGTTGCCCTTGCCATGCGACAGCAGCCAGTTCAGACGCGCGCCAATCAGAACGACAACGTCGGCTTCCTGCAGCACAAACGAACGCGCTGCCGATGCGGATTGCTCGTGCGTGTCGGGCAACAAGCCCTTGGCCATCGACATCGGCAGATACGGAATGCCGCTTTGCTCGACGAAGGCGCGGATTTCCGCGTCAGCCTGGGCATACGCGGCCCCCTTGCCTAGCAGAATCAGCGGACGTTTTGCGCTTTTCAGCACGTCAAGCGCACGCTTGACCGATTCCGGCGCGGGCAATTGACGCGGCGCGGCGTCGACCACTTTCACCAGCGACTGCTGCGCCTTGACGGTGTCCAGCGTTTGCGCGAGCAGCCTGGCCGGCAGGTCCAGATAGACGCCACCCGGCCGGCCAGAGACCGCTGCACGGATCGCACGTGCCACGCCGATGCCGATGTCCTCCGCATGGAGCACGCGGTACGCTGCCTTGGCGTAAGGCCTGGCGGCGTTCAATTGATCCATTTCTTCGTAATCTCCCTGCTGCAGATCGACGATTTCGCGTTCGCTCGACCCGCTGATCAGGATCATCGGGAAACAGTTCGTGGTCGCGTTGGCGAGGGCTGTCAAGCCGTTGAGAAAGCCCGGTGCCGACACGGTCAGACAGATGCCCGGCTTCTGCGTGATGTAGCCGGAAATCGCCGCCGCGTTGCCTGCGTGCTGTTCATGACGGAAGCCGATGAAACGCATCCCCTCCGCTTGTGCAAGCCGCGCGAGGTCGGTGATGGGAATGCCCACCAGTCCGAAGATGGTATTGATGTCGTTCAGTTTCAGCGCGTCGATGACGAGATGGAATCCATCGGTCGTTTCACTCGCCTGTTGTTGTGACGTAGTGCCTGTTGTGAGCTGGTCGGCTTCTGCCATGACATCTCTCCTGGGTAGCGGGGCGTGATGAGTTGGATCGTGAGCGACGGGCTCACGGGGGCATTCATTCAGACGAGCCGCCGGACGACGGTTGCAACCGTGCCTCGGTGATGGCTACGCCGGCTGACGCGCCTGAGTTTTCGATCCAGCGCTTTCTCATAGGGGCGAGAATGAATTTCGCGGAGACGGCGGCCGCGATCGATATCACGGCCGCTGAGATAAACACGGTGTTCCAGCCACCGTTCGCAGACAGCACCGATGCAACCGGCACCAGCATCGCGGCAGTCCCTTTCGCGGTGTAGAGCGTCCCCGCATTCGCTGCGGCGTATTTGCTGCCGAACGTGTCCGCACAGGTCGCCGGGAAGATCGAGAAGATTTCGCCCCAACAAAGGAAGATGGCGGCGGCGAAGAACATGAACGCGTACGGGTTATGGCCGAACTGCATCAGTCCGAGCAGCGCGACGCCTTCGCCGAGAAAGATCATGAACATGGTGTTTTCACGGCCAATGCGGTCCGATAGAAAGCCGCACAGAGGGCGAGTGAAACCGTTGCACAGATTGTCGATGGACAGCGTCATCGTGAGGAGCGGCAGCGTGATGCCCAGCAGGTTGACCGGCATTCTGGCGAAGCCGTATTCCTTCGCGATCGGTCCTAGCTGAGCGGTTGCAATGATGCCGCCGGCCGCGACGAATACGAACATCAGATAGAGCACCCAGAACAGCGGCGAACGGATCATCTCGCGGGACGTGTAGTCGACCTTGCTTGCAACAATACGTTTAGGCGCGACCGCGTAGGCAGGCGGTTTAGGCCGTACCAGCAAGGTGGCGAGCAGCAGGATGCAGACGCCCTGGAAAATGCCGAAGAACATGAACGTGTACTCGTAGCCCGAACGCTGGATCATGTTGGCGATGGGAATCACCGTTACCGCCGCGCCGGCGCCGAAGCCCGCCGCCGTCAACCCTGCTGCGAGACCGCGTTTGTCCGGGAACCATTTGAGTGCCATCCCGACGCAGGTGCCGTACACACATCCCGCGCCGATACCGGCAATGACTGCCGCGATGTAGAGTTCAGTAAGACTGCCTGCATGAGCGTTAATCATCCAGCCGACAGCCGCGCAGAGCGCACCGCCGATCACCACCGGGCGCGGTCCGAACTTGTCGACGAGCCAGCCTTCTACGGGAACGAGCCAGGTTTCGGTGACGACGAAGGTGGTGAATGCGGTCTGAATCGCCGCTTGTCCCCAGTGATGAGCGTTGTCTATTGGAACGACGAATAACGTCCACGCGTATTGCAGGTTCGCGACCAGTCCCATGCACACCACGCCGATCGCGAGTTGTATCCACCGTTGATGCCAGAACGCTGGCCGGCCAGTCTCCGCCACATTGGAATGTCCCATGTCTCCGTCTCCTGTACTTTCCGTCGCGCTCGAACGGCGCGTTGGACTTACGTGATCGAATCGCTTCGTCGCTGGTTTGTCTGCGAGCAAGGAAGCGCCAATGGTCGGCCAGAGAAAAGCGCACTAACGAAAGCTCTTACTCGTCGAACGAACAACAGTGGGGCTGAAATCTATTGGACGTTCGGCGGGTGTGAGGGGATGCTGCGCGAGAACGACGATAAGTGAAAGTTAAAATATTTTATGGTTTGCATTAGGTATCCGTAATACCAGAGTCCGCCGCTTCCGACGGCGAGCCTCTGCGCCCGTGTTTTCTGATCGCTGGACGTAGTCGGACTTCTCCTGATGCTCAATTGCTGGGTAGCGCGCCGCGAAAACGAGGGTTTTTCGCATTGAAATTGCGAGGCGGAAGATTACAGGTATAAGTAAAGATCTATAATTTTTCCAAAAAACTTTAATTATTGTTTATCTAATCTCCCTTCTATTCTTGGTCGTGCCATTTGCCGGAAGGAGACGACGATGAACACCTCTCAATTTCATACGCGCGACAGCGCTCATGATGCTGAAGTCGAGGCGCAACTTTGTGCCTACAACGCCGCTTTTGAAGAACTCGGCCTGCGCTTCCGTTGGGATGAGCGCACGCTGACGTCGCTGGCAACGATTCACGACGAACATGAGCAGATCGCCGCGTACGTCCAGGCGCATCATGCGCACTTACTGAAGGCGTATAGCACTGAGTTTTTGAGTGTGGCGATCCTCGACAGGAAAAAAGCCCGCTATCCGTCTCGCTTTCAGGGGCGCGTCGACAGTGCGACGCATCCAGCCAACGTGATGCCTTTACCGCAAGTGAACCGCCGGTACGGGCGTGCATCGGATGAATTGGAGTTGCCAGCGCTGGTTGGCGTGTAGATTGCGCGTCGCTGCGGCTTACATGGGGATTGGCATGGCCGCTATGGGCTTTTTGCAAGCGCCGCGAAGCGGATCATGAAAGCGATATCGACAGTGATACTGCTGGCCCTCGAATCGAAGGCTCTCACGCGCAGGTAATTGCCCGGCGAAGCACTAATGGGCTTCGCGGATGAACTGCTGTGGAGGGGAAGTGCTTCCTGAGTTGGCCGCGGTTTGAACGGCCGTTGTTGAAAAACTGGAAGGGCCGTTCAGGGGGCGACTCCGGTCTGACGCGAGTCGATTGTCTGCCGAGCAACTATGTAATCGGCATTGGACTGTCACCGGCCGATACCTGACGATCGACTGGGCAAACGCTCACGCTACTGACCGACCGCTTGACTACGCCAACCCGCCCTTTGCCTGTCCGCGCAGGTTGGGACTCAGTTTTCGCGGATCGGCAGTGAAATCACACAGATCATCGAGTGTGAAGGAGCCTGTCACAAGTCATACCGGAATGGCCACTTGCCTTCCTCACCAACGCGCATTAATGGAAACTGCCAATTTTGCTCAACAGGAGGCCCGCATGGTCACGGCAACGCGACTCGGCGAACCTTATTGCGTTCAGGTGAGTAACGGGCACGATCTTGTGCTCTCGGATACGCGGAAGGAAGGTAAAGGTGGACACGCGGGCATGCGACCACATGAACTATTGGAAAGCGCGCTTGCGGCGTGCATCTGCATGTCAATCGACATGGCTGTCGAACGGGCGGGCGTCGCACTTCCCGCCGTCACAGTGCAAGTGATCATTGACCGGCAAGACCGCCAAACCGCATTTGATGTGTCGTTGTACTTCGCGACAGTACCGTCTTCGGAACAGGAGGCATTGGTTAGCGAGGCAGTGCGAACGTCGCCCGTTGCGTGCACGCTTGGCAAGCCGATTACGATTCGGTCGGCCGAGATCATCACGACTTGACCGGGTATTTGCCGTGGACGAACAGATCGTCGAAACATAGTCGACAGCCGCGAGCCGCTTCGCGGCTGAACGGCGAAACCAGCCCCTGCCGGCTGACCTGTACGCGCTATTGCAGCGTTACTTCACCCCGGGAGGCAAAACCGCAGACATCGGTTGCTGCGCCGGCCGCAACGTCGCATGGCTCAATGACCATGGCTTTCGCGCTGTTGGTTACGACGCCTCCGAGGAAATGCCAGCCCAAGCTGCAACAGACTTTCCGTCGCTGGTTTTCAGGCGCGCTGCGCTTCCCGCGCTGGATCCTGTTGCCAAAGGCCCATATATCTTTGGCGCTGACGTCATCATCCAGTCTATGAAGCATCTGCAATCAAATCAGGCCTTCAGTAGCGATGAATCTGCAAATCGGAAATGCGTATCCCACCTTTCTCCGCAAACCCTGGCTTTGAATAACTCAGTCAGAGTAGTCGCGATATCGCAGGAATAAAGTGACTACCTGGACTCGTCAACGAAAACAGACTGAACCTGCGCCGCAGGCCCGGAAGGATCCCCGGAAGTCACCGTTGCCGTCACTCTCACCCTAAGGTTCTGAAGCTTCGCAGCGTCGTTCCGGCTAATGCCTTTGAGCGTCCAAACGCCTCTCGTATCGTCGTAAACGACCGCGTAGACGAAAGGTTCGTTGCCGCGCAAAACGAGCCGGCCATGAAGCTCAATCGTATCGCCCGGATGGACGCTTCCCGCGAGAACAGTGCAGGCAGATAGCAACGCGGTGATGAAAGCAGTTTTCTTCAGCACGATGGTTCGGATAAATTTCTGACGGTATGGCCCAATAGATTAACGGGCCATTACTTTAATAGTGCATGAATAAAGCCGCCTCGGCGACGAGGCGGCTCAAGGTCGAAGCTTCAATAGACTTACTGAACGACAACCGTCAGCGTCGTCCCTGGAGGCACTGCTACCGTCTCCTGATACGTGCCCAGCACGTGATAGCGGAAAAGCGGCAAGCTGGAGAGACCCAGCAACACACTCGGCGACGTCGCCGGAAAGTATTGCGCAACAAGCGAGGGGTCGACGGCGGGCAGCGTGAAGCCACTGTCGGTCCGAGCCGGGAACGAATACTCGGCAATGTTCGCGCCGAGCGGAATTCTCGAACCCGCAGCCGCTGCAAAGTGACGAAACTCCTGTTGAACACTCGATCCCGAGCGGTACTGACTGATCGCGTCGTTGAGCATCGTCAGCGAGTCCGTCGAGCTTTTATCGTTCAGCAGTGCCTTGTAGAAACTCAGGCCCAGTTGCCGATTCAGGAAGCCGCCGAACGAGCCATTGGTCGAATAGCTGTCGCATCCTATGTCCATCGCGTCCCACGTGGTCAGCCCGCACAGATTGCTACCGTGGTTGTTATAGGTCTGATATTCCGGGAAGCGGTTGTCGCGCACCGAGTTGTATGTCGGGTCGAGTTTGAAGCTTGCCCAGTCTTCCATCATCATGGCGGTCATTTCTTCGAGCCACGTTGCGTACATGTACGGTTGGCCCATCAGCATGCCGCGGCGGTAAAAGTTCTGCATATGCAGACTCTCGTGCGCCATGGTCGTCTGCATAGCCTGAACGCCGGCGGCCCCGCCAAGATATAGCGTTTCCGAGTCCAGATAGAGCGACAGGTCCTCGTTACTGGTCGACGTAACACCAGTGCCCAGGTTCGTGAAGTTATTGAGCGAGTAGTAATAACCGACCAGGCCGTAGGGTTGTCCGTCGGGTGTCAGGTTCACCAGCACGAGGTCGATAGGCTGGCCCGTCGAAGGAATCGTGCCGGTTTGCTGGTTCGCGCCCCAGAACGGACCGCCGATGCTCGTGTCGACGTCGTAGACACCATTTGCACCCGCGTATTTCTGCATCAACTGCGCGACGATTTGCGGCGTCACCTTCGAGGTCGTGTATTCGCTGGTTTCGACCCAGATGTTGACCGTCGTACCGTCGGCCGTCTGCGACTGTGCCTCGAGCGTCGTTGCGCGGGTGGTGCCGTCGGCCAGCCAGAACGGCCGTGTGGTCGTGCCCACGACCACGTCTTGTGAGGGCGCAGCGCTGACCATGTTGCGTTGTACGGCGAGGCCGGACTGGCGGGTAGTGAGGCTTGTCCAGCCGTTCTGGTTGAACGCCTGAATCGCCTTCATCTGCGTCGATCCCGCTGTGCTGGCTGCGCTCTGCTGCGCGTTGGCCACCAGGCTCGTGTTGGGGCCGCCAGGCATGTTCTCGGTCACGGAAACCGGCTGTATGACCTGCGGAATCGCTCCTTCGTTGGTGAAAACGAGGGACACGTTCTTGCCCGTCACATTCTTGAGCGCAACGGTCACGCTGTCAGTCTGCGTGGTCGTATTGGAAGCCTGCCAGATGCCGACGCCGCTGCCCGAATAGCTCTGGTCGTCTGTCGCGCCACAGCTCGTGCAGGCCGCATGCAGCACACCATCTGTCGACGGCGTCGTCGCGACCGTAACGGGGGTGGTGGGCGTGTTTGTGCTCGTCGTGGTGCTGGCGGGGGTGTTCGTCGAAGGTGTCGATGTTTTATTGGTATTCGATGTGTCGCCACTACTGCCGCCGCCACCGCAAGCTGCGAGCGCCACTGCGAGCGCGATTGTCGTGGTGACTGCAAATACCGCATTAAAACGCTGGTTACGCATACTTTTCCCGGTAATCGGTTCTTTGCCGATTTGTGAGTGTCTCTGCCGTCTTCAGGAAATCCTCGCTTTGCCGCCCTGGCAATGTGAACAACGGATCCCGAAGAGTGGTCTATTGGAATGTCCTGAATCTTTGTCAGGTTATCCCCGGATGCACGTGAGCTTTATTGTCAGCTTTCCGTGTTCTGCTTTATTAGTCTGAGTTTTAAGTCGTGTCGAATGTCCTTTGCGAAGGTGAAGCTGCCGCGCTGAGAGACTGCAGGAAGTTCTCTTTTCTAATTGCTGTTGAGACGAACAGTTCTGCGGGCGCGGCACGCTTTTAACGATGTCTGGTGTCAGGTGCAGGCAATGCGCGCGCGTGCGGCGGAGCGCATTTTCAGCAAACCCTTAACAATTATTACGGACGAGTGGCGACAATCTTTAGGGCAACATGGTTGCCTGCGTTAGCGCGAGTCAGTGCTGGAAGGCGGGAATGGGTCTGAATAGGGCAAGCCACGGGCTCTGCGCCGGAGCGAATGCCATGAAATCTTCTGCGTAGTTTTTTTAGAGCCCACACTCGATTAGCGTGGAAAAGATGCGAAATGGATATAAAGCGTTGGCGAGTATTGATGGATTAATTGGCTAGCAGCTCTGTATAGGCTCGACAGCGCTGTGAGAAATGGTGGTTGTTATTGATTGATGTTCACCTCCGAATCTTCGGTGAGGCGAGTGGGGACTGTGGGGCATCGAGAGAGGCAGTGGTCGACCACGAACGTCCGTTCAGCGATCGACCTGGTGCGCGAATCTTCGGCGAGCCAGGTCCCCGGGATGAGCCGGGAATTGGTTCGGGAGGTCAGTGTCAGAAGCGCCGGCAGTCAAGAATGGCCGGGAAGTTTTCCGTATCTCCCGGTCAATCCAACGAAGGTTTCTTCGTCAGGAAATGCCTTGACCTCGTAACGGATCGGGAGATGCTCCGTCGGGTTTGCAATATCTGCGAATTGCTGCCTGAATTCGTTTCTTGGGACGAATGCGGTCTGATTCGTGGATGGCCGGTAGAGAGCAATAAAATCGGTGTCTGGCAATAACGAATGTACTCCCTCCGACCAGACGCAGATACTGCGCTGTTCGCCGTCTGCGCGTTGCAGGATCGTGTGCTCTGCCACGAACACGTCGTGACCTTTCTGCTTGTGAGCATCATTGAGCGTTGCCTGCTGATCTTGATAGTCAACGGTCAGTTCGCGTAGTCGTAATCGATGCAATTTTTCCGCAAGCGATTCAGGAACGAATCGTTCCCATGCCGCCCCGGACCACCTCAGCATCAGCGGCGGAAGTGAACGCGTCTGCGCAAGTGCCTGTTCGGCGACATCAACGAGTGTTTGCAAGCCCGCATCATTCCGGTCACCGGTTAGAAGCAGAACGGTCCGGTTCGGTGCCATGACAACGGGCGCCCCCATGATGGGTTGCCGATACAGCAAATCCGTCAGCAGCAGCCGCGATGCGTCGTAGAAGTCGCCGAACTGGGACAGGAACACGCCATTCTGCATCGCAAGCCATGGCTTCGACGATTCCGCACGGAGGTTGTCGACGGCAATATCAAACGCGTCGTCGAACGTAATGCCCCATTGTTCAAAGGTCGCTTTGCTTAATCGCATGACATTGAATTCGCCATCATAGGCGATTCCTATCTCGATGTTTTCACACAACGCCCGGTATGCCATTTCAACTTTCGGCCCATTGCCGAAGCCTTGAAGCTTGATGACACCTCTTTCCGTGGTACTCCGGATCACGGGCCTCAACTTTGTCTTCGCGTCAGCGAAGTTGGGCGGAACGAACTGTTGCATCATTCCAGCGACCTGACGCCGCATGCAATCCGGACGGCCCTCTGGCCCGGCGTTCACGTAGTCCTGGTGCATGTTCACGAGATTGATGATGCCGGACGCGGCACCGGCCGCCAGCCCTGTCTCAACGAGGCGTCCTCGTTCCTGTTCGTATGTCCAGGTGCGTGTATCGCCGGCGTCGCGCAATGCCGACATGAACCATTCGGCATATTCAGGCTGGGAGGGAGGCTGCGGTGGGGAAGATTTGCGAAACCGGTCGAGAAAGCCCATGGTCGGATTAGTGTTGTTCTGGAGTGGAATAGTCGATAACCATGGGTGACATGGTTTATCCCAACAGTGAACGGCACTTTTCGAGAATTCTGAAGGTTTGCGATGGGCGCGGCGCAGAACGTTCGTTGGCCGGTTTCAACTTCAGAAGACGCCTTGACTCCCTCTCTATTCCCCGGCAACCGCAAGCCTGTCCTCACAGGCCTCGACATCCACGAGGCCCGGAATCGAAGGTTGCGCGCCATGACGCTGAACGCACAGGCTCGCAGCAATCTGCGCGTGCTTCACCGCATCGACGAGCGCATGACGCGTGGCAAGTTTCGTCGCGAGCGCACCGACAAACGTGTCGCCTGCCGCGGTCGTATCGACTGCGTGCACTTCGAGCGCCGGATAATGCGTGCCGGGCGTGCCGTCGCCGAGAACGTGCACGCCTTGGCCGCCGAGCGTCACGATGACGTTGCGCGCGCCTTTCTGATGCAGTTTCATCGCCGCAGTCGCCACTCCTTCCGCAGAGTCCGTAGGACATTCTGCGAGGATCGATGCTTCGAACTGGTTCGGCACCAGATAGTCGATCAGCGCATACCAATGTTCTGGCAAGGGCTGCGTGGCCGGCCCGGGATTCAGCACGGTCAGCCTGGCATGACGGCGTGCCATCACGAGCGCCGCGTACACGGTTTCCGGCGGTGTTTCCAACTGGCAAACGAGGACGTCGCATTGCCGGAAGCGCTCTTCATTCGCGTGAATGCTCGCGGGCGACAGCACGCCGTTGCTGCCCAACACGACGACGATGCTGTTCTCGCCCGCCGCCGAAACAGTGATCAACGCCAGGCCGGTCGGCTGGTCTTCCGAAACTTCGATGCCCGCGCAATCGATACCATCCGCCGCGAGTCCGTCGAGCCGCTGCTTGCCATACGCGTCATTGCCGACGAAGGCGATCATCGAGACCGTGGCCCCCATGCGCGCGGCCGCCACCGCCTGATTCGCGCCTTTGCCACCGGCGACCGTTTCGAGGCTGCCGGACAATACCGTCTCGCCGGCTAACGGCAAACGCTGCGTGCGCGCGACGAGGTCGGTATTGATACTGCCGACGACCAGCACGCGTCCCGCTTCACCTGATACAGCCATGTTCCATTCCCCGATAGCGCACAGCGCAACCGATGCGCGCCGTGCGCCTTAGTTTTACAGACGCGGTACCGCCGCGACGCCGATCCTGAAGTTGCCGCGCGTATCGTCGCTTTCCTGATCGCGCGCCTCGTAGCGCTGCTGCACCACCCCGTTCTTGCCGAAGCCGGGAATCAGCGAGCGCGGGGAACTGCGGCGCAGCCACAGGCGCAACAGATGCCGGCGACGTTGCGGCTCCGGGAAGTCGGTGAAACGTGTACGCGAATGCAGCGCCGCGTAGTTCGACAGCCATTGAATATCGCCGGGGCGGAAATCCATCGCGAGCGACATGCCGGGCTCGTAGGTGATGGTCTCGAACAACTCCAGCACTTCCTTCTGCTCGGGCGTGAGGCGCGGCACTTCCGGGTAGTCCTGCGCGGTCAGGATATACAGCGAGCCTGCGTACATGCTGAAGGTGCCGTCGACAAAACTCACGATCGGCGAAACGTACGTGTTTTCCGGCGCATTGTGATCCTGGCGACGCCAGTCCCAATGAAACGGCTCCAGCAGCAGAGGCGCGAGGTCGGGGCGTCGTTTCAGAATTTCGTTGTAGATTTCCGCGCCTGAGACGATGCACGACGCGCCGCCTTCGAGTGCCGGACGCAGGCACATCAGCGCGACGACGTCCGAGCTGTCCGAGTGAAACGGCAGAAGATCGCGAATTTTGGCGGACAGTGCATCGGGGTCGTCGAGCATCTTGTCGGAGGTCGCGTAGACGTGATCGAGCAGATCGCCGAGTTCGTTCTGACGGATCGGATCGCCCATGTGCAGGCCGAGAATGTAGTAAATCGCCGCCGACAGCGCATCGGAATACAGATGCGTACGCAGCCCGCGCGCGAGTACGAAACCGCAGCCTTCGTCAATGTCCTTGCACCATTCGTCGACAGCGGCGGCGCAGGCGGAGAGCGGATAATCCGACGCCTTGACGAAGCGCAGATCAGGGTCGTCTTCGACAAAGCGCCGTCCGAGCGCTTCCAGTTCGCCGATCTGATCTTCGTTCAGATAGTAGATCCAGTTCTGCCTGTCGAGGAGTGTGTCGCCGCGCCACGCAGCGGCGCTGGTGACGGGGGACAGCGCTACAGAGGTCGTCATGATGGTGTTGGGGATTAGTCGTTAAGAAGCGTGATCGTCGATCACAAACGTATCATGGCCAAATTTGCGTGGGCTTTCTTGTCCGCACGCGTACAGCCGCTTGATGTTCAACCCTCGTAAGACGCAGCAGGCAGCCGCCGAGGCGTGCGCATCGTGCTCGCCAGCCAGCAGACAATACCGCTCGCGACGGCCAGCGCCAGGCCGTCGGCCATGCGCAACGCGCTGTCGAATACGAACGGCGGCGCGCAGCCGGAAATCAGCGCGAAGATGAACATCTGCACGAAGTTTTGCAGCGACGCGGCCATGCCGCGCGTCGTCGGCAGATGGGCCTGGGTGATCGACGACATTGCGGGCATCGCGAGCGCCATACCGAAGGCGTAGAGCGCGAGCGGCATGATCGCCCACGGCAGCGCGGCCACGTGCGTCGCGTTGTAGGCGAGGTTCAGCACGGCCGCGAGCGCGGTCGCGCCGAGGCCCGCGCGTACCGTCACGCGATTGCCGTAGCGGTCGGCGAAACGCGCGCTGAGCGCCGAACCGGCGATCACGCCGGCAATCAGCGGCACGAATAGCCAGCCGAATGCCGTGTCCGGCTGATGCAGGATGTGCATCACGAAGTTGGCCGCGCACGAGATGTACAGCGCGAAGCCGCCGAATGCGCAGCCGTTCGCCAGCACGCCGAATACGAAACGCCGGTGGCGAAGCGCGTCGCCGTAATTACGCATGATCGTGGGCAGACGGAATGGATGCCGCGCCGAAAGCGGCAGGCTCTCCGGTAGCCAGCGCCGGCAGACCACGAGCAACGTCAACGAGAACACCGCGAGCAGGCCGAAGATCGCACGCCAGCCGAACAGTGCATTCAGCTGGCCGCCGAGTATCGGCGCGACGGCGGGCGCGAGCGCAAACACCATCATGATGTTCGCGAGCGTGCGCTGCACGGCCGCGCCGCTCATCGTGTCGCGCACGATGGCCTGGCCGATCACCATGCCCGCGCCCGCCGACAGCCCCTGCAGCCCCCGGAACGCGAGCAGCGCGGAGAAGGTGGGCGCGAAAGTGGCGCCTACCGATGCGGCCGTGAACATCGTCAACGCGGCGATCATCACGCGGCGCCGGCCGAACGAATCGGACAGCATGCCGTAGAACAGCGTCATGACCGCATAGCAGAACAGATAAACGCTCAGTGTCATCTGCGCCATCTCCGCGCTGATCGCGAATTGCCGTCCCACTGCGGACAGCGCGGGCAAATAGCTGTCGGTTGCGAACGGGCCTAGCATCGAAAGAGCGGCGAGCAGCAGCGTGAGCCGGCGGGACTTCATCGGAAGATCGGGCACGGTGGTCAGACGGTCTGGTTCGTCGCCGCGAGCATGATTTCGCGGATGCAAACGTTTTGCGGCATTTCATACGCGAAACGGATCGCTTCGGCGACTTCGTCCGGCTCCAGAATCACGCCGCCGATCGATTCCTTCCATTCCTGGAAGCCCTGCTTGATCGAGTCGTTGGTGGTGATCGTCTGCAGTTCGGTGTTGCAGGCGCCGGGCGCGATCAGCACCACGCGCACGTTGTGCGGCGACACTTCCTCGCGCAGATTCTCCGATAGCGCATGCACCGCGTGCTTCGTGCCGACATAAGCGACATGCTGCGGATACGTCTTGCGGCCCGAGGTCGAACTGACATTGACGATCGTGCCGCGCCGCCGCGCGACCATGCCTCCAAGCACCGCATGCACGCCGTTGAGCACGCCCTTCACGTTGACATCGAGCATCCGTTCCCATTCTTCCGGCGGCTGCTGAGTCATGTCGCCGAGCAGCATCACACCGGCGTTGTTGATGATCGCATCGGCGGGGCCGAACTTCGCTTCGGCCTCGCTGACAGCGGCGACCAGCGCCGCGCGATCGGTCACGTCGACCTGACGGCACAGCGTGTCGGGCAGTTCCAGCGATTCGAGCCGGCCGAGCCGGCGCGCGAGCAGAAGCAGCGGATAACCCCGTTGCGAGAACAGCCGCGCGGTAGCTTCACCAATGCCCGAACTGGCGCCCGTAATGATGACAAGACCTTTCGACATCTTCTTTCCTCTTTCAGGTAGGTAAGCCTCGACGGCAGCGTTGCGAGCTTAAGCGCGCAACGCCCGCGGTGCTTGTCTGGAAGCGCGCGAAAGCTTGTTGACGGGCGCATCTTTTTGACGCGGGGACACGAAGTTTTTTGACGGGGTATTAATCAATTCCCCACGCGCATTTGGTCAAGAATTGCCGATATTGCCTGGATAGCGTTGAACGTACCGAATTTCGCTGCCTGTCGCGCGCAGGGGCGGCCATTCGTATCGAAGAAATCACGTTCCCTCTATTCAGGACCACGCTAATGAAAAAGTATCTGACGGGCTTTGCCATGCTGATTGCAGTGAGTAGCGCGCATGCGCAAAGCTCGGTCACGCTATATGGCCTTATCGACGCCGGCTTCACGTACATCAACAATCAGGGCGGCGGGAAGCTCTACGAGTTTCAGGACGGCGCGAATTTCGGCAACCGCTTCGGCTTCAAGGGCAGCGAAGATCTCGGCGGTGGACTGAAGGCCGTTTTCCAGCTTGAAAACGGTTTCTCGCTCGGAACCGGTCAGTTGCGAAACAACGGCGCGCTGTTCGGCCGCCAGGCTTTTGTCGCTCTGCAAAGCAACTACGGCACGCTGACGATGGGCAATCAGTATGACTTCATCGCGGACTACATCACGCCGTTCAACCTCAACGGTTATGCCAGCGTGTACGCGGGCCACATGGGCGACATCGACCGGATCTCCGCCGTCGAACTGCCGAACTCGGTCAAGTATCAGAGCCCGACGTTCGGCGGTCTGAGCTTCGGCGGCATGTGGAGCTTCGGCAATGTGGCGGGCAACTTCAGACAGGACAGCGCATACAGTCTCGGCCTGAGCTACAAGAACGGCGGCTTCAATACGGCGGCGATTTACGAGCGCATTCACGACGTCGAAATCTACCCGTACGCGCAATTCGGCGTGTTCAATTTCCTCGGACAGACAGTCGCGACGCACAACGCCGACGGCAGCGTCAACGATCTGTTCTATTCGTCGCCGTTTCTCGTCGACACGCAGTCCGAGTTCGGCATCGGCGCGAGCTATACGCGCGGCAAGCTGACGCTGGCGGCCAACTTCACGTCGACGCACCTCGAAGCGTCGACCGGCAGCGACACCATGAACGTCTACGAAGCCGGCGCGATGTATTTCGTCGCGCCCGACATCGCGGTGCTCGGCGGCTACCAGTACACGACGTGGGATCACACGCACTGGCATCAGCCGACGCTCGGCGCGCAGTACTACCTGTCGAAGCGGACCAGCTTCTACGTGAACGTGTCGTATCTGCACGCGCAGCCGGGCGTCAATGCGAACCAGGGCGCGGGCTTCTACTCGCTGCCGTCGAGTACGAACACGCAGCTCACGTCCCGCATCGCGATCATTCACCAGTTCTAGCCCGTTTCGCGCGCGCCGGAGGCAGGAAAGCGTGCGCGCGCGGACAAGACAGTGCGGTTTTGTCCTTTTAATCTGAAGCCATGTCGTGCCGGTTTTACCTCATGGCCGCAACGAGGCGCTTCGCGCAAAGAACTTATCCCCATGACTACTCGCAGAAACTTCATTCAGATGCTGGGCGGCACGCTCGCGGGCCTGACGGGCCCCGCAGCGGGCGCGCTCGGCGCGTTGGGTGCGCTCGGCGTGAGCACGAGTGCCGACGCCGCCAACGGCCCGCTGACGATCGCCTTTCCGACCGACGTGCCTTCGTGGGACCCGCTCGTGCGCGTCGCACCGAATCCGATTTCGATCTACCGCAGTGTGTTCGACGCCGCGCTCGACATCGACGCGAAAGGCAAGCTTGGCGCGGGTGTGGTCACCGCGTGGCGCTGGAAAGACACGGCGGGCAAGGTGCTGGAACTGGACTTCCGCAATGACGTGCTATTTCACAACGGCGACAAGCTCACTTCCGACGATTTCAAATTCACGCTGTTCGACCGGCTCCAGGCCGATAAATCGCTGCAGGTCGGCGGCATCTGGTGGGCGCTCGAAGGCATCGAAACGCCGTCGCCCACGCGCGCCGTCATGCATTTCAAGGCGCCGATGATTACCGCGCCCGCATTCCTCGGCTATATGGGCAGCTACATTCTGCCGCGCAAGTACTTCGAGCAGGTCGGCGCGCAGGGCTTCATCGCCAAGCCCGTCGGCTCCGGGCCGTACAAGCTGGTCGCCTACGAGCGCGATTCGCGGATGACCCTGGCCGCGTTCGACAAACACTGGCGCGGCACCCCGAAAATCCGCGACGTGGTGTTTCAGGTCGTGAAGGACCCGACCGCGCGCGTGGCGGCGGTGCAGGCATCGCAGGCGGACGTCTCCGGCATGTTGCCGCTGCGTGAGGCAATGCGCCTTGCGCAAGGCGGCACGCACGAAAGCAGGATCACGCCGACCATCGATTCGTATCTGATCCATATGGTGAACGGCGGCCCGACGCAGGACAAAAATGTGCGTCTGGCGATGCATCACGCGATCGACAAGCAGGCGCTTGCGCGTGCGTTCTTCAACAACGTGCCCGCGCCGATGGCCACCCCGGCCGCGCCCGGCACACCGGCCTTCGACCCCGACTTCAAATTTGCGTTCGACCCCGCGCAGGCGAAGGCGCTGCTCGCCAAAAGCGGCTATTCGACCGACAAGCCCGTGCGCGTCAAATTCCTCGCGACCAACGGCGTCTATCCGAGCGACTACGACATGGCGCGCGCGATCCAGCAGATGTGGAAAAAGGTGGGCATCGAGGCCGAACTGAGCCCGATCGAAACGGCGCAGTTCTTCTCGCAGGCGGTGGCCGGCACGCTGCCCGGACCGACCTTGTGGATGTGGCAGAACGGCAGCGGCGACCCGGAACTGTCGGCGGGTTCGTATCTTAATCCGAAGACGGGCTTTTCGGTCTGGCGCAGCGCCGACGTGTCGCCGCGACTCGATCCGCTGCTCGCCGAACTGGATGAAACGAAGCGCATCGCGGGCTACAAGGACTTTCATCGCTGGGCGGTCGGCGAGGGCTATGCGCTGCCGCTGATGCAAGGCATCGCCACCGCGTCGTACAGGAAAGGCGTGCAGTACACGCCGTTTTTGAGCGGCTGGATGCTGCCCGATTACTGGAGCGCGTGATAACGCCGCGCAACGAGTGAGACAACCAGAGAACCTGCAATGATCAATAAACCCCTTCATCCGAAGTTCGACGCTGAATTCTTTGCCGCACTGGACCGGTCCGCGGCGCATGTCAGCCAGGCCGAGACGCTGCCGCCCGCGTGCTACACGGATGCCGATTTCTTCGAGTTCGAAAAGGAAGCGCTGTTCAACCACGAATGGCTGTGCGTGGGCCGCGAAGACTGGATCCGCAATCCGGGCGACTATTTCACGACGTCGATCGTCGGCGAGCCGCTCGTCATCACGCGCAATGCAAAGCGCGAAATCAAGGCGATGTCGTCGGTCTGCCAGCATCGCGCGATGGTGGTTGCCGAAGGCTTCGGCAATGCACGCGCGCTGCTGTGTCCGTATCACCATTGGGCCTACTCGCTCGACGGCGAACTGATCGCCGCGCCCGCGATGGAGGAAACCGAGGGCTTCGACAAGAAAGATTTTTGTCTGCCGACGATGCAGGTCGAATGCTGGCAGGGTTTCATCTTCATCAATTTCGATCACGCCGCCGCGCCGCTCGGCCCGCGTCTCACGGCACTCGATGCTGTGCTCGAAAACTTCGACCTGAAAAGCGCCGAAGGTCCGCGCCCGGAGCAGCCGTTCCATTTTCAGTGGAACTGGAAGGTGATGTTCGAGAACAACAACGACGGGTATCACGCGAACCGGCTGCATCATGGCCCGTTGCACGATTTCGTGCCGAGTTCGCTGGCGCGCTTCCCGACGGAATTGCCCGAGAACACAGCCGGTTATTACCGGACCAACGGCACGCTGCACGCCGACGCGGCATTCAATCCGACCCAGCGGGCTTTGTTCCCGGTCTTCCCGAAACTGACCGACGAAGAACGCAACCGCATGCTGTTCGCGAATCTGCCGCCGACGCTATCGCTGGTCGTATCCGTCGACAGCGTGATTTTCATGATCCTGCGCGCGGATTCGGCGGGCACGCATTATCTCGATCAGGGCGTGCTGTACGCCCCCGGCGCGATGAAAGACCCGCTGTTCGAGAAGCGCGTCGAGATGAGCATGAGCGCGGTGTCGGACATCATCGCGCAGGATCTGCATGTGGACGAAATGGTGCAGGTCGGTCTGCAGTCGCGCTATGCAGTACGCGGACGATATTCGTGGCAGGAGCGCGCACAGCAGGAACTGAATGCGTGGCTCGTGCCGCGCTACCAGACGACCTATCAACGCATGAGCGAGACGGCCGCGAGCGCGAAGGGCAGGCTGGCCGCCATCGATGTCGTCGTCGCAGATTGACGAAGGCACGCTCATGAGCACGTCCATCGAAGTGGGAGCGGCTTCGCGCGGAATGGCTTCAGGCGCGGGGCGGCGCGTCATGAAGTTCGTACTGCGCGGTGCCCGGCGTGTCGCCATTCTGATCGCGGTGTCGGTCGTGATCTTCGGTGCGCTGCGCCTGTTGCACTCGGACCCGGCGGCGCTGCTGCTGCCGCCGAACGCGAGTGTCGCGCAGATCGCCGAAGTGCGGCACGGACTCGGGCTCGATCAGCCGATTGCCGTGCAGTATTTGCGCTGGCTCGCGAACATGCTGCACGGCGATTTTGGTCATTCGTTGCAGAACGGCCAGCCGGTCTGCGGCTTGATCGCGGCTGCGCTGCCGACCACGCTGCAACTGCTGGCGGGCGGTCTGCTGCTCGGCGTGATCGCAGGCGTGGCGAGCGCCGTCTACGCGTTCAGCCGGCGCGACACGCTGGCCGAACGACTCTGCGAGATGCTCAACGGGATCGCGATGGCCGTGCCCGATTTTCTGTGGGGCATTCTGCTCGTGCTGCTGTTCGGCATTGCACTTCGATGGCTGCCGTTTCTCGGTCCGATCGACAACACCTACACGGTCGCGCGGCACACCGGCTTCCTGCTGGTCGACACACTGATCGACGGACAAATCGCCGCCTTCGGCAATGCACTGCTGCACCTCGTGCTGCCCTGCGTCGCGCTCGGCATGGGCATCGCGCCGCCGCTGATGCGCATTCTCCGTTCGAGCCTGCTCGATACCTATGCCGAGGAATACATCCACGCGGCGCGGCTGCGCGGCCTCACCGAAGCGCAGATTCTGCGGCGGCACGGCTGGCGCAACGCCGCGCTGCCGACGCTGAATATTCTCGCGATGCAGGTGAGTCTGCTGATCGGCGGCACGTTGCTGGTCGAGAAGGTCTTCGGCATGCCGGGTATCGGCACGCTGATGATCAACGCGATTGGTGCCCGCGACCTGCCGGTAATCGAAGCGCTCGCGCTGATTTACGCCGTCGTTGTCCAGTTTTCGAATGCGGCTGTCGATGCGCTCGAAGTGTTGCTCAACCCGCGTCTGAGGCGAGTATGAATACACCGCTTGTTTCCACCGCGACGACCCGGCCCCCATCGCCCGTTCACGCCGCGCTGTGGCGGATTGCACGCGAGCCGCGTGTGCTGTTCGGCGCGGGCGTACTGCTGCTGCTCGTGATCGTCGCGCTCTGCGCACCCGCTATCGCGCCGTACCGGCCCGACGATCAGGATCTGCTTTCCACCTTGCTGCCGCCCGCGTGGGCGCCCGGCGGCACCGCGCAGCACTGGTTCGGCACCGATTCGCTTGGCCGGGACGTGCTGAGCCTCGCGATCTACGGCGCGCGCATTGCCGTGCTGGTCGGATTCATCGCGCCGCTCGGCACAGCGTTGATCGGCGGCGTGTTGGCAGTGCTCGCCGGCTGGTTCGGCGGCAAGGTGGACTGGCTGGTGCTGCGCGTGGTCGAAGTGTGGATGTCGTTTCCCGCCGTCGTGCTGGCGCTCGTGCTGGTCGTCGCGATGTCGCCGAGTATCGCCAACGTGATCGTCGCGCTCGTCTTCGTCGACTGGACGCGTTTTTGCCGCGTGCTGCGTGCCGAGGTCATTGTGATCCGGCGGCGCGATTATGTGGCGGCGGCGCGCATTGCAGGCGCCGGTCCGCTGGCGACGATCCTGCGCGACGTGTTGCCAGCGCTGATGCCCACGCTCATCACGCTGATGAGTCTCGAAGTCGGCATTGCGATTGTCGCCGAGTGCAGTCTGTCGTTCGTCGGTCTGTCCGCCGATGCGAGCCAGCCGAGCTGGGGAACCATGGTGTCCGACGGCCTCGCCAACGTATTCACGTCGCCGTGGGGGCTGATTCTGCCGATCGCCTGTCTGGTTCTCTCCGTTCTGGCCACGACCTTCCTCGGCGAAGGCCTGCGCCGCACGACGGATTCACGACTTCTCGAACGTTCGGAGCGGCGCGCATGATGGGCATGTTCAAAACTCCGGCGCCAGCCGTGGCGCTCGCGGCCACCGCGCACGGAACCGGCGACGAGCTGCTCACGCTCGCGGCGCTCAACGTCGAGCGCGATGGCGTGGCGTTGCTGCGCGATATCGCGTTGTCGGTGCGGCGCGGCCGCACGCTCGGACTCGTCGGCGAGTCAGGGGCGGGCAAGAGCATGCTCGGCAGGGTGCTCGCGCGCAGCCTGCCGCGCGGCTTCGAACTACGCGCCGACGAACTGCGATTTGCCGGCATCGATCTGTTGAGTGCGAGCGCGACGCAGCAACGCGCGTTGCTCGGCAAGCGCATCGCCTACATTCCGCAGGAGCCGATGAGCGCGCTCGATCCGACTCTGCCGGTCGGCAAGCAGTTCGCCCTTCATCTCGCGCGGCTGGGCGTGGCGGCGCACGAGCGCAAACAGCGCAGCATCGAAGCGTTAGCGGAAGTGCTGTTGCCCGATCCGGCGAACCTGCTGGCGCGTTATCCGTTCGAACTGTCGGGCGGCATGTGCCAGCGCGTTTGCATCGCGATGGCGTTCGCGAGCAATCCGGATCTGGTGATCTCCGACGAAGCGACCACCGCGCTCGATGTCACCACGCAACGCCATGTCGTCGAGCTGATGCGTGAGATGCAGGTGCGGCGCGGCACCAGCGTGATTTTCGTCACGCACGACATCGGTCTCGCGCTGCACGCGTGCGACGACATCGCCGTGCTTTATGCGGGCGATCTGGTCGAGTCCGGTCCGGCCCGCGAGCTGGTGAATTCGCCGCGTCATCCCTATACGCGCGCGCTGTTGCGCGCCAATCCGGTGCTGAAGGGCGAGCGCGTGCGTGTCGAACCGCTGAACGGCCACATGCCGGGCTTCGAGGAACTGGGCACCTTGCACGGCTGCCGGTTCGCCGCGCGCTGCGCCGACGTCACGCCCGCCTGCGGCAGCGCGCCCATTGCAATTCGTACGAGCGAAGGGCGCGCGGTGCGGTGCCTGCGGGTGGACGCGTTGCCGGAAGCGCCTGCTCGGGTGCCGCTCGCGGCTCGCAATGCGATGGCGGCGACGCCGTTTCTCGAATTGCGCGGCGTCGGCAAGCGTTATGACAAGTCGTCGGTGCGCGCGTTGCAGCCGCTCGATCTGACGATTGCGCCGGGAGAGTTCGTCGGCATAGTCGGAGAGAGCGGCAGTGGCAAGAGCACGCTCGGGCGACTGGTGATGGGGCTCGAAACGCCCAGCGAAGGGCGGATTCTGCTCGACGGCCAGCAACTCGATGCCAGCCGCGCGATGTGGCACAAGCGTATCGACGCGATCCAGATGATCTTTCAGGACGCGCGCGCCGCGCTGAATCCACGGCGGCGACTCGCCAGCATCGTCACGCAGCCCATGGAAAGCCGTTCGCATCTGCTGGTGGACCGCGCACGCCGCGCGCTCGATCTGCTCGACGAAGTCGGTCTCGCGCCCGCCTATGCGGCACGCTTTCCGTCCCAGTTGTCGGGCGGACAGCGGCAGCGCGTGAATATCGCACGCGCGTTGTGCGACGTGCCGCGTCTGCTCGTCGCCGATGAAATCGTCTCCGGTCTCGACGTGTCGATGCAGGCTCAGATCATGGAACTGCTGCTCGCGTTGCGCGAGTCCCACAAGATCGCGCTGATGCTGATCTCGCACGATCTCGCCGTGGTCCGCTATCTGTGTTCGAGAGTCATCGTGATGCAGCGCGGCGTGGTCGTCGAGGCGGGCGCGACCGAAGCGGTGCTGGCGAATCCGCAACATCCGTATACGCAAAGCCTGATCGACGCGGCGCCGCATGTCGCGCAACCCGATTCCCTTACCGCATTGAACGCATAAGCACATGTCCACCAATCACACACGTATGCCGGTGATGTTCTTCGGCCACGGCAGTCCCATGAATGCGCTCGAAGACAATCGCGCGACCCGCGCGTGGGCGTCGATGGGCGCGGCGGCGGGCACACCGCGCGCGATCCTGATGATCTCCGCGCATTGGCTCACGCGCGGCACGGCCGTCACCGCGATGAGCCAGCCGCGCACCATCCACGACTTCGGTGCTTTCCCGCCGGCGCTATTTGCGCAGCAATATCCGGCGCCGGGAGACCCCGCGCTGGCGAGCCGCGTCGCCGAACTGCTCGCGCCGCTGCCGGTCACGCTCGACGACCGATGGGGCTTCGATCACGGGACGTGGTCGGTCCTCGGCAAGGCCTTTCCCGATGCGCGTATTCCGGTCGTGCAGGTCGGCATGAATCGCAGTTGCGACGCCCGTTGCCACTACGAGTTGGGCCGCGCGCTCAGACCGCTGCGCGACGAAGGCGTGTTGATCGCGGCGAGCGGCAACATCGTGCACAACCTGCCCGCGATGGACTGGAGCAAGCCCGATTCGGGCTACGCGTGGGCGCAGACGTTTCACGACCGGATCGCGAATGCCATTGCCGGGAACCGGCCCGATGAAGTCATCGACTACGAAAAGGCGGGCGCGATCGCGCTCCATTCGGTGCCGACGCCCGATCACTACTGGCCGGTGCTGTACGCGCTCGGCGCGCGTCACGATGACGACGACGTGAGCTTCGAAAGCAACTTCCTCGAGTATGGCTCGCTGAGCATGCTGAGCTTTATTCTCGGCAAGCGCAGCGGCTCGGGTTTGCAGGAGGCCGCGTGAGCCACTACGAAGCGCCGCTGAAACTGCGGGTGGTCGAGCGCCGGGAGGTGGCGGCGAACATCGTCGCGTTCGATCTGGAAGCCGCCGACTACTTGCCGTTGCCCGCGTTCGACGCGGGCGCGCACATCGAGATCGATTGCGACGGTGTGGCGCGTCAGTATTCGCTGTGCAGCGATCCCGCCGACCCGATGCGCTACCGGATCGCCGTGCAACTCGAAACGCAGGGGCGCGGCGGCTCGCGCTTCATGTGCGAACGCGTACAGGTTGGCGATGCGCTCGACGCAGCGGGACCGCGCAATCATTTTCCGATGAACGTTTCGCAGACGTCGGCGTTGCTGGTGTCCGGCGGAATCGGCATCACACCGATGCTCGCGATGGCGTCGACGCTGTACGCGGCCGGCACGCCGTTCGACATGCATGACTTTGCGTCGGCAGCCGAGCGCCAGGCGTTCGTCGATGAAATCGCGCACGCGCCGTGGTGCGCGAGCGTGACCCGTCATCTCGGTGCGTGCAGCGATTTCGGCAGGCTGGTCGGCGGCTTCGAAGCGGGGCGGCATCTGTATGTCTGCGGGCCGTTCGCGATGATCGACGCGGTGCTCGACGCCGCGCGTCTGCGTGGCTGGCCTGAGGATCATCTGCATTGCGAGCGCTTCGCCGCGCCGTCGCCAGTTTCTGCCGACACGGCAACGCAAGCCGACATCCCGTTCGAAGTCGAACTGGCCTCGACAGGGC
Source organism: Paraburkholderia fungorum (assembly GCF_900099835.1). Taxonomy (NCBI): domain Bacteria; kingdom Pseudomonadati; phylum Pseudomonadota; class Betaproteobacteria; order Burkholderiales; family Burkholderiaceae; genus Paraburkholderia; species Paraburkholderia fungorum. Next base: position 994,277 of record NZ_FNKP01000003.1, read on the forward strand.
AACGCGTGAGCGTGGCGCTCGGGCAGAGCGTCTGTGCCGCGCTCGCCGACGTCGGCGTGCACGTGCCGATGTCCTGCGAGCAGGGCGTGTGCGGCTCGTGCATCACGCGCGTGCTCGACGGCGTTCCCGATCATCGCGACTGGATTCTGAGCACAGAGGAGCAATCATCCGGCAAGGTATTTACGCCGTGCTGCTCGCGATCGAAAACGCCCGTTCTTGTCCTCGATCTCTGATTTTTCAACCGCTGATTTTCTGCGAGCACTTTCATGGCATTGATTCCGACCGAAGGCACCGCGCGTGCCGCTATCGAACCCGGCGCTCTCCACCGTTTGCGCGCAACCCGTGAGAACGTGCACTGGGGTTATTTCGACGCATCGCTCGCTCCGGCGTTGAAGGTGAAAAGCGGCGATCTGGTGTATGCCGAGGCCGTCACGCACCACGCGGGCGACGCGCCCGATCTGATGATGGACGACGCGTTGCACGCATTGTGGCGCGCGATTCCCGAGCACGACCGCAATCCGGGCGTGCACATCATGACCGGACCGATTCATGTCGAAGGCGCAAAGCCCGGCGACATGCTCGAAGTGCGCTATCTGCAGATGACGCCGCGCTGCCGCTACGGGTCGAACCTCGCGGCGAACTGGGGTTATCTGTACAAGGAGATGGGCGAAAAAGAGCGCGTCACGATCTATGAACTCGATGAAGGCGCAAACCACGCGTCCGCGTTGTATGCGTACGACTTCGAGGGCAAGTATCTGACGCCGGGCACGATCACCGATTGTCCGGTTTGCGACCGGCAGCCCGCGCTCGACGGCGTGCGCATTCCCGCGCGTCCTCACCTGGGCACGGCTGGCGTAGCGCCGGCAGTCGACGGCCGGGTGAGCACGATTCCGCCGGGACGTCATGGCGGCAATATCGACAACTGGCGCATCGGCGCGGGCGCGACGATGTATTACCCGGTGCAGGTGGACGGCGCGCTGTTTTCGATCGGCGATCCGCATGTTTCTCAAGGCGACGGCGAGATCAGCGGGACGGCCATCGAGTCGTCGCTGAACGTGACGATGCAGATCGTTTTGCGCAAGGATTTCCAGTTCCCGACGCCGTTGCTCGAAACCGCCGATAGCTGGATCGTGCATGGTTTCGATCAGCGGCTCGATCAGGCGTTGCGCAACGCGTCGCTCGATACGATGCAACTGCTGGAAGAGCACCTCGGTCTGTCGCGTAACGACGCGTATTCGCTGATGAGCGTCGCGGGCGATGTCGGCATTACGCAGGTGGTCGATGCGACGCTCGGTGCACACGTGCGACTGCCGCGCGGCATCTTCCCGAAGCTCGGCCAGAAGTGAACCGGCTGCGCGAGATCGAGTCGTTCGTCAGTGTCGTCGATGCAGGCGGTTTCGCGGCGGCGGCCGACGCGAACGGGGTGTCGCGTGCGCTGATGTCGAGAACCATTCAGGCGCTCGAAACGCGCCTGGGTGCGCGGCTTCTGCATCGCACGACGCGCAAGATCGCGTTGACGGCGGCGGGGGACGCTTACTACCGCTCGTGCTGCGAGATTCTCGAACAACTCGATTCGGCGGAACTCGCGGCGCAGGGCGAACGGGGTCGTGCGTCGGGCGATTTGCGGATCAGCGCGCCGGTCAGTTTCGGCATTGCGCATCTTGCGCCGCTGTGGGCCGGGTTGCTTGCGCGTGCGCCCGATGTGCGGCCGGTGATCGCACTGTCGGACGCGCTCGTCGATATCGTCGCCGAAGGCTTCGACCTGGCGATACGGATTGCGCGACCGGCGGAGTCGTCGCTCGTGCATCGGCGGCTCGCGAGCACGCCGCTGGTGATGTGCGCGTCGCCTTCCTATCTGGAGCGTCACGGCGAACCGGCGACTCCGGCGGAGTTGTCCGCGCATCAGTCGGTCGCATATGGGTACTTCAGCGAGCGGCACGACTGGCGGCTCTGCGAGCGCGCGACCGGCACCGAACATGTCGGCCGGACCCGAGCCGTGATGAGCGCCAACAATGGTGAAACCTGCGTCGCGGCGGCGGAAGCGGGCGTCGGCCTCGTGCTGCAACCGCTGTTTCTGGTGATGGATAGTCTCGCGCGCGGCCGCCTCGTGCCGGTGCTCGAGAACTTCACGCCGCCACCCATCGGCGTCTACGCGGTCTATCCGAGCCGCGCGCAACTGCCCGCGAAAACCCGCGTCACGGTCGACTATCTGGCCGAGCAGTGGCGCGACGCGCCATGGGCGGTTGCGCCGGTGCGGGCCTGACCTTCCCGCCGATGAAGACCACACTGGTGCAGCGCGCACAGCTTCGAGTCAGCGCACGTCGAGTATTGGGCAGGGCGGGCGTCCCGTGCGCGTGGAACGCGGCATGACGAGTTGGTGCGGGACTTGCATACCATTGACGCAGATCAATGGATGCTGGAGAGCAAGCTTATGTCGCTGAAGTCCTGGTACTTTTCCACGCAGGAAAGTTCGACGGAGCAGCGCCCGCAGGTCTGGCGCAACGCGATGAACGCCGCCTGCCTTCCGCATGACGCCGCGCCCCTCGGCGACGGATTCGAGGGCGACGTCTGCGGGATCGTTTCGCCGACCGGCATCGAGTTCTCACGGATGCGTGCGACGCCGCTCACCATTTCCGGCAGTTTCCGTCATCAGCAGGCTGCGCTGTGGATTGCGTTGCTGCTCGATGGACGTTCGGTGTTTCTCGGCTCGGGCGAGCGCGTGTCCGTCGAGCGCGGCGACATGCTGTACGGGCCATGCGGCAGGGATTCGACGCTGGAGCTATGCGCGGATTTCCGTCTGCTGTACGTGCGTGTGCCGACGAACCTGCTGCACGCGGGCCTCGTCGATCCACGCCGTCTGAGTTGCGGCATCCTGCCCGCGAATTCGAGCCTCACGCGCGTGCTGGCGGCGATGTTGCGCGCAGTGGGCGACGAACTGGAATATCTCGATATCGAGCACATTCATCCGATCGAAGTGGCGTTGTCGGAGTTCCTGATTGCGAGTCTCGCGAGCCATCATGCGGCGCTGACGTTCGGCGACCGCAAACGCTCCGAGCATTTTCTGCGTATCTGTCAGTCGATCGATCAGCAACTCGGCGATGCGGAACTGTCGCTGAACACGATCACCGAGCAGCAGCGGGTCTCGTCACGCTATGTGCAGAAGCTCTTCGAGGAGGCGGGCACGAGCTTCTCAGGCTACCTGCGCGACCGCCGTCTCGAGCGATGCCGCCAGGAGCTGACCAGTCCCGCGCATCACGCGTTGTCGGTATCGGAAATCTGCTTTCGCTGGGGCTTTAACGATGCCGCGCATTTCAGCCGCAGCTTCCGCGCGAAGTTCGATATGACGCCGCGCGAGTGCCGCAAGATCGGCGGCGCGAACCTGGTGGAGGCGTAAAAAAGCCGCTTCCGCCGGGCAGGCGGAAGCGGCTGTTAGCGAAGCGTGCGTGGTTTAGCGCTTGATCCACGTAGGCGAGATCTGCACGCCGAGACCTGCGCCGTAGCCCAGATAGATGTTCAAACCGGCCACGGCTTCGAGATAGCGGGCATTCTTGAGGCCACCGGCGTCGATGGTGCCGAAGCCCATCGATTCCGCCAGCGCAACGGTTTTCTGCTTCGCATCCTGATCGTCACCCGCGGCAAAAACCGATGCCGCTTGCGAAGGATACGTTGCGCCGCCATCCACCACTTGCGCGAACAGCGTGTTGAACGCCTTCACGACCGACGCGTCGGTCAGCTTCGCGATTTCCTCGGCCGCTGATGTGGTGTGGCCGATGGTCAGGCCCATGTAATCGTCGGTGAGCGGGTTGGTCACGTCGACGAGCACTTTGCCTTTCAGCGAACCGAGTTCGCCCAGCGCGGCGGCCGCGTTGTTATACGGCACGGCGAGCAGCACGACGTCGGCATTTTTCGCCGCCGCCGACAGCGGTGCGCTGTTCGCGCCGAATTGCGCGGCGACTTTCTCGACGCCTTCGAGCTTGCGGCCCGTTACTTCCACCTGGTGTCCCGCCGCGCTCAGTTGCTTGACCATCGCCGCGCCCACGTTGCCGTATCCGACTACCGTTACTTTCATGTCACTTCTCCGTCCTGAGTTGAGTGAGGACGAATGTACGGGAAGTGGTTGGAGCGATAAATGCCGGGGAGGTTGACAGTGTGTTGAGGGATGGGGCTGGTTGGGTGGAACGCAACTACGCCTATGCCATCGGGAAAAGGCGTCGCTAAGACCTCGCCGACAAACTCGATTATTACGGGTTCCTCATTTCGTCATTTTCGGTTTTCTGAGACTGGAGCACGTGTTTGGCCAGCCGATCGAACCGTCGGGCGCTCGTGCCAGCAAATGGCGGCAGATCGCCATGCTGATGTTTGTCTCCTGCCGATCGATCCCTCCAACACCCCGCCCCACCCAATGCAATCACCCCACAACCGCTAGAATTGCAGTTTTAGCCCGGAACACCCCCATGTCTTTTGCCTCGCTTGGCCTGATCGATCCGTTGCTGCGTAATCTGCAGGATCTCAATTACCAGACACCTACGCCGGTGCAGGCCAAGGCGATTCCTGCTGTGCTCAGCGGCAAGGACGTCATGGCTGCCGCACAGACCGGCACCGGCAAAACAGCGGGTTTTGCGCTGCCGCTGCTGCAACGGTTGGTGCAGCACGGCCCGGCGGTGTCGAGCAACCGCGCGCGCGTTCTGCTGCTCGTGCCCACGCGTGAGCTGGCCGAACAGGTGCTGCAAAGCTTCGTCGATTACGGTAAAGGCCTCGACCTGCGATTCCTCGCTGCCTACGGCGGCGTGAGCATCAATCCGCAGATGATGAAACTGCGCAAAGGCGTGGACGTGCTCGTCGCCACGCCGGGCCGTTTGCTGGATCTGCATCGCCAGAACGCAGTGCAGTTCGATCAGGTGCAAACGCTGGTGCTGGATGAAGCCGACCGCATGCTGGATCTCGGCTTTTCGCGCGAACTCAACGCTGTCTTTGCTGTGTTGCCTGCCCAGCGGCAGACCCTGTTGTTCTCCGCCACGTTCAGCGATGAAATTCGCGCGATGGCCGCTGGCATTCTGCGCGACCCGGTGAATATCAGCGTCAGCCCGCCCAATGCCACGGCTAGCAAGATCAGGCAGTGGGTGGTGACGGTGGATAAAAAGAACAAGCCCGACCTCTTCATGCACCTGGTGGCTGAGAACAACTGGGAGCACGCGCTGGTGTTCGTCAAAACCCGCGTCGGCGTGGATTACCTCGCAGCCATGCTGGATGACGCGGGCTATGCCGTCGACACGATCCACGGCGACAAACCGCAACCCGCACGTCTGCGTGCGCTGGAGCGCTTCAAGACGGGCGAGGTCAGTATGCTGGTCGCCACCGATGTGGCGGCGCGCGGTCTGGATATCGACGACCTGCCGCTGGTGATCAACGTCGATCTGCCGATCGTCGCGCAAGACTATGTGCACCGTATCGGCCGTACCGGCCGCGCGGGCGCGAGCGGTGTGGCGGTGTCCCTCGTCTGTGCCGATGAAGCGCCGCAACTGGCCGCGATCGAGGCGCTGATCCGGCAGACGCTACGCCGTGAAGAAGAGCCGGGTTTTGAAGCCGAACACCGCGTGCCGCAAACCAGCGCGACGGGCGAGATCATCAAGAAACCCAAAAAGCCCAAGAAGCCGAAAGTGTCGAAGGTGCCGCAGGCTGCGCAGAGCGCCGCGCAAGTGCCCAGCAAAAAGCCGCGCCCGCAAAGTGGCGAAAAAAACAAATCCAAGCCTGCGGCACAACATGCCGTCGCCGCAGGTAAAGGCACAAACTTTTCCAGCGGTAGCCCGTTCAGCGTGCAAAAGCCGCGAGGCAAACCCGCCAGCAAGACGGCTGCGGGTTCACATAAGCCGGCCGGCAAATCCGCTGGCGGCCGCGGCAAACGCCAACCCTGATTGGTGGAAACGGGTAACGCCAGCCCTGCAACAAGGCTGGCGGTTTGCGAACGGCGGATGCTCGAAACACCCGCTTACATCACGACGACAGGTCCAGTGCGTTAGTCAGGTCGCCCATCCCCGGTTGCCCGCGCCCGGCCATCGCGTCGTCGCGCATGCGGATGCCGTCGAGCGTTTCGAGGTCGAATACGCGTGTAATCAGCCGCAGGATCGACGCCGTGTCGTACACCGTGTGATCCACGTAGCCCTTCTTCGCGAACGGCGAGACCACCAGCGCGGGCACGCGCGTGCCCGGTCCCCAGCGGTCGCCTTTGGGCGGCGCGACGTGATCCCACCATCCGCCGTTTTCGTCGACGGTGATCACCACCACCATGTTTTCCCATTGCGGGCTGGCACGCAGCGCTTTCACCGCGTGCACGATATGGCGGTCGCCCGACGCGACATCCGCGTAGCCCGCGTGCATGTTCAGATTGCCCTGCGGCTTGTAGAACGTGACGGCCGGGAGCTTGCCCGCGCGGGCATCGGCGAGGAAGCGGTTGGTGCTTTCGTCGTCGCCGAGTCCGCCGTCGCGCAGATGTTGCGCGCGCGCGGCCGTGCCCGGTCCCAGGTTTGCAAAGTAGTTGAACGGCTGATGGTGATACTGGAAGTTCGGGATCAGCGGCGTGCCGTCGTTCGTGTTCTTGCCGCGCATGTCGAGCGTCTGCTGGAATGCGCCCGCGTACCACGCCCAGCTGATCCTGCGCTTGTCCAGCTTGTCACCGATGTTCTCGTGCACCTGCGGCGGCACGGCCATCGCGTTGCTGTCCAGCGTGAAGTCGACCACGCCGTTCGCGCCGACCTTGTAGGGCGTGGGCGCGAACGGCGGCATCATCGTGTTGACGGCGTAGCTGACGGTGCGGCCGTTTGCCAGCGTTTCGGGCGGCGTCAGTGCGCTCGGGCCGAACTTGGGGATGCCCTCCATCGCACTTTTCGGCGACGTCGCGAGCGGCTTCAGATTGGGATCGTCGGGACGTCCGCTGACGGTTTCCGCAATCTGGAATTTCGCGATGCTCTGCGCGGGATCGGGGTAGACCGGCGGCGTCGCGGCGATCAGATACTGGTGGTTCATGAACGAGCCACCGAATGCGCCCTGGAAGAAGTTGTCGCACAGCACGAATTCGCCGGCGAGATCCCATAGCCGCAGGTCGTAGCTGGTGTTCGCGTAGTGGCCCATCGTGAAGGCCGCCGAGTCCGCCCACGCGACGAACATATCGTTCTTGCCGCCGTTGATCTGCATCTGGTTCTGATAGAACACGTGCCACAAATCGTGCGTGACGAGCGACAGCGGCAGATTCTCGCCATTCGGGCCTTTCAGCGCGAAGGGCGCGTTCGGCAGATTGGTCTGGTATTGCTGGCCGGCTTTGTAGGTGACGCCGTCGACGGTCTGATCTTTGGTCAGCCAGCCGCCAGGCACGACGGGCAGTTGCGGCAACACGGTCGAGCCGTCGCGGTCGAGTTGCCGATAATCTTCCGGCTTCAGGCTGGAAAGCGGGCGTTCGACGCCGGGGAAATCGGCGAACAGGTTATTGAAGCTGCGATTTTCGGCATAGATCACGACGACCGTCTTCACCTTGGAGCGCAGCGCGCGATCGAACTGCGGTCCCGCCGCAACGCCGGTTACCGCCGACGCGCGCGAGGCAGGCTGCGCGCAACCGGCCAGTCCGCCGCCCACCGCCACCGCGGCGACGCCGCCGAGAAAGTGGCGACGCCCCGGACGCTGCGGTGCCTGCGGGCTATTGCTGTCGGTTGCGCTGTCAGGTTGTTCGTTGTCGGGGGACGAGGCGGGCGGTTCTTGGTTTTTCATCTGATGTCCAGGGATGAGGAAAGATTGCACGAAGCTTGCGCCGGGCGGGGCCCTATCTTTGCGTACCGTTCGTGACATTCCCATGACAGAGGAAAATGTGCAACCGCGTGGGGCGGGGTTTTGATGCAAGCTGCGGTGCATTTCTCATGGATTCGGCGGGGCGGGCACGCTCCCCTCAATCGTGAATGCTTCGTGGCACCGAAGTCGCCTGCCTGGCGACGCCGCTGTTGTCCTTAACCCGCGCATCTCCCCGCGTCGAGATGAAGCTAGGCCGGCTCAGGCCTGACGGCCCGCCATGACACCGCCATCCACCGGCAGGACCGTGCCGGTAAGTCGCCATGCGTGACCGGGTTGCAGTCTGGCCGCGTCGTGTACCACTCCCGCATGTGCGGCCCTCACACGTTCGGCACCGCGACGGCCAGCGACTCTGACAAGTGGTGAGGTGTGCGATGAACAGGAAACTTAAGGTGGACCTGAGCGGCGACCGGCCTTCTATCCTGTGCGACGGCGAGATTGTAGGAGGCGTGACGCGTGCCGAGATTTACCTTGAACCCAACGAACTGCCGTTGCTGGTTCTGATGGTCAACATGTTCGATGTCGAAGGTGGCTCGTTGCCGCCCGGCTGGGAACCCGGCAAGCCATACAGGGATACGGAGTAGCTATGAACTCACGGACGAAGAACGCAGCGCGCACGGATGTTGAACGCAGGGTGAGCGAACGCCTGCTGCGCATGCCGGAGGTGGCGCAGCGCGTCGGCCTGTCCAATTCCACAATCTATCTGAAGGTCGCGCAGGGTCAGTTTCCACGACCTATCAAGGTCGGCGCCACGGCAGTTCGCTGGCGTGAAAGCGAGGTGGATCAATGGATAGCCGACTGCATTGCAGCGGATGCACACCGTCATTCCGAAACCGGCAAGGGGCCGACACCCCAGCCGCCACGACAGGCAAAACCCACCGGACCAGAGGCATAACCCTAGGCACTATCGGTCCGCAGTTCGCTTCGCTGCGTATTTTCCTTGGGATGTTGCTTCCGTGAAATCCCAACTGCCGCATGGTTGCCGATCGTCCTAGGGTCCGATATGGACGACTGCCGAGGTCGAGTTCTCGTCAATGTCAGGCTGTCCGTTCTTGTCAGTCGTACCTGTGTGAATCTTCATCTCGGTGATTACCTGCACTGTGCTGTCCACCGGTAGAACGATTGTTTGCATATCGTCCATTTCGGCATTCGGCAGGAATTCGTAACTGTCTCCCGCCAGTTTTAGCAGATCGACACTCGCGATGAGGTCGCCTTCATCTTCATGAAATACCGTTCCGGCTTTTGCGTCGGGAGTGAGCTTGCGTATGCGCAACTGATAGGTGTCACCTAGAGCGCTATTGAGTTCGAAGGTCGTGTTGCGAGGGTTCTTTGACTTCGCGTGAACCACAAGCAAGCGCAGATCGCCGCGATAAGGAAGTATCTGTGTTTCGAGCGTGATGTTGTCCTGCCAGTCGGTTGAGCCGCCGAGTCTGAACGTATAAAGCGCCCATATGCCAGCGCAGACTATTGCGACACACGACAGGAATTTCAAAAACAGGTCAGCGAATTCGGTAGCTTTTTTCATAATGGTCTTCGCGGGTAGGCACGCCATGATAACGAATGTTGATTGCACACCGTCATTCTGAGACCGGCAAGGAGCCGACACCCCAGCCGCCACGTAAGGCGAGTCACTCAGGATCAGAACGATAGGCACCGAGACGTCAAAACGGCTGTGTGTATGAAAGGTGTACCCCGCGCACCCCGGGTGCGCGACATCGCCGTTAGTTACCGATACTCTGCAAATCGATGATTCGTTCCTTTGCGATGCGCGCCATACAATCCCAAAACGTCATATAGCGCATCGACGCCACTGCTAAGGAATAGGTTTCAACGTAGCATTGATTTTCGCGATAATCCTGCCAGGCCTTCTGCGCTTTTACAAAGTAAGCCGATGCTATCGGGTCATCGTCGGCCTTCAGTGCCACATCGCCGTTCCTGTATGCCTTCTCTATAGACTTGACCGTTACTTCCAGTTCCGCAGATGTCTGCTCGAATCGTCTTTCACCGCAAACCTCTAAATCAGAGGTAGAGGCATTCTTGCCTGTGTTGCACAGGAGGTCAATTTCCACCCGCGTGTGCCCGGAGAAGTAAGCAGCAGATGGCACGAATTCGCGATAGTCGAACACGCCGGAATATCGGTCTTTGCCAATGCAGGCGCTGCAATAGCGAGTGACAAAAGCGCGAATGTGCTGCAAGGGAGTTTCATGTTCGACCGTAGATACGAGAAGGCCGCGTAGGAAGCGCGACTGCGAAAGGATTACTGTGTTGCGTCAGGCTTCGAAAGTTCATCGATCCTCGTCTTCGTGATGATTTCCATACAAGTCCAAAAATCAATGAAACGGATGGACGCCTCTCCGATTTCGTACACGTTGGCGTAGCACTGACTGTCTCTGTAGTTCTGCCAGTGGCTTTGTGCCTGTTTGAAATATGGCAAAGCAATCGGGTTATGGCGCTTTCGAAGCTCTATGTCGCTTTGATCGATTTCCCTTTCGGTGGCTTCGACCGCTTTGGTGAGCGTTGCCTTGGCAGACTCAAACTTGAACTGGGCGCATGTTGTCAGTTCCATCGTTCCCAAAGACTCGCTTTTGCACAGTTCTGCGATCTGTTGGCTAGTCTTTCCCTGGAACTGACTGATCGCGGGTTCCGTTTTCCTGTAGTCGAACGTGCTTCCATAGATCGAAGCCGAGTGCGCAATGGAAGCACTGGCCCCGCAGAGAGAAGAGCCGAAGATCCACGTGCAAAGAAATTTAGCGATTCGCATCAATACTCGCTCGTCGAACAGGCGTGCCTCACGCTGGCGACAGCCTGCGGCGGCTCGTTTCCGGCATCATTTTGTGCGTCCGAGAATTCTATTGACCTTTGAACACTCTGGATGCTCTGACGACTCCATGTCGTCTGAGCAAGTCAACCATTTATAGAATTCGAGTTTCTGTTTAGCGGTATCTTGCCGACAGGCTGCAACTTGAAAATCTGTATCAGGCATGTAATTGCCTGTCCAGTCACTGAAGGCCATTCCAAATAACTTGCAATCGGACTGAAGTTTTTCGCTCCATAAATCGTGATTCTTTTCAAGCTCTGCGAGGTTGTCTCCCTTCAGCTTGGCGTGGAGATTTTGATAGAATTTTTCAGCGTCGTTCAGGATGTTTTTCGTGTCCGCACTAGTACAGGCCAAGAAATCATCGTGCGTTTTCGCCTTTGCTTCACAATTGGCGTCCGCGTATGTAGCGCAACTAGCGCACGCTAGGAGCAGCGCGAGGGAAACTTTAGTAAGCTGCATCATAGACGCCCGTGGCGAACGGGTGTGCCTCGCGCTGGCGACGCCGTGCGACGGATCAAACATCGGCGCTTCCCAGATGATTTATACAAAACCTTCGCACGGCGGCCGACCGCGTTTCGTGCGTTGACGCTTCGCTCTTTAGCAACATCGAACGACAAACAGGCTCGTAGCGCTGCCAGACATCACCAATTATCTCTTGCATCCCCTCAATTTCCCCTCGAGAGATGCTAGAAATTGTTTCATTCGCTGCTTCGAAATAGCGGAGGCCACAAATATGGAATGCCTTTACAAACTGCAAACGCAGAGAATCGTCCAGGGGACGTAACCATTGCGTTACCGCGCATACGCTACGCCAGCTTGATTCGACCATCCATCCGTTTAGGCGCCGCCGCAGCCAAGGCATCTTGCTCGCGCTTGCGCGCCTGATTAACGCGGCTTCGTCAAGATCGAGTCCGGCCCATTGGCTAAAAATGGACAGCAGATTGGGAGTCGCCTCGGGAAATACCTCGATCCAGAAGATCCGTTCCAATGTTCCATCGTCATAACCCGATTTGGCGCAGCAATTGGCAATGTATGGCACAGACCAGCGGACTTCGGTATCGAGAAATATGTCACTCATTGCCGCCCAGACCGGTCGTCGGCGTGCTAAGTCTTCGGGAGACAAGCTTGGCGCGGCCCGGCGATCTGCACCACGGGCGGGGCTTTTCACCATTGGGACATTTTTAGCAGATCCGAAAGGAACGAATTCTGCGACTTTCGCACTTGGTATACACATCCTGCGTAAAGCGCAGGATACATGGAGCCATCTGGACTTTTTCCCCATCCTGCGCCCGCGTCGCGCTGCAACTCACAGAACTTCAATGCTTTGTCCTGCGCAACCATATACGCGTGCAGCAGCGTTGCATGTGGATTGCCCTTCGGTATTCCCGCGCGTAAGGTGGTGTAGATTTCTTTATTCTTTTTGACCAGATCGGAACTCAACTGGCCGTAACATAACGTGTCTCCGTAGCCGCCGCCGAGATGCTTTAAACAGTCCGCATTGGACTGCGCGGAGGCCGCGCCATAAGTGCTTGCAAATGCAAAGAAGGCAACGATCCATTTCTTAGTGAGAGGCATCGTAGACCCCGGTCGAAAAAAGACGAGCCTCTGTGAAACGTCTCGGTGGTAGACCCGGATTGCTGCCGACGCGATAGGTACGAATGTAATCGAACATGGAGCCGTATTCCCCTCGGTTAGTTTTGTCGATGATTGCCGTAGCGCCATCACCTGCGCCACAGTTATATACAACACTAACTAGAGCATCGTATTCAAACTGAAATAGTGGCACGTGTACATCGCTATTCAATCGTCTCTGTGCTTTCTCAATATCTCGCTTCTTGAATTCACGCGCACGTTCCAACGAGATCGTCTGACTTACCTGAATATTGTCGGCGGGAAGGATTCGATGACCGCATCCAACTGTTGGGATGCCAACGTTATCTCTGTACGCTTTCAGGATAAAACCGTCCGTAACGAAGTGTCCTTGAAAGTTTGTACCATTTAAGGTACCAGATTCCCATACTGCAATGAACAAAAGACCGTCGTTGGACACTGTCCACGGCTTTCCTAGCCGTTCACAGTAGGCTGTCGTACATGAATTCGGATTTGTATTTGTAACTGCGGTAGCGAGTGCGTCAGGCATCATATCTCCTGTTTATGACCAAGGTAAATTCGAATGGACTCGGCGGCTCGTGTTTCATAGCGCTTAGTGCGTCCCGATGAATCAGTTATGCCGTGTCGCAATTCACCAGACGGCATGCGAGCCGTGTAATAAGTGTCCGCGAGGGGATTCCGTTTGCATCGGTCAACAGTGAACTGTTCGTCATATGTGGCACTGAGCGGTGTTGTGAATTCTTCACTTCGAGTACTTTCGCCGCTATCAGAGTAAAAAGCGTTGGAGCCTGCCGAGGCGAATACCCGATTCTTTCGGCACGGACACATGACCCAATCCAAGTCCTTGACCATAGGTTCACCGCCGTCCATCCAATCACTACGGGTGCCGTAGATCGGCCATGCACCTTTGCAGTTTCCGCACGTCGCTTTATTCTTTTTGCGTGCGTACATCTTGCCATCTTCGTTATAGAAGTCACTGCGGCCAGTTACTTCCCCATCCGTGGTGGTGCGGTCCCGGTCCGCAACGAGTCGATCAAACATGCTTACTCCCTATGCCCAAGATAAATACGCAGGTGTTGCGCCGCGTCCGTGATATAGCGAGTTGTTCTGCCAGATGAGTCGGTAAGTCCGTGTTGCAGTTCACCCGATGGCAATCGAACGGTGTAGTAGGTATTCAGGAGCGCTTTTCCTGAGGCATCGGTCAGCGTGAACTGTTCGTCGTAGACGAGGCTTTGCAACGGCCCTTTAGCGAAGGATGCACGCGCTTCGTTGTCTCGGTCAGTGATTCTCCATTTACGTCCGTATAAGGCGATGATGCGGGGATGTTGTGCGCACTTGCAAAGAACGATATCGCCGCCGACTGCTTGACGACGATTATTGACACGATCAAGGAGGCGACGCCTGTCGCCCACGCCAGCGCCATACGTAATGACACCAGTGGTATTGCAGGCCGGACAATACGCATCGTCCCCGATGAAGGCCAGACTGCGACGCTTGCCGTCTTCGCCCTGAATTGTTGCGCCCTGTTTCATTGCAAACACGCGGCTACCATTGCCGCTTGTCAGCGGATCATCTTCGACCGCTGCATAGTAGATGACGGACATTTACGCTCCCTCCCTTTGCCCAAGATAAATGCGCAGGCGTTGCGTGCCTCTGGTGGTATATCGCTCGGTACGGGCCGTTTGATCGGTTATGCCATGGACAACAGAACCGGACGGCAAGCGGAGCGTGTAATACGTTTCGCGCAAGGAACGGCCCGTTGCATCGCGAAGGGTGAACTGCTCGTCATACTGGCTAGCTTTCGCGCCAGCGGTCGCGGGAACGGCGACGGGTTGCGCGTCTTTTGTGCGACCAGCGCAGCGGCGCGATTGTCAATAAGGCAGCCGTAACCTGCGCCATCCACGATGATCGCTTCGCTTCCATCGGGATATGTCACAACGTCGCCAACGCGAGCAACGCCCAGGCCACAGAGTTTGAATTCCGATGTAGTGCTGACCCGGCCACCGCGCTCTGTGAGCGCAGCAAGCGTAGCGAAGAGGTGGAGCGTTCCTCTATCTTTCTGTTCGGACATTTGCAGGAGTTCTCAACAGTAAAGGCGCCAGCGGCGCTGGTTAAAAAAGGCGACGATGCCAACGAGGGAATAAGCATTGCTGGAGGCCGCTATATCTTCGTCAATTCGCTCCAATCCGCAGTTCATCTAAATCCGAAAAATGCCTCTATTCATGCGCGCAAGATTGATTTTTCAAGAATTGACGTTTGACGGATTCTGGCGAATTGCAGATGGTCGAAATTGCGCTCCACGCAAGACGGTTCGCACTGACCTACAGATGACCGCATCAGTTCGGCGGCTGAGAGTGGCCTTCGGCGCGTCGGGCGACTTGCACCGCTCATGACAGGAACGCCGGATGAGATGCGAGGAACGGCGAACGCTTTAACGCAGCCTGTGTTTCATCGCAATCAAGATTGGCGATTGCCAGTTCGTGCGCAAGCCGCGTAAGGCTCGCACAAGCTTGGGCAACTCGTTCTCGCAATGCTGCGTCGGCAAGGTCAGGCCGGTTTGCACCGCCAGGATACGCCACGGCTTCCAGAATTTCACCGACGTCCTTCAGATTCCGCTCGTAATAAAATGCGATCAGTTCTTGCAGAACAACGATCCGGCCTTGCGGGGAAAGCTTGGGGTTTCTGTTGGCATAATCCGTCGCGCCTCAGAAACGACGAGGGGCGCGTTTGCACGCATGCCTTACGAGCACAAGGAAAACGGCCCAGACAATGGCCGCTACCGCGTTCTACATGAACCCGGTTGAGTAGTGGAAATTCATACCCCGTCTGTCTCCGGCAATTGAGCTTTAGAACGGCCCGCGATCACGGATAGAGGAAGGGTGAGCGGGCGCATGACAGGGCTGCAAATCCGGCGCTGAACCAAACCGGCGAACCCGAAGGTTTCCCTCTCACGGTCCGCCCATTGACAGAATCAATAGACGTGCAGAGATAGCCGCACACCCTTGCGGATGTTCGGGGTTCAGCGTGACCAGGTTTGCAGGCCCGGAGCCGGTGTTTCCAGCGGATCGGCATTCGGCGGGAGAAACAGTTGACCGAAGACGAGCGCGGCCGCCGTACCGTAGACAAAAAAGTCGTACCACTCCATCGCATTGCCGGCAACGGACGCGATGACGATTCGACGAAGGGCACGCTCGGGAGTCGCGGTAGCGCTCTCCGTCGGACTGGAGGATTGAACGGAGGCCATGTCTGCTCGCATCAGGGAGGTGGAGACGTGCAGCCTTTTCAAAGGCTTTGCATGGGAGGCAGTGTCGAGGCGACAGATATCCGCGTCAAATCGGCCGAAAAGAAGCGGTGTTATCAGTTCGGCGGATGTGCGCCGGACGCGTGTATGGACCGTCCCGGCGCCTGTCGGTCTTTACGGATGCACCCGATTGCCAAACCGGAGGCGTCCCTATCCACCATCAGACAGCACACGCTTGCATCACGACGACAGGTCCAGCGCGCCTGGACCGTTCGCAGACAACAGGGAGAACGCGTCCCGCTTTCCGGCAACCTCGGTCTTCCGCGACGCCATCAGCTCGCACGCTCGACCATCAAAGCGAGCCGGCCTGCCGCTCAAGCCGTCGTCGAATCGACCTTGAAGAACGCGATGGACTGATTCAACTGTTGCCCCTGATCTTCCAGCGACTTCGCCGCCGCCGCTGCTTCCTCGACGAGCGCTGCATTCTGCTGGGTCGCCTGGTCCATCTGCGTGATGGCGAGGTTGACCTGCTCGATGCCGCGGCTCTGTTCCGTCGATGCCGCCGCGATTTCGCCCATGATGTCCGTCACGCGTGCCACCGCCCGTGTCACCTCCGACATGGTTTTTCCGGCCTGATCCGCGAGCGATGAACCGTCCTGGATTTTCTGAACGGATGCGCCGATCAGATCCTTGATTTCCTTGGCTGCGCTGGACGAGCGCTGCGCGAGATTGCGCACCTCGCTCGCGACCACCGCGAAGCCGCGCCCCTGTTCGCCGGCGCGCGCGGCTTCCACGGCGGCGTTCAGCGCGAGGATGTTGGTCTGAAAAGCGATGCCTTCGATAATGCCGGTGATGTCCGCGATCTTCGTGGAACTGGCGCTGATCTCGCCCATGGTGTTGACCACCTGCCCCACGACCGCATTGCCCTTGTCCGCCACTTCGGACGCACGGTTCGACAGCGAACTGGCCTGCTGGGCATTCTCGGCGTTCTGTCTGACCGTCGACGTCAGCTCCTCCATGCTCGACGCCGTTTCCTGCAACGACGCCGCCTGCTGTTCCGTGCGCGACGACAGATCGACGTTGCCCGACGCGATCTGGCTGGAGCCTGTGGCAATGCTGTCCGCGGCGACGCGAACCTGGCCGATCAGGCGAACCAGGCTCGCCTGCATTTCGCCCATCGAAGCGAGCACGCTCCCCGCCGGGGCATCGGCGGCGCCCGGCACGGGTGTGAGATCGCCGGACGCAACGCGCTGCGACACTTCGCCGAGTGCGCTGGGCTCGGCGCCGAGCGCGCGCAACAGGCTGCGCGTAATCAGCGATCCGGCCACAACGGCGATGACTAGTGACGCCAGGCAAACGGCGATCAGAATGTCGCGCTGGGTGGCGTAATGTTCCGCCGACTGCTGAACCAGTTCGTCAGCGCGAGTATGCGCATAGTCGCCATACGCATTGGTCGCCTTGATCAGCGCCGCGAGCAAGGGCCGGCATTGTTCGTCGATCGTTCGCACGGCGTCGTCGCGCTTGTTGGCGACTGCGAAGGCGACGATGGCCTGCGCAACCGGCGTGTAAGCGGCCTCGATCCGGTTGATGTCGCTCACGAGACTGCGCGCCTGATCGGACGCATCGGTGCTGCTGGCGATCATCTCGTTGAGCGTCGCGAGACGTGTCTGGACGTCGTGTTGCGCCTGGGCTTCCGCAACTCTTTCCAGTTCGAAATCGGCGGGCGTGGTGACGAGCGCCATGTCGCGAGCGGCAATCGCGCGCCGGTCGACGGCGGTTCGAACCGCCTGCGCCGCGAGGGTGCGGGCGTTTGCGCCCGCGACAAAACCGGCGAAGCGCTCGTGCGAATCGCCGAGCGCTTTCAATGAAAGACCCGAGACAAGCAATACCATTGCGGCAAGCACTGCAAAAGCGGCCGTGAGTCTGGCCTTGACTGACAACTTCTTCATGTTGTGGTCCCGTTGAAGATACGTCGGATAGAGCCCGATCTATCGCCGGTTTCCAAAGACATGCTCAGACAAGAAATTCAGCCCTCAAGAACCGTCTATGTATGGCGCATAACGGCATCGCGAAGGATTTCATTAGGCCGCAATGTGTTTCAGCAGGCGCGCAAAGGTTTGCGAGGCATTTTTATTTTTTGATCGGGGGCGGTGGGTCGCCGGGCGTGCGGTTTTGGTCCGTTCAGGATTGGGCGAAGGGCGGGGGAGCGTATCGATCGTGCACGAGAATTCCAGAGCCCGAACTATCAGGACTCGGAATCTCGCAGACCGTGGCGGGCATATCAAGGTATCGAGGTATCGCGCTTCGCATTCCCGAGAGAACCGCGCAGCGGCGACGCACGTGCCTCAGCAATCAGGCGACCCGCGCCGCACGCGTTCTTTCCATATGCGGATGACGCGAATTTCGTCAGCGGCAGCTTTCAGCGCGCTTATCCTTGCGATGGCGCGAGAGGTTGCTCGATCGCCGCGACGTGATGTTTTTTCGCCGTCAACCGGTTCGACACCCCCCTCACGCCGCGTACCGATCGCGCTGCGTTGCCGGCGCGCGAAATCTGCCAGCTCTCCGGCACCCAGCCCGTGAGCGTGACGACACCACGATGCGCGCGGATGTGGATCGCCGAATCGACCATATCCGGTACGCGCCGGATGGCGCGGCGAACGTCGAGAATAATTGCATCGTCGGAACGGCTTCCCGGTGGCGACGTCGATACCTGCACCATCGGCGACGCCGTGATGGTTGAGGCGCCGCCTGCTGTCTGCGCATTCGCACAAGCCGCGAAACTCGCGATGACAGCAATCAACGTCGCGCTGAACTTCCTGCCCGCATCATTTCTGGTCATGCTGTCCCCTTCGGGTTCGGACTTAAGGATCGTGTGACGCCTGCGTGAGCCTGTGCTGCGCAAGAAGTCGGGCCGCCTGCGGCTCGCTGTACATAAAAGCGTAGTGCACGCCGTTCGAAGATGGCGTGTTTTTTGTATCTGACGCAAATTTCTTGACGCAACTTCTGCGGCCGACATTGCTGCTATGCAGCGGTGCCGCGCAAATCCCGGATGTGCTGATAGACCGTCGCGCGTCCCATTCCCAGCACGTTCGCCACATAGTTCGCCGCGCTTTTTCCCTTGAAGGCTCCCTCGGCCCACAGCGCTTCGACCAGTTCGCGGCGATGGTCGCGAGTCAGCGAGTTCAGCGCCAGTTGACGCTCCTGGAGCCACGTGTGAAGGAACGTGTTGATCCGTTCCTGCCAGTCGTCCTTGAACAGTTCTTCGGGTTGTTTGACGACACCGGCGCCGGAAATCACCCGGTCGATGACGTGCTTCATGTCCTCGAATACCGCAATGTTGTAGTTCACGCACATCACGCCGACGGCCGCGCCCGCGTCGTCGAACAGCACGGTGCTCACGCAGCGCATCCGTCTTCCGTCCCAGTTGATTTTTTCGTACGGGCCGATAGTGCCCGATTCGGCGGTGTGGTCGATCTCTTCCAGCGCGGATTCGTCGCCCAGTTCGCGCTTGGACAGATTGTTGGCGATATAGGCAACGGTCTGGCTTTGCAGGTCGTGAATGACGATTTCGACGTACGGGAAAAACAGCAGCGCGATACCGTCGGCGACACGGCTGTATCGTTCCAGAAGTAGTCGGCGCGCGGCTGTTGTCTTGGGCTTTCGCATAGGAATAAGTGGGGTTTCAGTGTCCGGAGAGGCCGCAGCGTGTTGCTTCACCGTGCTGCGCGTCCGTTTGTCATGCGCCATTCTGCCATGACAGAAACGCGCTCAAGCACGCCGGGGCGGCCCTGTGGACGCGCCGGTCGGCACCGCTCTACGCGTCGTTCTGCTGCGCGTTCAGGTGCCTGAAAAGCTCCAGTGCAATGGCGACGTCTTCGAGTCCAAGTCCGATCGAACGAAAAAACGCGTGCTTGCTGTACGACGGTTTTTCAGCCGTGCCGAGCACGAGTTCGGGCAGATCGCCCCGCACATGGTCGGGCGACCAGCCATGCCGTTGCGCGGCCAGCGTCATCTCGCCCGCGCTGAGCGGCGTCGTCTGCCGATAATCGCAATAGACATCCATGGCGGGTAGCCAAGCGGGCGGAATTTCGTGGGCGTTCGCGACGTTGGTGCTGATCGACGTGACGAGCGCGGGTTTGCTCAACATGCCGTCCTGCAAGACAGGTGTGCCCGACGACGTGCACAAGGCCACCACGTCGGCATCGTCAACGCATTCTTCGATTCGCGAGCAGAGGATGACGCGCCCGTCGAGCGCGGCGATTTCGGCGCAGGCCGCTGCGTCGCTCTGAAGCGCAGGCGAAAACACCCGAATCGAGCGCCACGGCCGTACCGAGGCCAGATGTCGCAAATGAGCCCGGCCCACCGCGCCCGAGCCGACAATCGCGAGCGTGGCGGCGTCGGACGCGGCGAGTTCATCCACGGCTAGCGCGGTTGCGCCCGCAGTGCGTTCGGTCGTGAGCAGTCCCGAATCGCAGAACATCAAAGGCTGTCCGGTTTCCATCGACATCAGCGCGCTCCACGCGGTAATGATCGGCCTGGACCCGGTGACGAGGTACGGCGACAACTTGGCGCCGAATACCTTTGCGGGCGTCATCGCGCCGAGATACGTGATGAAGTCGCCCGCGCCGCCCGGGAACAGCGTCAGCGTTTGCGGCGGTTGCACGGCGGCGTCGCTGCCGAGCGAGCGAAACATCTGCCTGAGCGCACCGCGCACGTCGAGATGCGGCAGCGCATCGCGCACGGTTTCCTGATCGACGACGAGGGGGCGCGCTTTTTCCGGGGTGCTCATTGAACTGCTCTCCATTACGTTGCCGGCATCCGGCGTCTGATGTGAAAACAATTCTAAAGTCAAAAAGTCCAGACTGGACTTTTATTTTGAAAATTTGTTTTCTTTTATCAGAGTCCAGAATAGACTGTTGTTCCAGAGCGGGCGCCAATGCGACGCGGTGCCGTTGTGTTTCCTCGCTCTCTCGCAGCCGCATTGCCAGCGGCTGTCCGTGCCTCGAATGCCCGCGTTGTTGCATTCCCGCTGACCAACCACACAGGGGACCTCCCATGCTTCAGAAGCTTCCACTTTCACTGCTCGTCGCTGTCGCGTTGTCCGGTTCGGTCGGGATCGTCAGCGCGGAGACTCAAAACACCTTGCGTTTCGGCGTCGAGGCCGCGTATCCGCCGTTCGAAAGCAAGTCGCCGACGGGGCAATTGCAGGGTTTCGACATCGATGTCGGCAATGCGGTCTGCGCGAAGATGGGCGTGAAATGCGAGTGGGTGGAGAATGCGTTCGACGGACTGATTCCCGCGTTGCAGGCTCGTAAATTCGACGCGATCAACTCGGCGATGAACATCACCGAAAAGCGTAAGCAGACCATCGACTTCACGCCGCCCATCTACGTCGTGCCGATCGTGATGGTGGCGAAGCGCGGCTCCGGTCTGTTGCCCGATGTCAAGAACCTGCAGGGCAAACGCGTAGGTGTGCTGCAAGGATCGTCGCAAGAAGATTTCCTGAAACGCCATTGGGCAAATGCAGGCGTAACGGTCGTCTCTTACGCCGACCAGGACCAGGTCTACGCCGACCTCGTCGCGGGTCGGCTCGACGCCGCGGTTCAGGAAACGCAAACGGTCGAAGACGGGTTCCTCAAAAAGCCGTCCGGGCACGACTACGTGATTACCGGCCAGCCGCTCAGCGACCCAGCCACGCTCGGCGAAGGCACGGGCTTCGGCATGCGCAAGGGCGACAAGGCGCTGGCCGCGAAGATCGACGCGGCGCTTGTTGCGCTGAAGAAAGACGGCACGCTCAGCGCGCTTTCGCAGAAATACTTCGGCCGTGACATCATCGCGAAGTAACGGGTTGCGGAACCGGTGCGTATGCTGCCGTGCGCACATCGGCGGTAATCGATAAGGAAAGCAGAGCGAATTTATGGACTTCGACGTGATCGTGCTGGGTGCCGGAATTGTCGGCGTGTCGTCCGCGCTGCATTTGCAGGATCGCGGGCGGCGCGTGGCGCTGGTCGACCGGCGCGGTCCGGGCGAAGAGACCAGTTTCGGCAACGCGGGGCTGGTCGAAAGTTCGTCGGTGGTTCCTTATGCATTTCCGCGCGATCTGGGCACGCTGCTGCGCTATGCACGCAACCGGTCGACTGACCTGTACTGGGACTATCGCGCATTGCCTTCGTTTGCGGGCTGGCTCGCGCGATTCTGGTGGGAGTCGTCGCCCGAGCGGTTACTCAGTGCTGCGCACGACATGTTGCCGCTGATTCGCCGATGCGTGGCCGAGCACGATCTTCTGATCGCCCGCGCAGGCCTTGCGAACCTGACGAAGAACAGCGGCTGGATCGAGGCATTCCGCAGCGAGCCGGAATTCGAGCGGCAGGTGAAAGCCGCGACGCAAACGGCGCGTACCTACGGGCTGCATATGACGCCGCTCGACGCCGCCGCGTTGAGCGCGCGTGAGCCCGGCCTCGCCGATGGATTTCGCGGGGCGCTGCACTGGCTGGACCCGAAAAGCGTCGTCAATCCCGGCGCGTTGACGAAAGGCTATGCACGTCTGTTCGAAGAGGGCGGCGGCGCGTTGCTGAGCGGCGAGGCCACCACATTGAAGGCGGAAGGCGACGCGTGGAGCGTGCAGACATCATCCGGAAAAATCAGCGCGAAGGACGTTGTCGTGGCGCTGGGGCCGTGGTCGGACCGGATATTCGCGCCGCTCGGATATCGCATTCCGCTTCGTGCCAAGCGCGGTTATCACATGCACTACGCGCCCACGAAACCGCTGTTGTCCATGCCGATTGTGGACACGCAACATGGTTACGTGATCGCGCCGATGGAAGGCCGTCTGCGCCTCACCACCGGCGTCGAAATCGCCCTTCGCGATGCCAGGCCCACGGGCGTTCAACTGGCGCGCGCTGAACGTACGGCAACGCCGACGTTCGGCCTGGGTGCGCGGCTCGACGAGCGCCCGTGGCTCGGTTTGCGCCCTTGCACGCCCGACATGCGGCCGGTGATTGGCCGCGCACCGCGTCACAAGGGACTCTGGTTTTCGTTTGGACACGCCCATCACGGATTGACGCTAGGCCCGGTGAGCGGGCGTCTGCTGGCGGAAATGATGACTGGCGAACAGCCTTTCGCCGACGCCGCTCCGTTCAGGCCCGAGCGGTTCCGCTAGCCATCTTCACGGGCAGTCTCGCGCCATGACTGTCGCTTGCCTGGATCGTAAAGGAGCATCGGAATCCGGCCGTGACGCCTGATAAACTCGGCCGGTTTCCAGCATCAATGCCTGCGGGCAACCAGCTAACCATGAAGAGTAGTTCGAAAAGCGGCCTTGTCTATTCCACCGAAAGCGGCCGGATGTGCCCCGAATGCCGGCGCCCGATCACGGAATGCATCTGCAAAACAGCTGCAAAAACACGACCGGCCGGTGATGGTGCGGTGCGCGTGAGTCGCGAAACCAAAGGCCGTGGCGGCAAGAGCGTGACGATTGTCAAAGGCCTCGCGCTCGATCCTGTCGCGCTGGCGTTGCTGGGCAAAGAGTTGCGCACGGCCTGCGGTTCCGGCGGAACGGTCAAGGACGGCGTGATCGAAGTGCAGGGCGACCATTGCGAACGAATCATCGACGCGCTAAAAAAGCATGGCCACAGCGCGAAGCGGGCGGGCGGCTAGGCGCCTGAAAAAAGCCCCGCGCGAGAAGCGCGGCGGGGTAAATGCGTTGGGAAGCAATCACTCGATATGAGCGCGTTGGCCGCCGGCAATCCAGCGGCGTTCTGTTCTGCGCGCCGAACTTCAACCATTCACGATCGTCTCGACCTTTCCACGCTCCATGCCCGGGGGCGGCTCCCATCCCAACTGCATCGAAACCGCAATCGCTTCTTCCTGAAGGATCGATTCCCACTCGCGCAGGCGCTCGTCGGTCACACGCGGACTCGGCCCGGACAAACCAATCGCCGCCGCCACCGAATTGTCGTGTTTGAAAATCGGCGTGGCGATGCAGCGCACGCCTACGCTGAACTCTTCGTCATCGAACGAAACGCGGCGCTCGCGCACCTGGGTCAGATCGCGTGTGACCGAACCGATATCGGTGAGCGTGCGTCGCGTGAATGCTTCGAGATTGAGCGACGGCAGCAACGCGTCGATCACCCCTTGCGGTTGAAACGCCAGCAGGCTCTTGCCGAGGGCGGTGCAATGCAATGGCGCAAGCGTGCCGATGGGTGCGTCGATGCTCACGCCGCGTAGCGGCGCGGCCTGGTCGATATAAAGCGCGCGGCCGCCGACCAGCACCGCAATATGCGCGCACTCGCCCGAGCGGCTCGCGAGCGATTCCAGCGAACTACGCGCCGCATTGCGCAGATTGAGCCGCCTGAGCACCTTCTGCCCCAGGTGAACCAGCGTCAGGCCGAGCAGATAACTCTTGCTGACCGGGTCTTGCGACACATAACCCGCGCTCTCCAGTGTGCGCAGCATGCGCGACACCGAACTTTTGTCCATATCCACTTGACGCGCCAACTCGGTGACGCCGACGGGGCCGTCGGCATCTGCCAGTGCTTCCATGACGCGGATGGCCTTGGTGACAGATCGGATTTCCACTGTTGCCTCTCATTCGAAATGGCCGCCGATGCGACTCGCTGTTCTCCATGATAGCGATCAACATGGATTTGTGCCATCAGATGATCTTGAGTTGTGTATAGCGCAACGATATAGGCTAATCGAACGATTGGATGACGATACTACGGAGAGGAAACCCCATCCGGCTAGCTAACAGACAATTATCTGAAGAACCAGGGTTAGCTCTAGCCATCTAAAACACGCAACAGCGTTGACGATAGTGAAACACGATCCTATATTTAATTCGTCCGGCATCACATGGACCCGATTGACGCAGCTAAATGGGGCTTCGAACCCCTCGAACAGGAGACAACCATGTTTAGCGTATCAAGGCGTGGCGCGCTGTTGCGCGTCTTGGGGGCCGTGCTGCTGTCGTGCGCGGCGAGTTACGCGGTGCCGGCCGCCGCGCAGTCGAAGGAGGTCACGATCGGCGTGTCGATTCCCACGCTCGACAATCCGTTCTGGGTTCGCGCGGTGTCGTTCGCGCAGTATGTCGCGACCCAACTGAACGCCAAGCTGGTCGTAGTCGGCGCGGAGAATCGCGAGGAGAAACAGATTAGCGACGTGCAATCGCTGATTTCGCGCGGCGTCCAGGCGCTGGTCGTCACGCCGCAATCGACGGCGAGCGCGCCGGGTCTGATCCGCATCGCCAATCGCGCGAATCTGCCGATCATGATCGTCGACCGCTATCCCGGCTTTGCGGCCGACAATAAAGACGCGCCTTATCTCGGCTTCATCGGGCCGGACGACGTGTATGCGGGCCGCTCCATCGCCAGTCATCTGATTGCGGCCGGCGCGAAGAACCTGGCCGCGCTGGGCGGCCTGCCGGGTTCGTCGGTGGCGGAAGGGCGTCAGAACGGGTTGAACGAAGCCGTCAAGGCGCATCCCGGCGTGAAGCTCGTGCAATACCTCGGCGTGGGCGAATCGGAAGACCTCGGCTACAAGGCGATGCAGAACATGCTCGCAGCGCATGGCAAAGGCCAGATCGACGGCGTGTGGTGCTACAACGACGCGCTGTGTCTCGGCGCATTCCGTGCGATCCGGCAAGCAGGCCGTTCCGACGAAATAAAGATTGCGGGCATGGACCTCGTGCCGCAGGCGCTCGACCTGATCTCGCAGAAAACCAACTACATCTTCTCGACTGGCGGCCACTGGCTGCAACTTGGCTTTGCCGTGATGATCGCTTACGACAAAGTGAACGGTCACGATCCGATCGACCGGAATATTCGCCTGAGCCTGCTCGATGTCGACTCCGCTTCGTTTGCGAAATTCAAGCAGCAGTTCATCGATTCGCAGCCGCCGTATAACGTGAAGGATTACTCGCTGACATACAACCCGCAGGCGAAGAGTCAAACCTTCCCGCTGAAGATCAAAGAGTAAATCAATGTCCACGACGAACCACTCGTTACCCGCAGTGCAGCCCTCCAAAAAGCGCTTCGACTACAGCGAGTTCGTCGCGCATTACATCGCGTATCTCGCGCTCGTACTGGTGGTGCTGGTGTTCGGCGTGCTCGCGCCGGATCGTTTCCTGACGCTCGCCAATCTCGGCACCGTGCTGCAGAACGGCGCGGTGCTGTGCCTGGTCGCGATTGGGCTGACGTTCGTGATCATCGGCGGAAGTATCGATCTGAGCGTGGGTTCGGCGATGGCGCTCGCGGGTGTGTGCGCCGCGTATTTCACGCCGCAACTGGGCGTGTGGGCCTTCCCGATCGCGATGCTGGTGGGCGGCGCGATCGGGGCCATCAACGGCGCGTTGTTCGTGTGGGGCCGCATTCCGTCGTTCGTCGTGACGCTGGGCATGTTGTCGATGGCGCGAGGCGTAACCGTCATGCTGACGCAGGGCACGCCCGTGTCGATCTCGCTAACGAGCCCCTACAACTCGCTCGGCAACCCGCCTGTGCCGTTTCTGTTCATGCTGGTGGCGGCGACCTTGACGGCCCTGTTGCTCAAGTTCACCACCTTCGGCCGCTACGTGTTCGCGATCGGCGGCGATGAAGAAAAGACCCGCATTCTGGGCGTGCCGATTCGCGGCGTGAAGTTCGCGATGTTCATTCTCGCCGGCGTGATGGCGGGAACGGGCGGCGGCATTCTCACCGCGCAGATTGGTTCGGGCAGTCCGACCACCGGCATCGGTTTCGAGTTGATGGCGATCTCGGCGGTCGTGATCGGCGGCACGCCTTTGACGGGCGGTATGGGCTCGATCGTCGGCACCGTGGTCGGCAGTCTCGTGATGACCGCGCTGGCCAACGGCCTCGTGATTCTCGGCGTATCGACCAATGTGCAGACGGTATTGACGGGCGCGGTGCTGATCGTGTCGGTGCTGGTGTCGATCCGTCGCGGCAAGATTCGCATCATCAAATAGCTGACTTATCCATTCAGGAATGAACATGGCACAAGAGAAGCAACTGGGAATCGGGCTGATCGGCGCGGGCGCGATCATGCGATTGAGCCACATCCCCACGGTGATGAAGTCGGGCATCGCGAAGCTGGTGGGCATCTACGATCCCAGCCGCGAACGCGCCGATGCGTTGGCGGAATCGAGCGGCAGCCGCAGCTTCGAAACGCTCGACGCGTTGCTCGATTCGAGCGAGATCGACGCGGTGATCATCGCGACGCCGAACAATCGTCACGAGGAAGCAGCGGTGGCCGCAGCGAAAGCGGGCAAGCATATTCTCTGCGAGAAGCCGCTCGCCATCGACATTCAATCGGCGACGCGCATCGTGAATGCTGCGAAAGAGGCCGGCGTCGTGCTGCAGGTTGGTTTCAATCAGCGCTTCTGGAGCCAGGTGCAGATTGCGAAGCAATTGATCGACGCAGATTTTATCGGCGACGTGCATGCATTCCGCTCGGTCTATTCAAAACACCCGTTAGTTGACGGGGTGTGGACATGCCGGAAAGGCTTGCCTGGGAAGGGCTTCAGTGAATTGAGCAATGTCCATGGAAATGTCCAATTGAGGCAATTTGCAAGCAACTTTCGGCTTTATTCGTCCATGGACCAGGTTGACGATCCAGCGATCGGCAACCCCAAGGACTAGGTGAACTATCTGGTCGGCTTTAAAGTCTGGTGTTCGGCCGAAGCTGACATTGGAGTGTCAGCCACTGTGAGGCGGTTGATAGGTGCTTTGCCGCCATTCGTGCCTTCGAAGCCTCGGATGTAAGGGTGTCGACGCAAATGAACGAGTACTCATGACCCACCTCGGCCGTTTGACATTCGGTAGACCCGACGCGGCACGGCTGACACCTGCCGCCGGCAGGTGCAAATAGTTTGCGGCGGAGGGCGAACGCAACTCACGCCTGTGGAAAGCGGCGAGCCCGTCACTGAACGCGACGGCCAGCCTTTGCCGCCCGGTAATTTTGCTAACGTGCTATTCCCTAGAATTCACGTCGCGCCCTGCTCCACCAATTCGAGATGCGCATGCAAGTGCCCGCTCATGTAGCGCTCAAACCGATGCGAGTCGGAAAGGTCAGGTGGCTGGTCGATAGCCGCATTCCTTCAAACAATCCGAACTTCCACGCTTCGGCCTTCCGGCGCGGATGCAAAACGCTGAGATACACTCGGTGATTCTGTTCAAAGCTCACGAAGTTGCCGTCAAACGGCGTTCGTGAAAGGCTCAATCACGCCATTGTTCGCCGATGCGCGGTCTGCCGCCAATTCCAGAAATACCTCAGTCTTCCGTTGCCTGTCGCACGTGAGCATCATCTGATCCGTTCTTTTGAAATCATAGCTGGCAAAACATGAACGCAATCGCTTTGTCGCCGCGCCGATACTCTGTGCGCGGTGTGAAAGTAGCCTGTTGCTCATTGATTGCAAAAACTGCTGCAACCTTTAGTATTTTCCAACCGGTAGTTTGCCCGCTCTCGCTGCCGCCTGAAATCTGAAAGCAGCGGAGGATGGCGTCTCCGTTCTTGTCGCGACCGTAGGCGTATGGTTCCACTACCCGTGAAAAGCCATGGTAACGAAGTTCAAGTAGTTGTCTGTCCTTGATGGCGGAGCAAATGGTAGGGTTCATTGCGGGTCGGGTTGATTTTAGGGTTGTCGGGGCGCTATCTCGTAGCTAGCACCCTGGTTGTATTTTTGGCCGCATGAAGTGCAGACGTTCTCTACCCTGCCCAACCCGTGGCCTGCGATGAGTTGTCGTTGCTTGTGATCGGATTCCCAGCAACGCAAGCAGTACGCTACGCCTACAGCTTCACCGTTGGCCCCCTTTGTGTACATTGCGTCGCCGCGTCGTACAAGAGCGTCTTTCATTTGGAAGGCATCTTCTAGCTCCGCGATGCGTTTGTCCTTTCCAGAGATTGTGTCTTGCAGTTCAGCAAGTTCCATCTTTGTTTCGGCAAGCGCACCTATGAGGTCCGCAAGCTTCAATTTCAGTTCGGCGCGTTCGATGGATAGATCACTTTCGCGCAGAAACTTCGCTATATCTGTCGCGGTTTTGAGACTGGTCAGAACGGTGGCGATTGTTGTAATGTCCGGCATCGTATCTCCCCTAGCTGATGGAATTGGAGACTTAACTTTTAACTTTCGATATCGCTTCCTTGATGAGGTCAACAAACTTATCCGGACTGATTTTCTCAAGAGCTTTATCGAAAACATCGTTCAGCGGAGAAACTGGCTCGCTGCGAGCTAACACGCGAATCGGGTTGGCGCCAAAATTGTTTATAGCGTATTCACGTAATAATTTGAGCATCTCGGCATCGTCACCCATTTCGTCACGGTATCCGACAAAGGCATGTGCGGCTGATGACTTGAATGCATAGTCCTCACCCAGCCGCTGGCAGTGACCGTACTGACGCGCAGCGAACCATGTGAACCACACTACGGGCGCTAAGACAAGAAATCGCAATAACGCGAACACTAGATTTGATTGGCTCATCTTCACTTCGGCAACCGCGGATGCGCCTGAAGCGGCCGCGGCAGCAAGCGGAATCGCGGCGGCCTTACCTTCGGCTAGGACTGCAGCGCCAAGATAGATACCGGCCCCCGTCAGGCCCAATATTCCGACAACGAATAAACCGGCCCACACATATTGCAAGGTGGTCAGCGATGCGCGCCGATCTTCGAACGACTTAGCAAGGGCTACGCGGCTAGCACCTTGGAGGGTGGCCTCGACCACGGAGCGCTGATCCTCAAAGTGTTTGAATAAATCTTGCTGTTTAGCAACTGCAGCGCTCAACTCTGCAACATGGGCGTCAACTTTTTGTCTCTCTAGTTCTGCCGCTGCGGCGCTGGTCGTCGCGTTCGTATTTGCTGTGGCTGCTGCACGCTCGTAACCAATCGTCTTTTCAGAATAGACGGACATCTCTGCTTGTATAGATTCCGCCTCGGCTAGCCTCGCGTTTAGTTGACGCTCAGAATCGCTAACTCTGCTGGCGATAGCGATAATTTCGTCAGCCTGTGCGGCTAGTTCCGCAACGCGGGGCGCGCGATCACCCACCATGAAGTCGTCAGGAACCGCGATCAACCACGTAAGAGATGATCGAATCGCCCAGAGGAAACCCTGCAATTGGGGTGAAGTCTGCTGAAGCCAGTTCGCACCGTTCGCCGCCGCGGAGTTCATGTGACTGACCACTTGGGGAACGGCGTTGACGACGCCTTGCCAATAGATTGCTTTTAGTATTGGATCGGGCGTCCCTCGTTCTACCCGCTCAACGCCCGCGATGGCTAACCCGAACCAGTCAGACAGAACGGATTTGGGTACCTGTACATTGCCTTGGACTGGAACAGTCTCAGGAAGGCTCGGAAAAAGATCGTCCCACTTTGCTTTTGCATCACGGAGGCTGTCCGCCTGCGGTGTATTTGTTGCCACAATTTCCCCGGAATTCTCGATATTAGTCTTTATGCAAAACGGCTAATTCATGCGCCGCATTATTTTCTGAATTTGACAAGTCTACGCTAACTTTCAATGCTGGTGCGACGGTCTCGCGCGATCAGACAGCCACCAATCCAATGGCGGCAGCCCACCACATAGCAGACGTAGAATCGTGTCGTCTTCAATGACCGCAATGGCCGAATTTGTGCCCGTCTCATGAACGAATTCCCGAAACGGCCAAGTGGTCGGGGGATTGGGACTCACTGCGGTAATTCGACATGGCTACTCACCCGGGATAATGATGTACTACGTCGGAAGCGCAAACCACTTCTTTCTACACAACCGATTCTGGACATGCATTCGATGTTCGCTGGGATCGCGTGTCGACTTACATCGATGACGCGTCATATTGCATAACCGACACTGGGTTCTCTCGTCAGTTCAGCGAGCGCGAAAGTTCAAATTCGGAATCAAGTTTTTCTCGGAGGTTGCCGTTAAGGTGTCGTGATGCCGTAGCTGTCCAGGGTACCTGATGTCTGCGCCCTCCAGCTTTCATCGTCGAAGTGACCATTACGAGGCAAGCGAACCAATGCCCCTTCTAGCTCGTTAACTGAGATTTTTAGCAGCGAGAACCGTCGCGCAGTGTAGTCGTAGTCAAACCTATATCACCCACAAGATGCGTAACAATAGTCAAAAAGTACCGCCTCCCGGATACACAACCAGCAAAATACTTTTTCCTGCCCTTAACATCCTGAACGAGGAACTTGGATTTCAGGACTCCGCTATACAGCTTGCAGAGCTAGCAGCGCGAATTCTGGGTGAGCAGGCGGTCGCGTCTGATTTCGGAATCGGCGATTTCCTTGCTCGGGAGTTTAATGCCCGGAGCATACCGCACGGCACACATGACCTTGTGCATCTGGCCCGGTTCTCGCATCAGTCGTATATCGTTCAAACCTATGGCACCATCGAGAAAGTTCTTAAGCAACTTTCTCAAGAATTGAGGGCGCATAAATGGATCGACGAGCGGTGGAAATCAGTAGACAACAATGGTGAAACATATTCCCCCGCCGAAGCCCTCGCCGAGAACCTGCCAGCGGCCGCTGGTAAATTGTTGCGCACGACACCTGAGTTTGAACTTCTGGAATACTACCGGCTACTCCGAGTAAGCATCGTCCACCAAAACGAAGAGACGATAAGGAGATCCGCCTCAGCATATAAAAAGCTTGAAGAGAAGCACGGGAAGTACTTCCGCAGTACTTATGGATTGGATGCTCCGAACGACAAGGACGATCTTTCGTTCGCCGATTTCTGTATTTTTACGAGATCGATCAAATATTTTGCGAATGTTATTAACGAAGCGTGTGATCTGCAGATCGGCGACGTAGTATCGTACATCAAACTGAGAGACAGAAGCGCTCTGGAAATCCTTCAGTTGCCGAAGACCAAGCAATTAGGTGCATTGAGGATGTATGTACGGAATAGCTACAAGATTTCGGCAGAACAGCTCTCTACCCTCGACCATTCAATGGTGCGCTACCTGAGAGAGCGCAGGGCGCTAACGGATCTCGTCAAGGAGCTAAACCAGAAAGACCGGAAGCGCGAAACGTCTGTGAGAGTTGCGAGAAGTGAATCTTATACAATCGAACGGGTTGAAAAATGCTCCAAATCCGAACGGAAAAATGTGGAGATTATCGACGATCTGTCGGTAAGCGAAACGATAGTATTTGTGAGTGAACTGATAGAGAAGTGTTAGATGTCACCGGGTGTCGGCTTTGGGGGCGCCGATTCACACACTAGATGGCCCCGCCCAGTTGTTCAATTTCTGAAGCGTGTCTTCTCGATATTTGCACTGGTTTTGCAAGGCTCCGCGAATCGTTTCCCGGCTAATAACGAATCCGTATTCCTCAAATTCGCCAAGGATATTGACGTAGAGCGTTGTTGGGGGCTTTCGCTGTTCGGATGGGTTGTTGGGTTCGAAGGCCCTCAGAGCAGCAAGGTGAGTAGGAATGCTACGCAAAGTTTCAAGAATAACACGCTGGACCTTCGGATCGGGAATCACGTTTTTCGCGCGTGCGTGCGTGCGTCGCTGATTCGCGTCAGCCATCGTCTTGCAGTTCGAAGCGATACTCGGCAGCCCGTCGCTCGAGGTACTTTTCAAATCGGGACAGTGCTTGGTCCAATTCCGGGAACGGCCGATCATACGGAAGCACCATGGCAAGCTGTTTCTGGAGCGGCATGCCATTGATTGCAATATCGGAGCGTTCGCTGGAAAAGTACATGGGGCCGCTCGCGGATCGCGGCGTAACCCGCCGATTGATCCAAAGGCTGCGGGCTATGAATTGGTCCGCAGAAGTATCCGGAAGTGCGATCTTCAAGTTTTCAGGTCTCCATTTTTTATACCACTCTCGGTCCATTGAGATCAGCACCGCTAAATCCGCGAGCATATCTTTTGCGCGACGAGGAGGCTCAGTCAACGCTCCCCACGGATAGTGACGATCGATGTCAATGTTGAGTAGCTTGGCCCGATTGAACTTCTGTGCTGCCATCCTGCTTTGGAAGGCGCTTGTAATCGAAGCAACGCCCGCCTGATATGCGCCTCGCCTGTATTCCTCAATGGCATTGCGTCGCGCGAGTTCTACGTTCGCGATTGAACACTGATTCGTGTGACAGTGGATGAATGCAGTATGAATCGCATTCGCGAGGGAGGAGAGATGTCGCGGTGATCGAAATGCTCCCACCTGCTCGTTTGCAAAGCGCATGACAAACGCCAAAACTTGCCGATTCGTGGTGAAAGGCTTCATTTCTTCCGGAATGACCCGTTCGAGCTTCACGTTGACGGCTTCAATGAGCATCCAGGCTACGTGCAGATTGGCATTCGGGTCGGAGAGGAAGGGGGGGGAATCCTTCGGAAATCGGAGAATTAAGCCAATCTGACTGAGTATCTCTCGGCATCTGACCGCGCTTAACCGCGTGGCTCAGGATGTTCATAGTCGAACTGCGTATGCTCCTGTACGCCGTAGGTGGCAACGACGTGAGGCTTCGGCCAACCAATCGAAGGCCGCGAGGAGCGCTCCAGCAACGGGTAGCTGTTTCCCAACCAGCTTTTCCAACAGTACGCCCACCATCTGACCGATGTTGGGTATGGCATTACCTTTGTTTCGCTCCCACAGACTTATCGCCTGGTTTCGCATGGAGGCTTCCTCAAGCCAACGAGCATACAAATCCGATACTGCGTACAGCAAATGGCCGCTCTGCCCCTTCGATTCGTGATAGCCGACCAAGAATCGATTCTCCTCAAGCAGCAGGCGCTCCACCGCCGTCAGTGTACAGGTCTTGCCCATCAATGGCCGTGCTGAGATTGCAGTGAGGCCGTGTTGCCTAACGCGGTCGGTCAAATGATGAATATCCGCCATGCGGCCATCAAGTGGTAGTTCGAGCGTGATGACTCATGTTAGGGAGATGGCGTTTGATGGTATCAGTATCGCATGTCGCGCAAGCTGCAGCGCTGGTCAACCGAGTGAAGCGACGCCGACTGACCGCTTTATTATTTGAGCGCGGCATTTACAACTCCAATGACCTGACCGGTCGGGAAGGGGTCGTCAAGACTCATTCGCCCTTTTTGGAACCCGACGTTTGCCTGCGCCGCATCAGAATGACAGCAAAGCGGCGCGTTGCAGCCGCTCGGCGGCTGAACGGTGATCGTCCGCTAAGGCCGATGCACTGCCAAATCGGCAGCTATTTCGGTTGTGGAAAACTTCCCTCCACAAACGCACGCGTCTGCGCCAGATCGGTCTTCGCGTACGCGGCGGTCGTCTGCACCGATGCGTGACCCAGCAGCGTCTGCGCGACCGGCAGCGGGACCGCGTGATCGACCACCAGAGTGCGCGCATAGCCGTGCCGGAGCCAGTGCGTGGAAGCGGCCCGCAGCAGCGTCAGGGCCGCTGCGTCTCCGGGCGTGACCCGGGCTTCGGCTGCGAGCAGCACGGCCTTGACCTCATCATAGAGGCCGCTGTGACCCAGCGCGTCGCGCTTGCCGCTGTGGATCAGCGCGATCCGCTCAAACGGTGACGGACGTTCCGGCAGGCCCCGCGCGAGACGGTAGGCGGGCAGCACCGGGATGCAGACCGACGGTAGCGGAATGGCGCGGCGTTTGTTGCCTTTACCCAGCACGTGAAGTGTCCACTGGTCCTGCGCGTCGACGTCCAGACGCGGCAATCCCTCCGCGTCAGACCACTCCAGTTCTGCGAGTCGTACCCCAGCGTAGCGGTACAGCGACCAGATTGCGCGGCGTCGCGCCCAGACCAGTTTCGACACGGTGCCGGGCGCCGCGTCGCAGATCACCGCATCGCACAGCGCCAGCACGGCGGCCGGCATGATCCGCGACGGCGTCCAGCTGTCACGGGTGGGGGCACCCCCGGACAGTTCGGCGGCGGGATTGGCGATCACGTAGCCGGTTCGCAGCCAGTACCGGAACAGGCTCGACACCACGGCCAGCGCGCGTGCGCGGGTGGTCGCCTGCAGACCGGCTGGCGGGTTCCGTGGCGCGTCCTGTGACGTGTCTCTGGCCGGTGTGGTGCGGGGGAGGCGTTCGAGCGCCGTCCGGTAGGTGAGCAGATTCTCGCGGGTCAGGTCCGACAGTGGTCCGAGCTGGTAACAATCACACCACTGGATCAGGCGCCGGAGTTCCGCGAGGTACGCACGCAGGGTGTGGGGCGAGCGGCTCGCGCGCTCGCGCAGAAAGAGGGTGACGGCCTGGGCGTCGTCCGCCACGCCCAGGGTATTGGTCACCGACGATAGATTGGCAAAGCGGCCGGCTCGCGCGAGCCATGCGCGACCCGCCGGGTCCGGTGCAGGCGCCAGCGTCGCCAGCCAGACGGCGGCGCCGGACGGCGGGTCGACAGGGTGGCCAACAGGGGGAGTGAGGTCCGGGACTGCAACCGCGGTCGTGGCCGGGCTGGCGCCCGATGCCGGCTCCGCCGCAATTCTCGATGACGTTGATGACGTCGCTGGCCCGTCAGGCGCAAACCGGAATCGCCGGTGCTGTCTGAGCAGCCGGAGCAGCACCGTGACAGGTGTCGGCGCCTGATCCGGGGCCGCCACCCTGAGCCGTCCCCGCTCCCAGTACTCGACGGCCGCATCCTGATCGAGCAGCAGCGCGAACACCACCGGATGGTCGCGTTTCGCGTCGGCCAGCGAAGGGCAGCCGCGCTTCAGTAACGTCAGCGTCCAGCGCGTATAGACCGGATGGCCGATCGCATCGGTCACATACGCGAGGGCTGCATCGAGATCGTCGGGCAGGCGCCGGGGCGGCGCTGTCGCCGTATCGACCCACCCGGTCAGGTTCGTGTCCCCGGTCATTCCGGACGACGCCGGGTGCTGGCGGCCGGCGTCGGCGATGCTGTCGGCGTCTTCCTGTGGCGAGGGACGCGGCCGGTGCCTGTCCGGGCATTGACGCGCTGCAGGAGCGCCCGCTGTTCGGCGACGAGCGTGGTGAGCGCGGCCGCTTCGGCGACGGCCCGCTGGCGGGCGTCGCGCTCAGCGGCGAGGTCCGAGAGCAGGCGCTCGCGCAGTCCCTCGAGTGCGGCTACGCGCTCCTGTGCGTGATTCACGTCACCGGTCAGTCGCTCCCGTTCAGCGGCGAGCGCATGCCGCTGGTGTTCCGTCTCCAGCAGCAGTTGTCGCGACAGGCCTTCGTAACGGGCGTGAATGGCGGCAACCTCGGCCGCGTGGCCGGTCCGTGCGGTGTCGATTGTCGCGCTGGCGGACACCAGTGCCGTTCGCAGTTCCGCGGAGGCCGCCTGTGCGGCTTTCGTCTGTTCGGCCGCGGCGCGGTAGTCCGCCTGGACGGTGGCCAGCTCCGAGTCGCGTTGTGAGATCTGCTCCCGCAGGGCCACGAGTTCGACACGGAGCAGTTCGACCCGCAGGTCAGCATCACGGCGCGCCGTGTCCGCGGCGTCCTTCGCCTGTGCCGCCTCACTCCGGAGTGCTACCACCTCGTCAAGCTGGACGGTGACGGCAGCCTGCCACAGTACGCGCATGTGGTCCGCGATGTCATCAGGCAGTCCGGGGATGGCCACGCGGGCGAGCCCCGTACGCACGAGTTCCGTCTCGACGTCGTTGAGCATCCGGGACAGCGTGGCCGGATCGCCCGCGCCCAGACGTGCGCGCAGCTTGCGCACCGACACAACCTGGCGGAAGCGCGCCCCGGACGGCGGATCGGGATCGCCGGCCTCGGCGAGCATC
Source organism: Paraburkholderia fungorum (assembly GCF_900099835.1). Lineage (NCBI taxonomy): Bacteria > Pseudomonadati > Pseudomonadota > Betaproteobacteria > Burkholderiales > Burkholderiaceae > Paraburkholderia > Paraburkholderia fungorum. The sequence continues at coordinate 1,030,422 of NZ_FNKP01000003.1, forward strand.
GCGAGCACGGCAGAACGGAGGGTATCGCGGGTGACGGCGGCGGGACGCGGCATGGCGCTTCTCCTGCGCGTCGGGCAGAGGTGCCGGGTGGGGCGCGGTCCCCGGGATCGTTCGGGGGCAGGGCACGTGCGGGCGACGCGGATGCGAAATTCCAGTCTGGATCGCGCACGGGTCTAACGCAAGGAAACCGGATTGGGCACGATTAAAAAGGACAAAGCCGCGATAACTGCCCTTATCGCGGCAAAACGGGAGTTGCGTTCTTCCCAAGTTAATACTCGAGCGCATCCAGGATAGCTGACGGCCCGACCGGCTCAGGCAGACACGCTTTTGTTTGGCCTGCCGCTCGGGCATGTCGTTGTGGCTTGGACGCCGCAGCATTAGCTGACGACTTTTTCCCGCCGCGCGTGGCTGCAGCGCTGTGTCGAAGTCGCTTGCACAGTTCGTTTAGCCACTGACGAATACCATGCTCGGTCAACGTCCGTTAGCTGTCTCAGCTTGTGTGCAGGTTCTTCTGCAGCATCGCTTGAGCGGGACGAGCCTCGGCGCAGTAGACGGCTGACAGACACCTCATAGATATCGGCTAGTTCGAGCAGTCTCTTCAGGCGCGGCGACGACTCAGTTATGCGATCGTTTGAGATTCGAGCCTGAAGAGGTCGCTTTCGCTGGTCAAGGGATGTCAGCGTGCTTCGCCGAGCCTTTACCCCGGTAGGTTGATGCCCATCAGCCATGACGTAAATGCATGGGACGGCGTGCTCGCGATAGCTGTCATGACGGTTGCAATCGAAGATTATCGTAAGAACCGATGCGTCGCGTCTCATCTCATCGGAAATGAATTGACGTCGCCGTTCTCGGGAGATGGCGCGACAAGAGCGTTCTTAACTGCTGGGGGGCGTGGGTGTGTGGTCAACCAAACTGACTAGCGTTTGCGCTGGGTGCGAGCCTTCACTAGTCGGGCGCAGACATCAGACATCAAGTGCAGCGCCAATGTTCGATCTTCTTTATCGAGGTTGTTCAACTGCTCATTTAGCTTGCCAATCAAGCCTGTCTCCGGCGACGGTGGCGTCAGCAATGTCACAACGGGTATCTCATAGAGGTCTGAGAATTCAATAAGTCGCGAGAGAGTTGGCCAGTTGGTGCCGCGCTCCTGCCGGCTGATGGTCTGTGTATCGACGCCCAAGTGGTTCGCAACCTGTTCTTGCGTTCGACCTGATTCAATTCGCGCCTTTGCTAAAGCTCGCCCGAGCATCCTTGCAAATTTCGCTTGGTCAGTAGCTGCCACCCTTTAGTCACCTCATGTTGCATACCAAGACGAATCGTGTCTGTAACGGATGCTTCTGGTAACATCATGGGATGCCTAGTGGGTAGGCATTAAATGACTAGTTGCCGGTCCGAATGAGGTGGTTACTGCACGATCTGCAACGGACCGTTGAAGATTTTCGACAATTTGCTCGCGACAGTGAGCTAGTGATATTGGTTGGTGTTTTATGTTTTTGACTTGTGATCAGCACCGCTTGCCGTTTCAGTCAGGGCTTGCCGGGAAGAATGGAACGGTTTGGGCCGTCACGGAAATGTGGACAGGCGGCGATGCTTTGGTTGTGCAGTTTTCAAAGTCCGGCGATCGTGGACTGCCGCGAACGGTGATGATGGACCTGGTATCGAGCGCAAATTCGCTTGAGCAGTTCGTATCGGACGGGGTGGTGCTTCGGGATGCTGCCGTGCTGCGCGTGACGCCCCGAGGGAAGTCTGAGCGGTTTTCATTTGAAACGGTTCGCGAGATCCGGATCGGGGCGACAGAAACTGACGGACCGGATGGTCGTCTGTTGCAGGTGACCCAGTTCACCACCTCGGCCGGTCGTCAGTTTTCAGTGCCGTTTGCCTTGGCCGAGAAGGCCTCGCGTGGCAGACGGATCTACCGTGAGCGGTCTGTGCGGCGAGGGAAGCAGGATTTTGCGGACGCTGGAACTACAGCCTGAACGAAGGGGCAATTGTCAGTACCGGAGTTTCAAGCTGAACAGCGGCAGCAAGCCTAGTCAAAGATCCACGTATCGTTTGCCGGCAGCGCGTTCGCGACTGAAACCGGACCAGAAGTTTTCTCCCGACCATGCGTATTCAGATCGCTTCTGACCTGCATCTCGAAATGCTCCAACGGAGTTTTCCTGACTACAACCCGGTCGGGCCGTCCGATGCGGATGTATTGGTGCTGGCTGGCGATATCGCAAACGGCGGGGACGCTGTCGACCTGTTCGCGCACTGGCCGGTCCCTGTCATCTATGTGCACGGCAATCACGAAGCGTACGGCATGGAGTATGGAACGCTTGCCCGGATGCTTGGGGCGCGCGCTGCCGGCACCGCAGTGCGCTACCTTGAGAGGGACACACTGGTTATCGATGACGTCCGATTCCTGGGTTGCTGTTTGTGGACGGACTATGCGCTGCTCGGCGATCGTGAGCGCAGTATGAAGATGGCTGGCCGCCACATGTATGACCACACAGTGATCCGAAAAGGCTGCGATGGCTGGTTTCTACCGGCGCATGCGCTCGCTGAACACGAAGCCTCGATCCACTGGTTGCAAAAGCAGCTAGCGACGCCGTTTGATGGGAAAACTATCGTCGTGACCCATCACGGCGTGGCGCCATCATCGGTGCATCCGCGGTACGGTAATGATCCCGTCAACGCGGCATTTGTGAGCGACCTGCGGCCTCTGCTGGAAAGTGCGGATCTGTGGATTCATGGACATGTCCACGATTCGTTTGACTACCGGGTGGGTCGCGCTCGCGTGATCGCCAACCCGCGCGGTTATGCCAGAAACCGGATGATGGCAGGTGCGCCGGGGGACCTAAAATGGGAAAACCCGACGTTCGATCCGGCGCTGGTCATTGATGTCTAAGCGAAGGTGCAATCTTGCTGTCGTGTTGAGTTCGCAACAGATACGCGAATCTTCGCATCGTGCCGTCAATCAGTTGGGTTCGCGTATTTAACAGTTTCTCAATGGCCAAGCGGCATGCAGATCCTAGTCGACGTCCAGCGTTGCCAACCGGCCGTGTGGTTCGCGCTCGACGATGATGAAAGAGTGGCCTGCGTGTTGACGCACCCGGCTGATCCACACCCATCCGGTGCTCGGCGTAAGCGCTCCGATCGTGCTCGCTGAATTCCAGGAAAAATTTGTCCTCGAAATGCTGGCCCCGCAGACGGGATTCGGCAGGACAACTGTGTAGGCGTCGTCCAGGACTGATGGACGGACACCCGTCAATAAAGAAGATCCGTTAGCAGCGCATCCAGCGATTGGCCGGCCTTTCTATCGATGAGTCTTGCGTTCATGCCGAAAGCCCGAGGTCCATCGACGTCTGCTGCGGGCGTGTCGCCAATGAACAGGACTTCCTGAACTGGACAGCCTAACTGGTCAAGAATGTACTGATAGATTGCTGGGTTCGGTTTGACCGCACCGGCTTCGTAGCTCCACGCGTACCCGTCGAGCACGGGCAGCATACCCTTCACGGCGTCGCCATAGGGAGACGCGAGATTCGAACAGAGGCCCACGCGCACATCGGCGTCCCGCAGACGCGCGATGGTTGTCGTCGCGTCAGGGAATAGGCGTAGCGACCTGACCTCGTCGTCCAGAGCCCGCTGCGCTGTTGCCAGCAGGTCGTCCGGCAGCGCGACGCCGAAAAGTGGGCCAACAGCGCTGAGCGGCACCGGTTGGGACATGAGCCGCGCCGCATCTTCAGGGCGGGGCCGTCGTCCCGCGTCGCGCATCCAATGCATCAGCATGCGGTATGGCGAGCGGCGATCGCCGATCTGTACCAGCGTGCCGAACACGTCGAAAACGACGGCCGAAAAAGCGGGGCGCGAGTTATCTTCAGCATCGGGAAGTCGTTCGGTATTTTTCACGACAGCCTTGGTCAATAGGTGTTGGAAAGAAGATGATCCTCAACCCAGTACAATCATTCTGAGGCCAACGGCGCTGGCCGCGTCCGCTCCATTCGGGTTGACTGCCGGCGCGTTTCACTACGCCGGGAATCGGATTGTGTTGAGACACGAGCGCGCCTCGAAGCGCCAAGCCACGTTCCAGCGAAAGAACTCATGCCAATCCAGTGGGCACCTCAATTCAGGAGGGGGATCGTACACAGATCTCAAGTATGATCAAGCGGGGGACGTACCCGGCTCGCGATTCGAGATTTTTCTGAATTTCGAGAGCAACGTCATGCAGCAGGCGTCTGTTCGGGGTGCAAGGTAAAACGAACGTATAAATCAAATAATATGAAAGCAAATCGACCGTTGATTTCTTTTGCGTCAATCTGCAGCGCGTTTCTCCTGGTCGCAGTGACACCTAGCGTTGCGACAGCGCAAAGCAGCCCGACTCCGCTGAAGATCGTAGCATTCGGAGCAAGTCAGACAGCCGGAAAGGGCGTGGCTCCTGATGATGCCTATCCCGCCCGCCTCGCGGTTTTGCTTCAGAACGACGGCTTTGACGTCACGGTCGAAAATCAAGGCGTGAGTGGTGACAGGCTCGCCGACGAAGCCCGCAGATTAGAGACGGCACTTCCGCCGACCACACGTATCGTTTTATATCAGCCTGGGACAAACGACTGCGGGAAGCGGAGTCACATCAGCCAATCGGACTTCCGGGAAGGCATCGATGCCGCGCTCAGCTGGATGCAAGCGCATCATCTACTGGTACTTGCCATGGACGGAGGTTGTCATTTCGGTGTGCTCGAGGAAGAAAGCGCCAAGTATGGCGCGATGTACTACGGGAAGATCAGCGCAGGGCTCGAAGACATGAAGCAGGCCGACGGTCAGCATTTGACTCCGGAGGGCTATCAAAAGCTGGCAGAACAGGTGCGTCCTTTTGTCGAAAAGCTTATTCAGGAGGCGCTCAAGTCGAATCCGCAATAAGAGGCGGGTTCGGCCCACTCATCAGAGCTGGCCGATACTCGTGTCGTTGGCGTCGCCGATTGCATCTGGCCGACAGCACCGGTTCGTCGAGCGGATTGCAGCCGCTTAGGATATCAATAGCTGCTTCCACGCTGCTACTGCGACCGAGTACTTCCGGCCAGTTTCGGCCGGTCGACTGCACGCCCAGGCGGACGTTGGAAAGTCCGTTTCACTCAGTTAAGGGACACTGCGGCTACGATGTCACTCGTCGCGTCATCGCAGCGCGCTTGCCGATCTGTTTGGTCAGTGGGCGCATGTCGAGCGCATTGGGGTGATCGTACTTTCCGTGCATTTTCTGGCGGTAACGGCGTGAGAAGCCGCTTGTAGCAAGGCTGTGCGATCTCGCATCCCTATGCCACCCGTCGGATCTGCAATTCGTTGATTTGAAAGCGACTTTTCGCGAAAACCGCTAGAAAACGCACAGAAAGTACAATCACCCCGAGGCGCACAAACAACTCGCGAAACGCGGCCTCGTCGATAGCGGTCAATCGGAGGCACAGTTCGATGAAATGCGGCGGCTGATTCTTTGAACGCTGCGCGTTGCTTGGGCACTGCATCCAGTGCCCGAAGATCGGGTTCATAGGGCGCACGCGAATCGCAGACTGATCCTCAAATCTTGGCATAGGTATTCGGCGACCGCGCGGGCGCGACTATCCCGTCTTAACGCAACAACTGTCTTTTCATATGGCACTCGATCCTGACTGTATGTATTACGCTGCCCTATCCAGGGGCAAGATTCAGGACAACAACAATCCGGAGTGCCCTGATCCTAAACACCGATGAGGAGCGTGTCATGTTATCCGAGGCATTAACGTTCGACGCGATCGTTGGCAAGGCCCCGCCGTATCGACTTCTCGCGCTTGATGGAGGCGGCATTCGCGGACTTGTCACCATTGAAGTGCTTGCCCAGATTGAGGCACTACTGGAGTCGGCACTGCAACCTGGCAAGCCGCTAGTGCTCGCGGATTTTTTTGACTATGTCGCGGGGACAAGCACTGGCGCGGTGATTGCTACCTGTGTGTCTCTCGGCATGCGGGTCGAAGAAATCCGCAAAATGTATCTGGAGAGCGCCGATCTGATGTTCGACCGGGCGTCTATCCTGCAGCGTCTGCGCTACAAGTATGATGATGAGCCACTCGCTCGCAAACTTCAGGAAGTCCTTTCCCGCAAAACGGGCGAAGCGGAGCCGTCCCTTGGCTCCTCCGGTCTCAAGACACTCTTGATGATGGTACTACGCAACGCGAGCACAGATTCTCCCTGGCCGCTAAGCAACAACCCGCGAGCGAAATACAACCCCACTCCCGAACGTCCCGACACCAATCTGCACCTACCGCTGTGGCAAGTCATGCGAGGAAGCACGGCCGCACCCACGTACTTTCCACCAGAGCAGATTACTATCGGAGGGAAGCAGTTCGTGTTCGTCGACGGCGGCATTACGCCCTACAACAATCCCGCCTTCCAGTTGTTCATTATGTCGACCGCAGAGCCCTATCGACTTGGCTGGAAGACGAAGCGACCAGAAGATATGTTGCTCGTTTCGATTGGCACAGGAACCAGCCCGTACCAAAACGGAACGCTCGCGCCGGAAGACATGAATCTGCTATTCAACGCTACACAAATCCCTTCCGCCCTCATGTTCGCATCGCTGAACGAGCAGGACCTGCTTTGCAGGCTGTTCGGAAAGTGTCTGGTCGGCGACGTGCTAGACCGCGAGTTGGGAAGCATGGTGCATGGCAAAGGCGCGCACGGTAGCGGTGGCCCGGTTGATCCCAAACTTTTCACCTATCTTCGATACAACGCCGAGCTCACAAGGCAGGGGCTGGACGCGCTTGGACTTCCCGATATCGAGCCACACGACGTCCAGAAGCTCGACTCAACAGCGCACAAGGACGCGCTGAGACGCATTGGAGTAGCCGTGGCCGAGCAGCAAGTGCGTCTCGACCACTTCAGGGGCTTCCTCGGAGAAAGATAAGATGGGTCACCATGTCTTCGTCGCAATGCCATTTGGTATCAAGCAAGGGATCGACTTCGATAGCGTCTACGACGCGCTGATCCGCCCTGCCTTGCTGGGCCACGATTTCACAGTGTTCCGCGCGGACGAGGAAAAGCGCGCTGGTGACATTCGCCGCGATATGTTTCAGGAGCTCCTGCTGGCAGATATCGTGGTCGCCGATCTGACGATCGACAATCCTAACGCGTGGTACGAACTTGGTGTCCGGCATGCGTTGCGCAAGCGTGGAGTGATTCTGCTGAGCGCAAGAGAAGGCGCTTCGCCGTTTGATATCGTCACTGACCGCAAGCTGCGCTATCACTTGAAGGACGGTGTCCCTGATGCGGCGAAATTGGAGTCTGATCGGGCAGCTCTCGCCGAGATGGCTCGCGAGACGGTGGCAGCGTGGCACGGGCGTGTCGTCAGCCCCGTGTACTCGCTGCTGCCCTACCTGCAAGAGCCCAACTGGAAAACGCTGATCGTCGGCGGCTCAGAAGAGTTCTGGAATCTGCAAAAGGAGTGGGAATCGCGCGTGAACGTCGCGCGGCGCAAGCAGCGGCCCGGCGACATTCTGGTTCTCGCCGAAGAAGCACCAATCCAGGGTCTGAGACTCGAAGCCTACCGCACTGCAGCAAAAGCGTTGCGACGTACCGAGCAGCATAGTTTTGCGCTCGAACAGATTGAGCATGCACTCGCAGTCGCACCGGATGATCTCGAAAGTCGTCAGGAGAAAGGCATTTTGCTTGGACGTCTGGGCCGATTCGACCAAGCGAAGCAGTGGCTTGAGTCGCTGCAGCACGACAACCCTTCTGATGCAGAGACCTTGGGTCTTATCGGCAGAGTTGAGAAGGACGAATGGCTTGCCTGCTGGCAGCGACTCGGCTATGACGTTGATGCGCGCCGTGAGGCTGCCAAAGATCACTCCGGCGCGTTGCGGGAAGCAATGCACGCCTATGCCAGGGGGTTCGAGCAAGACCCAGCCAGCTTCTACTGCGGGATCAACGCGGTGACGCTTCTGCATCTGAATCGGCATCTCGATGGCGACGATGAGCAGGACGACCCGATCCTGTGCACGCAGATGGAAGGTGGGGTGCAGTGGGCGGCCACAGCTGCCGTCGCCCGTGAGAGCCTTGAGAACCTTGAGAGGAAAAACTACTTTGCTCGCGTCACCCTCGCCGATCTTCAGGCACTGATTGGCGATATCAAACAGATTGAGCGCGCATATCGTCGAGCGGTTGCCGTCGCAGACCACGACTGGTTTTCATTGAACGCGACGAGGCGTCAACTCACGCTGCTGCAGGAACTGGAGTTCAGGCCAGCAGAAATCGGGGCAGCACTTAGTGTGATCGAAAACGCGATGAAGCGACTCCAAGCGCCGTTCCGACCTCGGCGCGTGTTCCTGTTTAGTGGCCATATGATCGATGCACCGAACCGTCCTCTCGAGCGTTTTCCGGCGGATATGGCCGATCTCGCGAAGGTAGCGATTGAAGAGACCCTGGATGCACTCGATGCCCGGCAGGGTGACCTTGCTTTATGTCAAGGCGCCTGCGGTGGAGACTTGTTGTTTGCCCGTGCGGCGCTAGACAGAGGACTGCGGGTTGAATTGCGTCTTCCGTTCGACGAAGCAACTTTCTTGCAACGCTCCGTGGACGTCGCGTCCGGCGAATCGTGGCGCGAGCGCTATTTCGAGGTTAAGAACAATGAATTGACAACGATTCTGGTCATGCCAGACGAACTTGGCCCCGTGCCAAAATCCCGTGACACTTACGAGCGGGCAAATCTGTGGCAGCTATACAGTGCACTCGCGTGGGGGCCATCGAACGTCGAAATGATCGTGCTCTGGAACGGAAAGAAAAGCGGAAAGCCCGGCGGAACCGATCATATGCTCGAAGAAGTCTCAAAACGCTCAGGGCAGTACAGAGTGATTGACTCCCGCGCGCTACTTCGCCAGACGACAAGCCGACGTTCGAGGCAATCCTGATGCGGGATCACCATGCTTTTGAGTTCCCGCTTGTGTCATAGATTATCCTGACATACGTCGATTTCCGGTTCAGCCTCGGGATACCCGAATCTCCGCATGTCGTCGCGGCTTAGCCTGGGAACAGCCAGTAGCTGATGTTTGCATGCCTCGTCGATTAGTTGTTTGGGCTGCATGGTCGCGAGATGTACATCCCAAATGCGTGCGGTCGTGTCTGCCGATGCTGTAACGACGTGCGTGTCGTCTGGGCTGAAAGCAGCAAACGCGAGTGGCATCTGATGTCCATTGAGTACCTCAATCTCAGTACCAGTATTAGTGTCCCAGACGCGCGCCGTTTTGTCGTCCGACGCTGTAACAATCCGTGTCCCGTCGCTGTTGAACACAGCCGATTGGACTGCGCCTTCATGTCCTTTAATTTCCTTGAAGGGATGCCCAGTGTCCGCATCCCATATGCGCACGATTCCGTCCACCGACGCGGAGACGATGTGTTTGCCATCCGGGCTGAAGGCGGCGAAGGTCACGGGTTGCGGGTGCTCTTTTAGCCTCCTTACCTCCTGCCCCGTCGCCGCAACCAGAATGCGCACGGTATTCGCAGATGCAGTCACAACGAGCTTTCCGTCCGGACTGAATACGGCGGAATGCACTTTCCCTTCATGTTTCATCGGCGCTCCGATGGCATGTCCTGTAGCAGCATCCCAGATGCGCACGTTCCCGTCATCTGACGCGGTGACTATGCGAGCTCCATCCGGATCGAAAGCTGCAAAACTGATCCGTTCCCCGTGTTGCATTGGCGTACCGATTTCCTGCTTCGTCGCCGTATCCCAGACATACGCGGTCTTGCCAGCTGCTGTCACGATGTATTTTGCGCCCTTGCTAAACGCGGCGAAATTGATCGATTCCGAGTGCACTATGGGCGTGCCGACCTCACGACCAGTCGCTGCGTCCCAGATATACGCACTCCTGTCCGCCGTCGTCACGATATACCTTCCGCCTGGACTAAAGACAGCAGAACGCACTCGCGCCGGATGCTTCAGCGGCGCACCAATCTCATGCTGAGGACTCGTATCCCAGATGCGCGCCGTATTGTCCTGTGACGCAGTCACTATTTGAGTGCCATCCCGACTAAAAGCCGCAGAATTCACCGCGTCCTGATGCTTCATCGCACGACCGATTTCTTTTCTCGTCGCGACATCCCAGATGCGCGCAGTGTCGTTCTTTGACGCGGTGACGATATAGTTGCCGTCAGGACTGAAAGCCGCACTATTGAACTGGTCCTGGGGGGCGATAGGGTCGCCAATTTCCTCCCTCGTCGTTGCATCCCAGATATGTGCTCCCTTATCAGACGCCGTAACGATATACCTACCGTCCTGGCTATATACGGCAGTATGAATCGGCGCGCCGTGCTTCATGGCATCGCCGATCTCGTTTCCCGTCGCCACCTCCCAAATTCGTGCAGCCGCGTCGGCTGACGCGGTGACGATCCGCATGCCATCAGGGCTGAACGTGACAGAATTGACTGTAGAACCGCTACGCACTGGCTGGCCGATTTTCTCGCCGGTAGCTGCATTCCATACGTGGACAGATTTGTCCTCGAATGCAGCGACGATCAGATTCCCATCCTGGCTGAATGCGGCAGAGTGAACTGGATCCTTGATCTTTATCGTATCTCGGAGTTCAACTCCTGTCGCAGCATTCCAAATACGTAGGGTTTTATCTTGCGACACGGTGATGATATGTGTACCGTCTCGACTGAATTCGGCAGAATTCACCGGCTTCTGATGTCCACGGAGTTCCACTGTCTGAACCCCAGTTACTGCGTTCCAAATGCGTGCCGTGTTGTCCCATGACGTCGTAACGACACGCGACCCATCCGGGCTGAAACCAGCCGAATTGATCATTTGCCGATGTCCCAGGACCGTCGGCTTCCGTCCTGACTCAATGTTCCAGATAAGCGCCGTATTGTCGTCTGACGCGGTCACGACGAATTTTCCATCTTCACTGAAGGCCGCAGATTCGACAATGTAATCGTGCGGAAGCACTCGGATCTGATGCCCATCCACAGCATCCCAAATTCTTGCGGTATTGTCGAAGGAAGCCGTGACGATTTTACTTCCATCCGGACTGAAGTTTGCGCTGTAGACGAAGCTCGAATGCCCCGTAAGTCGTTTAATTTCTTTTCCAGTCGATGTATCCCATATACGCGCGGTATTGTCCAACGATGCGGTGACGACGCGCGTCCCGTCATGGCTAAATCCCGCGAACGCGATGCCGTCCTGATGCCCTCTAAGCTCGGTCAATTGAGACCCGCTCGCTGCATCCCAGATACGCGCTACATTGTCGTCCGAGGACGTAACGATGCGTTTTCCGTCTCGACTGAACTCTGCGAAATAGACCTGCCCTTGCTTTCCTTCCAGCGTCTTGATCTCGCGTCCCGATTCCACGTCCCAGATGTGTGCGTTTTTGTCTTGCGATGCCGTGACGATGCGCGTCCCGTCGCTGTTGAAAGAGGCGGAAAGCACCTGATTGTGGTGCGCCATTGGCGGCCCGATTTCTTGATAGTTCACGGCATCCCAGACACGTGCGGTCTTGTCCTCGGAAGCGGTGGCGATACGCTTTCCATCCTGACTATAAACAGCAAAAAAGATCCGCCCCTGATGCCCTTTCAATTCGCCAATTTCCTGTGCTGTCGAGACGTCCCAGATGCGTGCAATCCCATCCCACGACGCAGTAACCACTCGTTTTCCGTCCGGACTGAAATTTGCAAAGAAGATCAAGCTGTCCGCGCCCAGGGTTCCAAGCGTAAGACGCAAATCTCCGTGTGCCAGAATAGAAGCGAGTTGTGCCGTTGCGAAGGACGGTGTGGCTACCGCTTTCGGTAGCGACTTGTCGATTTGGGCTCCCAGCACCGAAAATCGTAGTGCGCTGTCTTCGTTGCCGTGGAGAAATTCAGTCGCGGCGAGCTGACTCATCATGTTCGCCCGCTGGTGGTCAGCCACGCGTTGATTTTCACGCGCTAATTTCCACTGCCAGCCAGCAACGACGCCGAGTATGGCCATAGCCAATGCGGCAACCCCGACGCCTATACTGATGCGTTTGCTTTGCCTCGCCGCCTTTTTCAGGGCTGCCATTTTTTCGGATCGCTCTGTCTCCTCACGTTCGTCGGCGGCTGCCTTTTCTAGCTTCTCAGTCTCCTCACGATTTCTGCAAGCGGTCAGATAGAACCGATCAGCCGCATCGAGCTTGGCGGCCAGGTCTGCACGCAACAGCAGCGCATTTGCATCGTCCAGTCGACCGCCGCGATGCACGAGCCAGCCATCAATTCGACTATGGGTATTCCATTCACGAGCAGCTCGTTTGATGCTTTCAAGGCTTGTGAGCGCACCAAGATCCTCCTGCAACCATTCTTTAAGCACGCTCCACTGCCGCAGTAAAGCTTCGTGGGCCGGCTCTATGGTTTGCTCACCGGTTATCGGATTGGTATCCGTGGAGAGAAGCCTCTCCTCGACCAGGAGCTTGATCAGTGGCCGCGTTTCTTCAGGGAGCTCAGCGACCCGAGCCGTCTGTCGTCGTGGATTGCCTGTATCAGGGTCTATACCGGCTAGCCAGGGAATCAGGCCACGCTTCAAGAGTGCGAGACGCGCATCGCGATCACGCACAATACGATGATCCTTGTCCGCAGCGGTGAATGCCCTTTCGACGGCCGCCTCGATCGATCCTCTTATCCGACCCAGTGCCTCGTAGTCTTCGAGCCTCAGATGACCCGACGCGCCGTATTCGCGATAGAGCCGCTCAAGCGTAAACGACAGCAGCGGCAGTGCATCGTGACTGCCTCCCTCCTCTATGTCAGCTAGCAATGCGTCGACGAGAGCCGGCTTGATTTCCAGCGGCCGGGAACTGTCCTTCATTCGCGCAGCGGGTCCCTCTATGACCAGTTGATACGCCCCACGCGGCATCGGAGTGAGACTTTGTGTCCGCTGGATGATGCCTTCCAGTTCCTTTGCGGTTTGCAACTGCTCATATGCATCAGAGCGAATGGTGACCAGAACGAGCAACTCTGATTCAGGGTCGCCCATCAAGTCTCGGAGCAAAGCGAGAAAGGCAGCGCTCTCCGTAGCGCTTTCCGCTATGAAAAGCTCTTCCCCTTGATCGATTGCGAGTACCAGCATCGGTGGTCTAGCCGCTGTGCTCTCTTCCGCCTGCCCTCTGTGAGCGTGAGCAACCAACTCGTCCAGCAGGGAACGGAGCGTCGTTGCACCGCCAGAGACAGCTTCCCGGATCGCCGCCATGGTTTTGGCGTGGCCTTGAATTTTGAAGGCAGCTGCGAGCGAGTACACCAATCCCGCATCCCCATTGATAACAGAGCGTTCAGGGCGGATGACTGGGAGCGGGAAATAGTTGCGTTCATCACGGCGTAGACGCGGCAGCAGACCTGCCCGTAAAAACGAGGACTTGCCCGCGCCCGATGCTCCGAGCAGGATCAGCAGACGCGGCGACACTCCGTCCTTGATGCCACGAATTCGATCGAGCGCCTCGATCATTCGCGCCTCCCGACCAAAGAAAATGCCCGCATCGGCAGCTTCCAGAGGCAGCAGGCCACGATACGGCGCACGATCAGGATCGTCCGCTGGAGGCCAGGCAAAGAAGCGTGCATCCAGCCCCGCGCGCTCCAACCCGCCCCGCAGCCGAGTCAGCCCTTCTTGGGAAAATGTGGCATGCACTTCTTCATGCGTACCCGGAAGAATGTCGCTCAGCATGATGTGATCATGCCCGGAAGCGAGCGGCACCACTTGCCACGTCCCAGTTAGCGTAGCTGGCAGCTCCCGGATGGGAATATCCTCAATCAATACTCCAAACAAACGTTTATTCAGGCGGCTCGCTAGATTGAACTCTTTCATACACCAATCAGAATCGAGCCACGCACGCGAGACCAGAAACAAAACCACTTCGCAGCGCGAAGCTGCGTTATAGAGGGCGCGCTCCCAGCGCTCTCCTGCCGCGATCCCTCGAAGCGGGTCGAGGTCCAGAAATACGTCGTCCCACCCCTGCGTGGCTAGCCAGCGCTTCAGAAGGAAAGCACAACCATTATCGTCGCTTGAATGGCTAAGAAAGATACGAGACATTTTGGCCTTCGATCTGAACGCAAAATCTACCTCGTCGATCAACGCAGAGATGGCTATGGACTTGAGTACGCTCGATTTCAGATTCTTCGAAACTCGCATCCCTGCGACCGTAGTTATCTACACTAGCCGCTTTGCTTTGCAAGACGCCTACAGTCTGTGTGGTATTACACGCTGGCGCCGTTAAATTGAGTGTTTACGCCAATCCAGTCGAAGGATCGTAGAGGCGGCGTCGGCCAGCCACCAATCACATGGGAGGTTTGCTAACGATGGTCCCCCGTTACTCAACTGCGTGAATACTCAACCTATCCAGACCATAGCGTTCGCTATGGTTCTCGCACGCAAGCATCGTCGTATTATTTCAACGATCGCAGTCGGCCACATTGGCGACGTAGCGATCACCGGGCTCCAGCGGCGGCAATGGCCGAATTGTGCGCATAGTTTGTCGGTCAGGTAACGGCGTAATATCGCCGTTCTAACGGCAGGTTCGTCCGCTCGCTCAATTGCAGGTTGTGCCCGCGAACGGCTCACTTCGCGCTGATCATTCGCCGTGACGAGGACAGTTTAGTCACGGCTCCCGCATCAGTTCTACGCCTGTTTTTAACGCACCGGTAGTTTGGCGTCAGCGTAACACGTCGATAAAACAACGGTGACTAGGACTATATTGCGAGGGGCTCAGACTGCTGAAACATTAGAGGCAACTCGTAAGAGCGCTGCTCTAGTGGATGCGCCCGATTGGTACAGCGAAACAGACCGGCGTGCTCATAGAAGGCCAAAAAATGTTGCAACTGCTGGTCGGGCTCCCCGTGGTCAATCTTCGGCTGGAGCAGTTTCCCGATATGCTTTTTTGCGTCCGCGTAGGTAAACTTCTCGATGTTTCTGGACCGCGATATCGTCTGCATCAGGAGCATTGCCGGACGTTTAAATTCTTCACTCAATCCAATAATTGTCTTCAAACTGATCTCCCGTGTTTCTGCATATGCTTTCGTGACGTGTTCTCGAAGAATCAGAGGATATTCGCCATTTGTGTTTAATGATACATTTTGGTCGGGGTTTCCGCGGTAGTACTCTTTGGATTTTTCGACGCACGAATTCAGAAACTGGAGCATCACTCGCGGCGTGGTATGCCCGTTTGCGAAATGAAAATGTGTCGAAAGATACTCGTCAAGGTCGATAGGAACATTCTTTTTCCCCTTTACATTATGGCTGACTTTTCGAGGAAATATGGCGGTGATTAACGCTTGGCACGCAGCGTCCTGCGCACTTGTATTGCGCGCATCATACTCATCGCGCTTGCGAGAGCTTAGGAAGATTTGCAGGTGCAGCAGTTTAAGCTTTAGATAGTCCATAAAAGACCCTTGACCGATTAGCGCATCGGGGTCGGCATTTGCGGTGGTCAAAAGCTTCCTGTCGAGTTTCAGCGACTCGGCGTTGCAATTGAACCGCAAATTCCTTCGACCTAGTACGTTTACGAAATTATGAAAGATTCGCGAAGCGATGAACTGCCTGATGTCTTCGCTGCTCCACTTCAGTTCGGTTTTCTTGGGATCGATCTTGTCACGCCCGATAGCGGAAAAGTCGAGTCTTTCGAACAAGTCGCGACGAAGGAAGAGCTTCGGCTTTAAGCTCGGGTAGGATTGAAAGTCCCGCCACGTGTGGATCAAAGCCTGCAAAGTTGCTTTCTGAGTGTCGTACTCGTCGCCTGCTACAAACTCGTCAATTTTGTCCAGGAGGAGGTACACAACGGTCTTCTTTGCTCTCAAGAAATTGTTGATGTCTCGCTTGATTTGTGGCACATCGATGATCAGGGCATCATCAGAAGTATTTGCCACGTTCGCAGACGGCTCAACGGAAGCGTAAAAGTTTGGGACCATATATCCCATGTGGCCCCCTTCGAGCTTTACGCCAAAGGACTTCTTAGTGCTTTTGATTAGGTCCAGTAGACCCATTTTTTGCTCAGGTGACTTCCCAATTATTTTGAAGAATTCGTCTCTGATCTTAAGAAATTCTTTGTCAGCGGAGTAGTGGCCGTTTAGTGTTTCGAGGCAGCGGCTCAGTAAATAAACTTCCCACACGATTCGGTGCGGAGCGTCCGGAGTGTTAACTGGATCTTTAATCTGGTCGATAATGTGCGTCTTGAGTGTCTTGTAGGCCAACTCCTCATCTATTGCAACATAGATTTGAGTGAGCTTCCCGGCTGATTTAAACTCTAAGCGTCCCGCGGCGAGTAGCCTAAACAGGGCGGTTTTGCCTGTGCCTCGATCACCCACGACGATCGATTTATTTTCTTCCAAGAATTCTAGGACTGGGGTAATAGGAAGTATGCAGCTCTCCAACAGCGGGTCATCGCGTCCGTCAGGCTCGCCAAAATAAAACTTCGACAAGTTTGACAGCGGGAATCTTTCCGGCAGATTCTCTATCCGATTCATGTTCCGTTCGCTCTTTTCTTTTTTGTGGCGCAGTGCCGTGACAAGGGCTCCAATCATACTCGTCGCTAGCATATTTTGCGATGTTCAGCATGCGCAAGCATCACCAAGGTGTACAGCGGACCGTAGGCACGCATAGTTTCGTTTCCGGGCCCATGCAGCGTTGTCGCATTACGGGTGCGCCAAATGATCAAAATGGTCTTAGCTTTGCGCGGTGATCTTCACTCTAAGCCCATTGAGACGGGCATCAGCATCATGCGGTGGCAAAGGGACGGAGGTGCGAGTTCGCCGAAACTGAAAGCTGCCGTCCACTGTGCGCCGCCGCCGTCAGGAACCCGCCTCAATGCTGACGCAAAAATTCAGCAGGGCGCGATGTCGGCTTAGGCCGAACTCTCGTCTTCCAATGCGACTGTACGAACGTCCGTTGTACCGTGGAAGCCGCCCGATTTGTCGCGTAGGGTTGACCGGCCGCAGTGGGTCGAAGATCGACCACTTCGCAAAGCGCAAAATCAATCTCGCTTCATTGAAGAGGAGGTTGTCATGAAAACGCTTAAATCTTCCGGCGCACGCAGGGTCCCTTGGAACAAGGGAAGGCTGACCGGTCAGAAACCGCCATTGAAACTCCGTGAGATCTGGGCAATTCGGACGAGACTTCAGATGTCGTCCAACGCTCGTGAACTGGCGCTGTTCAACCTTGCAATTGACAGCAAGCTTCGGGCGTGCGATCTGACGCGACTGCAGGTGCAGGACGTCTACATGGGAGGTCATGTCGTAGCCCGCGCGACTTTCATGCAGCAGAAAACGCATAGACCGGTGCAGTTTGAAATCACGGAGCAGACTCGTCAGAGTGTCGCCGCCTGGATTTCCGCGCGAGGATTGACGCCTGCCGACTATTTGTTTCCGAGCCGGTTGCATGCCTCGGCGCACATCTCAACGCGCCAATATGCGCGCATCGTTCATCGCTGGGTCGCGTCGATCGGACTGGATGACACCGCGTATGGGACGCATACCATGCGACGCACGAAAGCGTCGTTGATTTATCGACGCACCAAGAACCTACGCGCCGTCCAATTGCTGTTGGGCCATACAAAAATTGAAAGCACCGTGCGATACCTTGGAATCGAGGTAGACGATGCGCTCGAGATGGCCGAGCAGACTGAAGTTTGATAGCTGGCGGCCGGCGAGCGTTCGCTTGTCGGCCGTCGTCAACGAGAAGAGGATTGCTATTGTTGACTTCTGTGGAAGCAAACAGTGCATCAACTTAGGAAACCTGGCCGACAACCCTTGCTTTCGCCCCGTCGTAACGAACCGAGACATCTTGAGGCGCGTATGCTACCCATGCTCCATTTGCAAGCTCATATTTTGTTTGCGGCGGAGCAGGGGTTGACTGTTGATCTATGTCTGTAACCACATACGCAGCAAACACCTCAGTAGTGTGTTAAAGCCGAAAAATTTTCGATTCAGCTGCGTTAGCCTCGGGCGTGCGATGCAGTTGGGTCCCTAACAAAAGATCAAAAAATCCCAATTCTGACTGCTTGACTTGCACTGCGGCAGAGCTATCACTAAGGACAGCGTGCATCTGGAGGTTGGAATGCAACACGTGGTCGGCTCGTCATCGTCTCTGGCTGGACGACTCGCGGCGCAATATGTGCGCATGTCGACGGACCATCAGGAGTATTCGACTGAAAATCAGAAACTAGCCATCGCCAATTTTGCGGAGAAGCAAGGCATCACTGTCGTCGCGACGTATGAGGATGCGGGCAAGAGCGGGGTAACGCTCAAAGGTCGGCCGGCTCTTCTTGACCTGCTTCAGGACGTCCAATCGCGCGCCAACGAGTTCAGTCTCGTTCTCGTCTACGACGTCAGTCGATGGGGACGCTTCCAGGACGTCGACGAATGCGCTCACTACGAGTACCTCTGCAGAGAGGCAGGCGTTCAGGTCGTCTATTGCGCAGAGCAATTCGCTTGGGACGGAAGTGCTTCGGCAGCCTTAATGAAAACGATTAAGCGAACGATGGCAGGTGAATATAGTCGCGAGCTTTCTCAAAAAGTGTTCGTTGGGCAATGCCGACTCGCTGAACTGGGATTCTGGCAAGGAGCTGCGCCAGGATACGGACTGCAACGGCTTTTGCTCGCATCAGACGGCACGGTCAAGGGACGCTTATGCGACAAGGAACGCAAAAATATCCAGTCTGATAGGGTCATAGTAGTGCCCGGAGATGAACGCGAAGTTTCGCTCGTTCGGCGAATCTATGACTGGTACGTTATTCAGGGATTAGGATGCAAGAGGATTGCGGACAGGCTGAATGTATTCGGCCTGTGCAATAACCACGGTCGCCCCTGGAATCCTCAGCAAATCACAAGCATATTGAGCAATGAAAAATATGCTGGGACCAACGTCTATGGGAGGACTTCCAAAAAGCTCGGTGCGAACTGGCATAGGAACCTACCCTCTGAATGGTCGCGCGCACACGGAGCATTCCCAGCTCTCGTAGACCAGGTAACGTTTAAGGCAGCAGAAGCAATTCGGATAAACAGGACGCAGAACCTCAGCGACGACGAAATCCTGAAAAGGTTAAAGGATTTCGTCCGTTCGAGCGAGGTCGTCAGTGCAAAGGCCATCGACGATGCGTCCGGAATGCCTGGAGGAAAGACATACTGGAGGCGTTTTGGATGCATGCAGTTCGCGTACGCGCGCGTGGGGTTTGAACGTGATTACGTCGGTGCAGGGCGTGAAGTCTATCGTGCATCTCGAGCTGCACTTCAGGGATGCATAGAAAGGACGACCGGTGCACTTAAGGCACTAGGTCACGTCATTGAAATATCAAGAGACGAGACGACCATCCGGGTCGATGACGAACTGGTTGTCAGATTCGCAATATGCCTTGTTGTTCAATTCGATTCTCACCGCCCTCGCTGGCGGGTGCGCTGGCCAACCTATTCCTCTCCGGACCTTCTGGTCGTACTCCGTCAGGACTCCGCGTTTGAACTGCCTCTCGATTTCTACGTTTTTCCGAGAGGTAGTTTGCCCCCCGGCTACGCATTCTCACTTTCCGTCAGGGTGGGAAGCAGCTGTCCTTTTGAAACATTCCGCTATCCGGACGAGAGTGTCCTGCTTGAATTGACAGAGCGGACTCGCATCGAGGCTTTAAATGTCAGATAACACCTTGGCTCCAATCTCGGATATCAGTGTGAGCAGCATTCGCGTACTCAATCCGCGGAGCCGTAGCAAGCGCCAAAGACAAACGCTTCAGGAGAGCATCGCAGCGGTGGGACTGAAAAAACCCATCACAGTCACGCCTTGCGCATCGCAAGAAGATACGTTCGAGTTCGACCTCGTCTGCGGACAGGGACGACTTGAAGCTGTGCAGGCACTGGGGCATGGAACTATTCCCGCGAATATCATTGACCAGCCTGAAGACGAGTGTCTGGTGATGAGTCTCGTGGAAAACATCGCCAGACGCAATCACTCAACGCTTGAGCTGCTGAGAGACATCCAAAACTTACGAATGAGCGGATACTCCGACAGCATCGTCGCAGAAAAAGTGGGACTCTCGCCTGCATATCTGGAAAGTCTGATGTTTCTCCTGGACCGGGGCGAGGAAAGGCTTATTACCGCTGTTGAAGCCGGAACAATGCCTATCGCTATCGCCGTCCAGATTTCACGGGCGAATGACGCCGACGTTCAGTCCGCGTTGGTTGACGCTTATGAGGAGGGAACGCTAACAGGTCCTCAATTGGCCGTCGTTCGCAGGCTACTGAGTCGTCGTTCGCGTGCGGGAGGAAAATCGTTACCCATCTACGCCGGTCCTTCCGGTCCTCGTTCACACGAATTGGCTCCGGACCAATTACGTCGTTTATACATGCGGGAAAGTGAACGTCAAAGAGTTCTCGCAAAAAGAGTTGAATTGGTGCACGCGCGTCTGTCGTTTATTGTCCATGCTCTACGTGAGCTCATGCGCGAGCGCGAATTCGTAGGCCTGCTTGAGCAGGAGGGCCTTACCACTCTTCCTCGAGTCCTCGACCAACGTATCCGTGGGGAGGTTAAATCATGGATTCATTGACAGTCCAACCCCTTAAAACTACCTTCGAAACGCAGCCCGTCGTTCTTCACTTGAATACACTGGAATCGTCAAGGCAGCTTCCGAGAACAGCCACCTCTGGGAAAAAATTCCTGCAGATTCTCGCATCCATCGCGACGGTCGGCCTCGTGGAGCCTTTGATTGTCGCGCGCATTGCGGGCAGCGCAGAGGTGTTCCGTATTCTCGACGGTCGACTGCGGATTGAGGCGTTGCGTCGCCTAGGCCTTGAGAAGGCACAGTGCATCATCGCAACGGATGATGAGGCGTACACATACAATCGATACATCAGCCGATTAACCTCTGCACAGGACGCGCGGATGATAGCCAAGGCAATTGGGCAGGGTGTCTCAAGGGAGCGTATCGCTCAGGTATTGGGAATTGACGTCAACACGGTCAAGCGTCGGGCCAGTCTACTCGAAGGTATTTCGCCGGAAGCGGCGGTTTTGCTTGGGGATAAGATGTGTCCGGCGACTACATTCAGAGCGTTGAAGCTCCTCAAACCGCTGCGTCAGATTGCTGCAGTTGAGCTTATGTGCGGTCAGGGAAACTTTACGTCGTCGTTCGCGCGAGCAATTGTCGCAGCGACTCCGCCGGAGCAGCTTGAGCCGGGTTCCGACCGGAAGGTGCGGAGCGAAGTTGCGGAGCAACTCGCTACGCTGGAACGTGAACTCGCCATGCTTCAGACTGCCGTTGCCCAGACCGACGAGCGGTATGGAATCGAACATCTTCATCTCACGGTGTCAGCGGCTTACGTTGCAAAACTGATGGGAAATGGGTGCCTCAGACAATGGCTCGATGAGCATCATCCCGATTACTCGACTCAATTCGACACTATCAGCAGTGACGCACAGTCAGCGCGCTCGAGGCCCAGTACACGCGAACCCCGGTCAAAGAACTTTCGAAGGGTTGAGGCAAAGACAGCGGGGAGATAGCTGATGACGGGCAAGAGACTTGGCTGGCTGAGTGACCAGACGTTGCCGAAGCGCATGCACGATACCGCTGGTGCATGGCATTGAGGCTGCTGAAGAGATTAATGAAGAGGCATGAGAAACATGGACTCATACGGTTCAATTCCCTACAACCTCGACGGCCAGGCGCGGGCGGAACTGCTGGCATATCTGGTGGTTTCTCAACTCATTGCACGAGCACGGACTGGAGAATGGTTGGTTTCTCAGCATCTTGGAGAATCGGTGCTGCTCTGGCTGTGTGCAAACGGCGCAAATTGCCCTGCGCGGGAACGAGCTGCCCTGTCGAAGCTCTCGGTCATGGTCGCGATAGAGTTTCTCCAGAAGCCGGAATGCAACGATGAAACGTGGCTCAACCAGTTGTTTGCGGGAAGTTGGCGTATCGATTACCGGCGGCCTAGTGCGCCGACGCTACACAAAGTATGTGTCGACAAGCTGGCCAAACAGGGACTGGCCGACGGACCCTGAAACCAGGCAACACAGCCGATGACCCGGGCTGACGACGGCCCCCCTGACGCTGCATACAGGCTGCGTCACCCTTTCTTGCCACTTCGGTCAGATGGCTTATCCATCAGCGCGAGCATGAAGGAGCACCGAAATGCAACCTAGCCGCAGCGGGCGTCAGCCCGCTCCTTCGCTACAGCGCGCTGTTCAATACCTACGGATGTCAACAGACCAGCAGCAATGCTCGCCGATATTTCAGCGGCAAGCCATTGCCGAATACGCTTCTGTACGGTCAATTCGCATTATCAGGGATTACGAAGATGCAGGCATCAGTGGGCTGACGCTTCGGGCCCGGCCAGCACTTAACCAGCTACTTATCGATGTTGCCGACCCGCAGCGCCGTTTCTCACTTGTGCTTGTCTACGACGTGAGTAGATGGGGAAGATTTCAGGATGTCGACGAATCGGCCTTTTACGAATACCTGTGCAAACGCCACGGCGTTAAAGTCGTCTATGTGGCAGAACCGTTCGAAGTGGACCCTAGTCCAATGTCGCCGGTCATGAAAACGCTCAAGCGGGTAATGGCGGCCGAGTACAGCAGGGAACTGTCCCGGAAGGTGTTCCTCGGTCATTGCGTCCTCGCGGAGCGCGGGTTTCACGTCTGCGGGCGCCCGCCTTACGGGTATCAGCGAGTCCTGTACGAAGAAAAACGCGGCTCGACACGCACGCTCGAGAAATACGAATACAAAAGTATCAGGACGGACCGGGTCACGCTGATGCCAGCAGCAGCGGGACAGGTAGGTATCGTCGGCAAGATTTTCGAGTGGTACGCATGGGGGAAGGCAGACTGCACACAAATCGCCAGGAGGCTCAATGATTTTGGTCTGGTCAACGGCGATAACCGGCCCTGGTTGCCTCGACACATCGCGCAGATTCTCCATAATCCCGCTTACATGGGAGTCGGCGTCTACAGTCGGACATCATCGAAACTGGCGGGTGGCTGGCACCGAGTACCGGAAGAACAGTGGATAACTGTTCCGAAGGCGTTCCCTGCCATCGTTGACCAAAAGACTTTCTCAGCGGTGCAGACACGCTTCGCCGGCTACCGCCGCCCACCGAACCGGGACGAACTGCTCTCTGGTCTAAGGATGGTCGTGCGTAAATATGGGAAGGTTAGCCAGCAGTTACTCAAGCATTACCGCCGGGCGCCCTCTGCGACAGCCGTGGCAGCAGAGTTTGGGAGTCTCAACGCGGCATATCGGGAGATTGGCTATGCGCCAAACCTGAATCCCGAGCGTGAAGAGAATCGCGACATCGAGCACCGCGCAGAAGCGCTTTTAGCACGCGTGACTTCCGAAGCTCTCGCCGAACGAGGCCACCTGGTGACATATGAGAAGCATTCACTCACGCTTTGCGTCGACAACCTGATTCGATTTCAGATTGTTGCTCGTGGCCCCTGGATGGTCGATGGGAAAACTCCGTACTGGAGTGCACGGTGGCCAGACAGGTTCAATATCGACTTTCTGGTGTATTGCCGGATGCTGAGGGGTATCCGGGAATTTCTCGACTTCTTTGTCATTCCCGCCGGACGTATTCAGCCGGGTAAGTTCGCAACACTCGTGGGTCCCAACGCAGAGGATTTCAACCTGTTGCGACATTCTGACCTGCGTATTCTGCT
This sequence comes from Paraburkholderia fungorum, assembly GCF_900099835.1. Classification (NCBI taxonomy): domain Bacteria; kingdom Pseudomonadati; phylum Pseudomonadota; class Betaproteobacteria; order Burkholderiales; family Burkholderiaceae; genus Paraburkholderia; species Paraburkholderia fungorum. Next base: position 1,054,033 of record NZ_FNKP01000003.1, read on the forward strand.
GGACCTGACTGACAGTGTAGGACTGACGCAGGTTGGACGTTTTTTGGAGCGTAGATGACTGCGCGTACTCGCCCGGTCGCCGGTGACCACCAGAGCGATGTATCGAAGACATCGCGATATTGCCGCTTGCCACGACTTGAACGGATGCAGGCAGTGATGCGGGCGCAATGTATCCGCATAAAACGCACCGCAAACGCAATGAAGCACATCGCGGAAGGAAATCGGCGGCTACGACGACTTCTCGACGACTTGCTTCGCGACACGGGATTCATCTCGCTTCTCGACGAAGTTGGCATAAAGCGGATTCCCAGTATGCTGGTCTCTCGAATCGTCCACACGACCTCGGAAGGTGGTGCTGTCGGCGGGCGGCAGCCTGTTTCGACCTTCGACGTGCCTATGCAGGAGCAGTCAGAGAGCCGATTCGCGGCCCCTGATTGTTTGCCCGAACGCACGACGCTTTGCCTCAGCTGCATGAGTAACTTTCGACGGCGCCAGGTGCTCGAACTGATGCGGCAAACTCGTTGCTTCACGGGAGACTTCGCGTTGGCACTTCTTGTAGCTTCGCCTGCGGCAGAGCTTGTTAATCAAAGTCGGAGCGTGAGGTATGACAGCGATTACGTTGCGGGCCTTCAGCGGCAAGAACGGAAACTGCAGAAAGCGGTTTCCATTGTTGGTCTACTCCGTCAGGAACATCCCTTAATGCTGGTTGAGCGAACTCTCCACCTCGTGGTAGGACGTCAGCTACTCGCGCGAGCGCCAGTCAGGACGTGGCTTGTACGCCAGTCGCCAGAATACCTTGCTTCGATTATGCAATTAGGAGCAGGCAAAGGCCCAAAACGTGTCTCGCGTCGGCCGATTCGCGTCGCAGAATAGATGGTGGACGGGCGGGCACCGCCCGCCGCTTCTGGCGGTGACAGCGCCAGCGTGAAAAATGCTGGACCGACGACAACACGAATCTGTCCTTGACAAACGCAGCGTCTCGTTCAGTTCGAAATTTCAGAGCAAACCCGCGAATGCGTGGAGAGTGAATCTAACCAGGTAACCTTCCGCCTTCGGACGCTCTTTTCGAGCCGACGTCACGGATCGCCCCAAATATCGGCGCAGCAATACGTGCGTGTCGTGCATCGCTGGATTGCTTCCGACTGATCTTAATGATGCAGCGTACGGAAGACGCCCGATGCGCCGCACGAAGGCATCCCTGATCAACGGCCCCAAAAAACTGCGGACGGTGGAATTGCTTCTCGTTGCAATAAATCCGGCGTCGCCGTTTCATCTGCAACACTCCCATTGCTAGCGCCGTCTTCAATGTGTTGCATCCACCGGTTGAATCCGTCGTCGATTTCAGCGGTACGACAATAGATAGGGCTGGCCGGCCACCACCTGTTTGCTAACGTCCAAGTTCGGCTAGGAGGCGACCTTCGTTCCCTGCGTCGATCTGACGTTTGAGCGGCGGTTCGCGAGCGAGATCGGCCAGAAGCCGCCGGTCGAGGTCGCCATCCAATTCGCGTAGCCGAGGTCTGGTCTGCTATCGCTCAATGGCCGCTTTCGGGCGAGTGGATTGCTGGTTGCATTGCCTTGATGCGGCCAACTGGAGACATTCGACGCTGTGCCGTGAATCGGCGACAATTGCTGAACGCCGATTTTGATCGGCTGCGCCTAGCCCCGCAATCGCCGTTAGATAACTGGAGCAAAGATGACATCACTGTTTGATACAAAGCTTTCATTAGCGATGAGGATGCTAGCGGCAAAAGGTTTGCTGAACAGCAACGCTACACCGGTAGGTTGGAAATTTATCCGTCGCTTGGGCTTTAAAGTACCACCGCTATACTTTTTGGATTTCAAAACTACGTGGGTCGCCTATACCTTGCTATTCTTGTTCGGCTTCTCAGTATTTGAATTCTTCAGATTTCATTGGCAAATCCCGCGAATGAATATGCCCTCCTGGCGATTGATACTTAGCGGATCGCTCGTGTTCGGACTGTTCATGGCGGTGCGCGGCTTGTATTTCCGCCGTCGTTTCGGCCTGCCATTGTGGCAAGACCTAAATCCCTCGGCATGACTGACCCGACCCAATCGATTTGAACGCTTGCAGCCCCCGCTCGCTGGAGCAGATCGGTCAACTGTGCTCTAGAACGGCGACCGTTTGGCATGATTGGCTCTCGCGGGGTGCATTTTGCCCTTCGCACGACACCCACGCCCGCGATGTTCGCCGCGCTCGGTCATGGGACGCTGATCGGCCATTTTCGGCCAGCCGACATCACGGGCCAGATGGTTGACAATTGGCCTCAAACGGTCAGGTCCGCGCGACAATGGGCGTTGAAGGGATAAAATTTCGTAGACAAGAAGCTGCACGATGTGGCCAAGTTTGAAAAATCGAATCTCATTTATCGTCTCCGCACTGTTCATCATCTTGCTTTTTTTCGGGAGTCCCGGTTTTCACCTGTAACAACTCAGCCTTGAATATACGTGCCTCGCTTGGCCATAGTATTGGGATAGTGCTCGCCGTTTATGCGATGGCGACTGCTTTCGCACTGCTTGGAACGATATTTCAATACTTCTACGCTTTTGCAGACAAGGGCACTGTACTTCGCCGACAATGTCACGTAGCCGAGCACTGTTTCTGTTAGGCGGAGTGGCAGCAACCGTCTTATTGCTCAAGTGGTCGACATCCCATTTTTGTCATTAAGTACTAGGGAAATCGCTGCGACTTCGACAATATGCTGTTGGGCACAGATCGGCCATCGGTCAGTCGACATCAAATTATTAATCCTCGACAATCATGACGAGCCATGACATATCTCATGGAGCATGAGGTGTCGAAAAAAAATCTGACCAAAGACCTCCCTTTGTTGTCCTCTACCGATGGCGTCTGCATCCGGACAGCGAAGAGACTTTCGTTCGCGGGTGGTCACGCATTTCGGAACAGCTTCTGCTGCGGGGCTCGCTTGGATCAAGGCTTCATAGAGGCTCCGATGGGACCTGGTATAGCTACGCCCAATGGCCGAATGAACAAGCACGCGCGGACGCATTTTCCGCTGGCAATATTGATGAAACCGCGAAAGAGCAAATGTCTTCAGCTATCGCTGAGCAATTCCCCGAGGTTATTCTTGCTCCAATTGCCGACTACATCGGCTCGTCAATTAGCTAACAGCCCGCGTTCGCGATAAGTTTGAACGGCCGCTTTAGAGCAACTCGAAAGACCGTTGTGGGTCGATATGACTCATTCGCCGCTTGCATAAGCGGCCATCCGTTACCACCGAGGCAAAGGGGCGAGGTCATCCACGCGGTCTACGATGGAGGCCAGAGCGTAGCCGTGATAATCCGCCATTATTACGGCTACGCGATTGCGCACGGCTGGTTCGATTTTTTTCTCAACGGCCAACGCTGAAATCGGATTTCAGCGCGCGAGCCGTGAGACATGGGATTCCTTCCTAGGGCTTTGGACCGCCTTGCCTTGCATACGTCTGCTGTGGGATTGACCAGCTCTTCGGTTACTTCTCACGCTACGTAAGTGGTTTGATTCCGCCTGGCCGCGGCTATAACGTCGCTTGGGCGGTCCAGCGCATCCTGTGGCGCAACCGCGAGCCCTTCATCGTTGCTGATCCAGCCATTCGGGAAGTAAAACCATGCAGCAATCTTTTCGGAATTGGTAAGCGGAGCGAGCGCGGCGAGAATCTCGCGGATAACGGGTAGGGGCTGACAACACGAATCGAATTGGTAAGCCGGGAAGTACTCGTGGTTGTTTATTGTCACGCTGTAGATGCGGTCGTCATGCTTCCAGTCGCTTGCATGCTGTGATGTACCGGAAGATGAGTGATTCTGTTGCTCATTTATCTGCGCGGCGGTTAGCCATTTAGGATGCCCGAGTTCTGCAAGCCACGTTTTCAGAACGGGCGGGCTCATGCCACAAAACCATACGCGGGGCGCGTGTTGCGTTCGACGCGGTCGGGAAATCCAATCGGAGGGGCGGTGATGTTGGGATTCAACACGAATTCCTTTCAAATGAGCGAAGGATCGATCTCATCAGCCTTGCCTAGAATGGCTCCTTCGCATGTCGTTCACAAATCGCTGCAGGGCCATGATTGGTAACGCCTAGAGACTTGGTTTGACAAAAAATCACCAGTATCTTGCCACGAAAACATATCGCAATATTGGATGTATGAAGATTGTGGCTTTCACGCCGTCCATTTGCGGATATTCGCGCTGGCTTCGGAAAGGCAGCCCGCCTGACGGCATCACCCATTGAGGGGGCCGGCGCGACGTCTAGGAGGATGGGAGGTGAGGGGGCGAATATCGATGCAACCGAAGTCGAGGTGATTGCCAGACGTCGGGCTGCCGCCGCGTTGCTTCGCAAGCCGGCAAGGCCGAAGTTAGAAATGTTGGCACGCGCAGCGGCATCATCGCCGCCGCAAAAAGAAATAATCGGGCATCAATGACGCATCGGTCGAGATAATAAAAAGTAACGAAAAGTGTTGTCGGCGTAAGGTGGTCAATAAAATGGATTTTTCGTGCAGCTTTGCCACGGGCCGCTCCAATTTTTCTGGGAGAGTCTAAGAGGCACGGTGGGACCTCGTTTCCGACGGTGAATTTATATTGGTACCGTTGGTTAGTGGAGGCTCCGTCGTTATCTGGAACATCAGTACAACCGGGGGCGCGTTCAGGTTGGACAACCTAGTTGCGTAGCAACGTCGTTCAGACTTTCCCCTATAAAGTCCCAGTCCTGCTCGGCTTTCAGGTCTGTCTGTTGACTCGGACCGTGCTCAAGTGGCCTCGCAATGAACGCAGTTCTCAATCCGCATTGTCGTGCTGCAGCGAGATCGGCGTTATGTGCCGCGACCATGCAGACCTCAGCTGGATTCAAACCGAGAAGCTCGACAGTGTCTGAGTAGACTCGCGGCGTCGGCTTGTACGCTCTAATCACTTCCGCGCCGAGGATTGCATCCCAAGGAAGCGCAGCCCGTTTGGCCATGTCGACCATCAGTCGGATGTTCCCGTTAGACAACGGCGCGATGATAAATCGACGCTTCATGCGCAAGAGCCCTTCGACAGAATCAGGCCAGGGGTCGAGTCGATGCCACGCAAGGTTCAATTCGACCAAATCCTCCGCCGGGATCGAGCCCACGTTGACACCAAAATCCGTCAATACCTTGACGAGGTTTTCCATGTGCAACAAGTCGAGCCGAACGAACGGGCGTCGGCCGCTGCGAACTTCCTCCATCGCAGGCGAATACTGACGTCGCCATGCATCGGCGAATTTAAATGCATCCGCAGAAATCGCTTGGCGGGAGAGGAACGAGCTAACGTCGCGCGCTACTCCGCTACGCCAATCAACGACGGTGCCGAAGACATCAAACAGCAAGGCTTTGATTCGGGATTCGTTGTTCATTGACGGCCTCAAGGTTGACGCGTTGAACAGTTTTTCCTTAATGCGGTCGGGATGCTTTCAGTTATGTGCAAGTCGACAGCCGTTTTGAGGATGCAGCACGCCCTTGAACAACTAATGCGAAGGAATGACACCTGTCATTTCCAAATTTCTCCGATGAGGTCAAGGAGTGAGCCCGGATTTCCTTTCCTGCAATACCCGTCGAGGACCCGCGGATTGTTGCTCATTCTCAAAACGTTGCTTTCGTCAAAAGACGTGTAAGTTACGATTCCGAGATTTTCGGTTGGCAAATAATCTCTCAGGGCTTTCGCGGTTGCGAATCCGTCCCGGCCAACCAGCTTGATGTCGACAATGACCAGGTCCGGTACCCAGACGTGAACACAAGCTAGTGCTTCATCACAGCCTTTCGCTACACGCGCCTCCATCCCCTCGTACGTCAGTAAAGATGCAAGAGCGTCCGCTGAATCAGCATAGTCATCAATGACCAGCACGCGAGGACGTTTGTTCAGAAGCTCCACGGTTCTCGTGCTCCACCGACGGCAGGCCACAGAGTATTGCGCCATGCTAGATTGCTTCCAATTTAGTTTTCGAGGGTCTTCGCCATTTTAGTCTACGCTACGCAATTGCCGATTTTCTCGAACCCACGCCTGCCCCTGAAGGCAGCTCCGTGGGGAACGGTAGAATACCGAGCCGACGGCACTCGGCTCTCGAGACGTTCAGGTTGAAACCTTGATGGTTTGCGTCTCTTACCGCGTTGCCATCGACAACCTTAAGCCGGGATTTTAGCAGTGAAGCAGATGCCGTCCGTGACGTTGGGGCTGGTGAGAAAGCGGAATAAAATGCGATACCGGCCGCCAAGGTTGCGCAGCGGTCCGAAATGAAACCGACGACAGCGTCGCGAAACACCTTAAAGAAATCTCGCTGGTATGCTCGGCCAGATGAAGCCGTAACCCGCGGGTTCATGACGTTCCGTCACGCCGTCGGGTCTTCGTCAACTTCTTCGCCATCCTCAGACCCTATCCGTGTCGTGCCGCCGGTAGGAGACGGATCGCTTGCAGGGAAAGAGTCCTCAATTGTTTTGTCGATGTCTTTCTCAGATTTCTCGTCACCTAGATTCTGTACCTTCGGGGTAGTGGTCATGTTTTCTTCGTGAGTTGATGCATCGTGGTGCGGAAAGGAATTCCGAATGGCATGCAGTGTCGACACAACGGAACTAGTCTTCCGGATTCAACAGGTCCGAACTGATGAGGCGTGAAGCAAACGCGTGGGCGGCATTACGTGCTTCCTCGAATGTCGGGAAAGGTCCGATGTCTGGTGCGCCATCGAACGGATGGAGAACACGGCCATCCGTTTTTCGTATAACTGAAAGCGTCCCAAAGTAGATGCCTTTGTGGACGCTTTTGCTCGCAACACTTACGGCGTAGTCATCGGTGGTACTTGGCCGCGCCGGTCGGCCCAGCAAGGAAAGGGGACGCGCCATCTACTTGACTTCCTCGGCTACCGTCTGCTCGAGACGATGCTTTTTTGGTTCAGAGTTTCTGCGTGCCTGTTCGACACAACTCTCCACGCTATCTTGCGACCCGTCCCGACCACCTATTTTCTTGGCAAGTTCGAGGTAAGCAGTAGCAATTCGCCGCAAGTCTTCCTCCGATGCATCCTCAATCCCGATAAGCTGATTGCTTGCGGTGCGGTTTGACGCCAGCAGTTCGTTCAACTTGAGGTGAACGGCAACGCTATCTTTGTTCTGGCTTTGCTGAATGAGAAAAACCATCAGGAAGGTGACGATGGTCGTTCCTGTGTTGATAACCAGCTGCCAATCTTCTGAAAATTTAAAGATGGGGCCACAGGTTAACCAGACGACCACGGACAGGACGGCGACGCCAAAGGCGACAGGAGACCCGCCCACCGCGTCACAGCAGCAGCGAACAGGTCGAATGCTTTCGTTATCGGATTTCGCGATGCGTAAGCGGGACTGGATGTGTTTGGGACGGAATCTAGCCGGTCAACGGAAGTGTGATGCAGCGAGTCTGGCATGGAATGTCTCCAACTGAGTGATGCCGTTTAGCTCGCACGCAAGGAATGTCAGCGCAGGTGGCCACGGAGGAAATACGCGTATGCCGTTTAAGGCATAGGTGCATAGCTATTGGACACCGCAATTACCGTGCCGCGAAGTCATCGCGGCAGGTTTTTTTTCAGAAGCCGGATAAAAAAGCCCGCGCACGGCGCGGGCTGATTCCACGTCTGGAGACATGGAGGAGACGTGATTTCAAACTATGCGCCGTCCGGAGATATTGCAATGCGCCAAAATTAAATTATTCAGACAGCGACACAAACCGGGCAACCAAATTCGTCGATTTATATCAGCGGGTGTCACATCGCTCCAGTTGGCACAACTGCCGCTACCGGTAGCGTGGTATTCCTCTTGCTGCCTCAATGGGATCGTCACGGAGGTTGTATGGAATATAAGACTCATCCCAGCACGGCCGAGCCGGACACTGCCGAATCGCATTTTTCGACATTTGCCACTCCATTGATTGATGAGGCTGTTGCTCATGCTGCCAAATTGCAAGCTAAGCCCGACGCCGAAGTTCTTCACAAGCTTCGAGTCGCATTGCGCAGGCTGCGGTCACTGCTCTGGGCTTATCGCCCTTTGCTCGACAAACAGCTCGATGACAGGCAACGGGAGCTCTTTAAAGAGCTCGCAGGCGCAGCTGGACAAACGCGCGATTGGGACATTCTCACAGACCTGCTTTGCCAGGTCTTAGGTCCCGAAAAGGCGTCGCTCGATGAGCTGCGGGCCGCACGAAAGGACGCGTCGGAGCAAAGCCGCGCCATCCTCTCCCACGCCGGAATCAGTTCAAAGCTGGACGACGCACTCAATAGTTCTGCTGTTGCCTTGAACGCGTCGCACAGTAATACGCCACTTAAGGAATTCGCACGTAGGCGCGTGCGGGCAGCCGAAAAATCGTTGCACAAACGTATGCATCTTGCCGCCCGCAAACGCGGTTCAGACTATGAGGCTTACCACGAGGTGCGCAAGGCAGGAAAGAAAGTGCGATACCTGCTCGACTTCTTCGAGCCGCTGCTCGCAGATAAACAGCTCCGGTCGGCTAAGACACTGAAGAAAATCCAGAAACGATTTGGCGCGCTTAACGATGTGGTTGCCAGTGAAGAATTGCTCAGCGCAAACCGAACCTTGTTCACCAACTCGCGCGTCGCAAAGCGCGCAAATGCTGCGCTGGAAAAGGAACGCAAACGCAAAGTTAAAGCCGCCGCCAAATTACTCCGCTGATTTTTTGTCCAGCATGGATGGCGGCCCTCCTCACGCTACTGGTTCGCTGCACGACGTCGGAGAAATCGCGCGGCGGCCACGTGGCGTGGACGGTGCCTGATGAGTTCGCTTGCTGACGGCTATTGTTCTGCGTTCTTTGAATGGTAAAGCGGCCGGTATTGACAAGCCACCCTCAAGCCGCCTTGCGTGCGCGAATTCTCTGGTGCTGAAAAGGTCCGTTACCGACGACGACCTTTTGCTCGCAAATCTGCTTTCAGGAACACGTCATGCGGAGGTGTGAGGAGACTTTCCTGACACCTCGCGGCGTGTCGCCGCATCTCGCCAGAACTATTCGTTCTGAGACTCCAGCCGAGAACAGCCGCGCCAGCCTGCGGTGCTTCTTTCACGGCTCCCGAAATCCGTTTCGCCCGTGGCGCTACAGACGGTCCTCCGTTTAGCCATGGCTTTGAAAGGACCACATCATGTTTGTTCACAACAAGCGTCTACAGTACACGGTGCGCGTTGCCGCGCCGAACCCTGGTCTTGCAAATCTGCTGCTCGAGCAGTTCGGCGGCCCCCAAGGTGAGCTGGGTGCAGCCTGCCGTTACTTTACGCAAGCAGTCAGCGAAGATGACCCCGGTCGAAAAGACCTGCTGTTCGACATTGCGACGGAAGAACTGAGTCATCTGGAAATCATCGGCTCTATTATCGCAATGCTGAACAAAGGGGCCAAAGGCCAGCTCGCTGAAGCGGTCGAAAGCGAGGCAGAGCTGTATCGCTCGATGACGGGCGGCGGTAACGATTCCCACACGACCTCGTTACTCTACGGCGGCGGCCCAGCGCTGACGAATTCCGCCGGCGTCCCTTGGTCAGCTGCCTATGTGGACACCATTGGGGAACCCACCGCGGATTTGCGCTCCAACATCGCGGCCGAGGCAAGGGCCAAGATTGTGTACGAGCGGTTGATCAACGTAACGGATGACGCTGGCATCAGGGAAACACTCGGTTTTCTGATGACACGAGAAATTGCTCACCAGAAGTCTTTCGAAAAGGCGCTTCATTCGATTCAGCCCAATTTTCCGCAAGGCAAGCTCCCGGGCGTACCGGAGTTCACAAGCGTCTATTACAACATGTCCAAAGGCGATGATTCTCCGCGGGGTCCATGGAACGAGGGACCGGATTGGGAATTTGTTGAATCCCCGGAGCCGGCGGTTGATGGTGGCGACGGGCTGGCGAGCGTCAACGTATCGAATGACGTTGTTGAGGTCTTAAGTGCAATGGCTTCGCGCACGGCCTCTGATACATCTGCTGACCCACTCACCGGTGCAGACTTAGGCGCCGGCCAGGCTGTCAAATAGGCCAAGCGAGGGACGAGATGAAAGGCCTATTGCGGGCCTTTCATCAGGTTGTCATGATTTTTGACCCCGTCGGCGCGGTGAGGTCCGCCGCCACCTTCACATCAGATGCGCTCGCAAGAAAGACAACCAGGGCTCAATTGACTTCCATCATGATGCGCCTACAATGAATTTTGCTGCATTGCAGCAATGGACCTTTCGGTTCACGGCGTGTGCACGTTTTCGATCGAACACCTCAGTCGCACCGCACTCGCCGCATCCCTTTCTGGAGCAGTCATGAGCACGCTTATTCCCCAACATGCGGTCGAAGCACAGGCAAACATTCAACAGTTGTTCGGCTTTTCGACGAAGGTGTTTGAAGGCTTTGAGAAGCTGACGGCGCTAAATCTCCAAGTGTTCAAGGCAACGCTTGCTGAGAATCACGCGCTTGCAATGAAAGCATTGTCCTCAAGGCCGGACGAATTGTTTGCACTTTCGGCAAGCCTTGGGAAACCGACTGCGGAAAAGTGCCTGGCGTACGGGCGGCATGTTCGGGAAATCCTGGCAGATGTTCAGGGTGGCCTTACTTCGGCAAGTCAATCACAGCTTCAGCGTTACCAGCAAGACGCCAAGGGCTTTGTCGCAGACCTCACGAAAGCCACTTCCGCTGAAACGAATGTAGCCGCGACGGAGTAATCGTCAACGGAGACAGTGTGCTCGCAGGCAGACTGATCTGCCTGTTTTTTTGCGAAGGAGCGAGTGGATGCGCGTCGGGGGGCGAGCGACGCCGAAGAAGCCGGCACTGGGACTGAGAGTCACACTTTCACCGGTGCGTCACAGCTATAAAGTTCTTCACTTGGTCAATCAATTGACTGCATCATCGGGGATTAAATGGACGCCGTTCAATTTGCGCCTCCGTCAGCGTTTCTGCTTGCGCTAGAGCCGCTGCGGGCCATCTCAGACTATTTCGCTGGTTTGACGGCTTCATCAACTTCGCTGCCGCGTGGAGATGGTCATCCTGTACTCTTTTTCCCGGGCCTAGGTTCGGATGGAACTGCCACAAAAGCGATGCGGGAAAGGCTGTGCGGATTGGACTACGACGTTCACGATTGGGACCAAGGGGTCAATCAATGGCCCGAGGACAACCTCGATGGTTTTCTCGACCGCCCTGCTACGCAATTGATTCGTCTTCATGCGCGAAATGAACGCCACGTCTCCTTGATTGGATGGAGTCTGGGCGGGGTATACGCCCGCGAACTCGGGAAACGCCATCCGCAGCTTGTCCGGCAGATCATCACTTTAGCAACGCCATTCGCCGACCAGCCAAACTCCACCCATGCAGGTTGGCTTCTGACGCTACTTAACGGCGGCGTTTCTCCGCTGGATGGGGCTCAGATTTCGCAACTGAGCATCGTCCCCAATGTGAGATGCACGTCGGTTTACTCAATATCCGATGGTCTCGTAGGATGGGAGGGATGTGTAAGCACCGCATCCGAATATCATCGCAATGTAGCGGTTGAGAATGTTAGCCATTGGGGCATGCTGCACAGCCCCGAGGTACTGCAGGTTGTTGCGGGTTTGCTTGCTGAACCTCAGCATAGCCCCGCCTGCGACTTCCTTGAAAAGAGCGTCGCCCTAGTTTTTTAGACCTACAATGAGGCGACGTTGGTAGTGGATTGGCCCGGTTGCTAGAAAGCATTTCCGCCAAAAAAGGAGACTTGAAAGTGAGCGCTTATAGCAAACCTGTTGCCGCCAGAGAAGCTCGCATTGAAGTCGCGTTCCAGCTTGAACTTGCTGTGGGGACCTCGCATATCGCTAGCATGCTACATGTTGCATCCCGCGCGGCGTGTATCGACGAGTTGGTACAGAATTTTGTGCACAAACATGGGAGCGTCGAGCTGGGCAGATTTCTAATTGCTCTTGCGGACAGGCTGGACGCTCGTGGCAACAATAACGGTGCTTCGGCAGTCCGGTGTTACACGACGGGCAGTGAGGTCGCGCTCCCAGCCGGTAAATCTCCACGCACAGACTCATTGCGTAACAAGCGAAAATCGGCACGTAGAAGTTTCATTGCTTAGCATTGCTGTGCTGATGACACGATACGAGCAGATTCCGTGGTGCGGCATACGGATTGCGCTCTTCCCATAGCGGGTTCACACCTTCCGGTGACTATGACCGCTATGCGCTTGAGGAGACAACCATGGGACGCTCAACAAAAGGGATTTTGATTTCTGCATTTTTCATCTTTATTTCGGGTGCCGCGTACGCGCAGAGCGCAGGCGGCGGAGCCGGAGGTGGGCAAGGCGGCACAGGTATGAGCAAGCCGAGTGCAAGTGGTTCAACAGATTCGGTGTCAGGCGCGTCGGGAGCAAATACCATGGCGCCTGCCGGAGCCACTTCGCACAAGAAGATGAATAAAAAATCGAACGCCGCCATGCCGGCATCAGCTACCAATCCCGCGTCAGGCGGTAGTTAATCGATAACGCCGAGCAAATCCTTTTAGCCATCGCCGCGCATCGTTCTTCGTCGTGAGCATCGGACAGCCAAACCGCCGTTGGGCATTCTTATCGTGCATTGCCTGGTGGCCGCCGCGTAGGAACCCGCTTGCAAGGCTGAGCGGCATCACGTCCTTCGGCCTTCAATTTAACTGTTGAGCTAATGGTATATCTCATCCAAATCGTTTGAAAATGCATGAAAAGGACAAACGTCCGACACAGTCGCAGCCACATCCGTTCACCCATTCCGTAGCGTTGATACCACGGCGCACCATGTCGGCGATCTGACTCAATCCGGTCGCGGACGTCTAACGAAGGCCCTGTTGTGCCACGACAACCGTGCAATTATTGAATTGTGGCGCAGAAGTATTGAGACCGCGCATCGAGATTGACTGCCGCGTCACACACCTTGCCAAGTCGATAGGTATGGACACGGCACCTTCTGTATCGTGCCGCGGGGACGGGTACATCAATTGCGGCGGACGCTACGTAAGTTCGATGGAGTCGTGTCTACTTCCGCGCGGAGATCGAAATGAAAGTCGCGAAAAGCTGTTTTTTAGCTTGCATTTTTTTGGTCGCTTCAAGTAGCTCATTTTCGCAGGGTATGAATGGAGGCGCCGCCGAGGCGAAGGGGGCGAAAGGAACGAGCAATTCGAACGGCGAACGAGCAACGCTCACGAGCTCGCAGTCTTCCGACCCAACCGCGTCCGGGCACGCTCAGAAGAGTACGCGAAAAAAAAATACGCTTGCCAAGAGTAGGTCAGCCACTCCTGCTTCGGCTGCCAACTCCGGTTCCGGCGGCAGTTGACTCTTTCCGGAGCCGGTGGGGATTAGTGAGTTGACGGGTACAAAGGTGGACCGTAATGGCCCATTCAACATTTGTAATCAAGTGGCGGTGCTGACATCGCCTCGCTAGTGAAACGCAAGGGCGTCATCGCGTCATGGACGCCGCGTGGTGTGACCGTGCAGATCGCGATGAAACTGAATCGCAGTGGCATGATGAAATGACCTATCTGCTGCGCGACCGCGGGCGAATCGACATTGACCAGCAGGCGAGTGACGAGCAGTAGGTGAGCTGCTACGACAGCGCATGCGCCCACGGTTCGCACGGCTCTTCGGCGTTCACCAGTGAAATGCTGTTGGGAACCGACAGTCGCGGTGGGGATCGCGAAAGCGCAACTCGCTCATGGGCCTCGCAGTCTGTGATCTTCAGCCGCTAACAGGTATGCCTGTTGCTGGGTACAGTTCCATTTTCCCACGGCTACTGATCAAGGAGCCAGCATGCGTAGCGATCGCCCTTCCGCAGCCGATTCCGCGCCGAACATTGCGTCAGACAGTACATCCTCTGATCCGGACCGCGGCGAGGCACGGCGACGCTTTCTGCAACGTAGTGGCCTCAGTTTAGCGGCAGCCCTCGCGGCGGGGTCGGCGGCGCCCATCCAAGCCGCGGGTTTAGCAGCGGCCGAATCAAATGCAGTCAAGCTTTCGTTGATCCAGGACCCTGACACGGAGCAGAAGGAGCAAACGCCCGATCCGAACCTGCCTCTCGACGATCGGGTCGGCTATGCCATCGTCGGACTAGGGCGTTTATCGCTCAATCAGATTCTTCCTGCGCTGTCGCAATGCAAATATTCGAAAGTTGCGGCACTTGTCTCCGGTGATCGCAGCAAAGCATTGAAGATCGCGCGACAGTACGGCGTGCGCGGATCTGCGGTCTATGGCTACGAAAACTTCGAACATCTCGCCAGCAATCCTGAAGTTCAGGTGATTTACATCGTGCTGCCTAATGGATTGCACCGGGATTACACCGTGCGAGCGGCCAGGATAGGCAAGCACGTACTTTGTGAAAAACCGATGGCAACGAGCGTCGCGGACTGCCAGGCCATGATCGACGCATGTCGGCAGGCGAACCGGAAACTGATGATTGCCTATCGTAGCCAGTACGAGCCGATGGACCGTTTGATTGCAAAGATGGTGAAGGATAACCAGTTGGGTTCCCTGCGCGAATTTATCGCCGGTAATTCGCAGAATGTAGGCGACCCCACTCAGTGGCGTTTGAACAAAAAGCTGGCCGGCGGCGGCGCTTTGCCGGACATCGGTTTGTATTGTTTGAATGCGGTGCGTTTTATCACGGGACGCGAACCGGATCAGGTGTTTGCTACAGTTTCGCAACCCAAAGGTGATCCGCGTTTCAAAGAAGTAGAAGCTGGGGTGCATTTCATTCTGAGTTTCCCCGACGGCTTTTCCGCCACGTGCACCGCTAGCTACGCCAGTCACGAATCCCGCTTTTTCCGATTGCAGGGCGCGCAGGGCTGGGCCGAAATGGACCCCGCATTTGGCTACAACGGCTTGCGGCTGCTTCATGGGATGCTGCTGGACGGCAAAAATGCCGTCGTCGAATTGCAGATCGATCCGCAGGACCAGTTCGCACGCGAGATCGATCATATGTCTTCGTGCGTGAAACGCGATATCACACCGCACACGCCCGGCGAAGAGGGCCTGCAGGACCAGCGCATCATGGAAGCAATCTATGAATCCGCGCGAACGGGAAGGGCCGTTCGCCTCGATGCGGTTAGTGAGCCGACACGGGGACCAGAGCCTGAGGAGGAGAATTTCTGAAAGGTACGTCTAGGGTGTATACGCCGGCCTGTCCTGCTTGGTCGATATCGTACTGCGCGATTTGAGCTGGGAACATTCCCTCGAGGTACTTTCGTCAATAGCCGGCCTGTCGGCAAGAATCGCTCGACGCCTGTTTTCCGCAACGCTCGGCCTCTCGTCGACCGAGTGGCGACAGGAGACTTTACCCGTGCGTGCGATCGATCTGCTTGCGCATGGCGAGTCCATATCGACGGTGGCAGACGCCTTGAGCCATACCAGCCCCAACAATCTTATTGCGATGTTCCGCATTGCTTTTGACGCAACACCGGAAAGGTATGTTCGGGCTGACGGCCACGATGCTGGATCTCAACGTCGTGGCAAACTCATTCAGCTAGCGAGTTAGCGCGCCAGATAGCGCGTATCGGTTATCCGCCAAATAATTTGCCATTCACAATCGCTAACGCGCGGGCCACCCGGATTGCCGTTTTGCGAAATCGGACAGTTGTCCCTTCGACTGGAGACCGTCTGCTAAGGGCGGAAGTACGCGCTCGCTAAAGTTGACTCCCTCCGTTACCGCACCGCCAAACAGTCGCTAGAAGTCTTTCGGTTCGCGACAGGAGCTAGGGCGTGGGCGGAGAGTCCGCCATTGTTGCGGCGTTTGCATGCTGCAGCCTCCCATCCAGCTAGTCTTTACCTTCGTATCCATCGACACACCGCTCGACGATCGAGCGTTCCATACTGAGCACTGCGCCGCTCCGCATCAGTTCGGCCGCGTTGCGCTGATGAAGAGGATCATCGGCCAACGCCTCACGGTAATGCTCATAGGAAGCGAGAGTGAGGAAATCGATCAGGCCATACGCGACGTTCGTCGGCCCGGCGAAATCCGTCGGGAGCCAGTATCCGACGATCTTGCCCCCTGCGTTGCGGATAGCTTCCAGCTCACGCTCCACGTAGTCGCGGAAGTGTTTTAGCCGGTTTGGACCCAGTGTGTATCGAATGCAAAGGGTGTGCATGTTTTGACTCAAAAGTCGCCTGGGTTCATGTACGGTTGTGACCAGAGAGTCACCTGGAGAATCATCGACTTCCACCACGCTTCCTGCATACGCTGAACGACATCTGGAGAATGGCCGCCTTTCTCGAGATAAGGGCGCATTGGCGCGACGGTTGCAGCAGCGAAACCGATGATGTCTCGGCCACGAATATGAGCGGCAGTGTTGGCGTTGTCGGTGACGTTTTTTTTCGCGCGGTGGTGACGCAATCCGATTTCGTACTGGTAGTCGAGCCATTCCTGATCGTATTCCGCCCGTGCTGTATCAAGCACCCACTGGGCAAAGCGCTTGCCGACTGCCGCACCATACTCCTTGTCAGGCTCACCGGTTTCCCGGTCGAAGCTGTAGCTGGCGAGGTGTACGTGCTGCGCAATGATTCCCCGCCACATCGTGACAAGATTTTCGGCCTGATCCTTCAGTACGTCGTAGCTGAGACGGAGATAGACCATATCTTCGTCGCTGAACAGGCACGTCGCCTTCAGATCTTTTAGCTCATCCAGTGTGATCGGCGACTTGGCAACTTGGTCCGTGCCTGGGTTGTAGCCGGGAATGTCCTTACTTTCATGGTGATCCTGCATCATGGTCTCTCCTGAAGTGTGCCCTGTCGGGCGAACGGTAATGCTGCCCGCAAGAAATGCAATGCTTTCTTGCCAGAGCGCCGTACGCATCTGTTCGAGGTGCATGAGGTGAGTTCCGCGAGAGATGGTAATTATCCGACGCTCGGCCGCGCGAACGAGATGATCGAACAGCCACTGAGCGTCCGATTCGGATGACACACCATCCCAACTGCCGCGAATAATTGCAACAGGTGCAACTATCGCCTGCGGCGCCCACGCCAGTTCACCGTGCCATGCACGAAGAATCTCGACTAGCGGGCCTGTCGGTGTCATGACCGCAGGCGGGGCCCGATCACGCGAACCCGGATCGCTATCGAGATAGGCTTCGGCCCAGACTGCAAAATCCTCGCGCGATAGCACTGGGGACTCCCCGGGCGGGACATCTTCCACGAAGCGGTCATATTGGTCTTCGTTCGTCACGAATTTCCACGCGGGCAAGGTCGGACGCGGCATATAGCGTGGCCCTTGGCGACACGCTAACGGCGCAAACATTACTACGCGATCAACCTGCGTCGGATGGTGACACGCAAAGATTCCGGCGGGCATCGAGCCCCAACTATGAGTAATGAGGGATACGCGCGCACAACGGCTGCGTTCAAGGATGAAGTGCACGGCGGCTTCGACTTGTCCAACTGCACATGCCGCGAGGCTCAGTGGTTGCCCGGCGTCAGCGTCGTCATCCATCTGAGGAAATCGATCAGACCCGCCGAAACCGAGGAAATCAAGAGCCCAGACATCGAGTCCGGCCGCGCTGAGCGCGTCGCGCCAGGAGCGGCCTTCAAAGCGATATGCGACAGATAGCGCTGATGGGAAAGTTGCGCCGTGCAAATACAGAACAGGCGATCGGCCAGCTGGATTTTGTGGGGGCAGATATCGAAGGAATATCTGTAGGCCATCACTGCC